>DASVCQ010000077.1:0-2814 GCA_036381535.1 Patescibacteria group bacterium | reverse complement strand
GACATAGAAAAATGTGCTATTTCTATGGGACCTATTTCGCGTCAGGATATTGAGTGTTCTACTAATCCAAAGGGAGACCTTGAAAGACTTGTAAAACTCGCAACAAGACATGAGTATCACCATGCTGTATTTGACGCAAATGTAAAAAAAGATCCAAAACTTCCTGAGAAAATTTTATCTGTTGTAGACTCGGAAGAAAAATTAAAAGCGTCGTGGAACTTATTTGCAAGATATATGTTTGATAGTCCAATTTATAGGTTGACACTATTTGACAAAAATGGCAATCAAAATAGACTTGGAATACTGCATGAAATTTTTGCCTACGCAGGTGAATTCAAATATTCTGTCCCTGGAAATCCTCATGAGAATTTTATAGGAGTTGCATACAGATTTTTAAATACAATGGAAAGTTGCAATCCTGAATTACTTAACTATCTTAAGTACCTGGATATCGTTGATAATACTACGTTTGATGAAGATTATCCTGAAATTAGAAAAGTCTTAAGTACTATGGCTAAAAAATTCTCGGGATTTGGACCCATTCAATCCTTTGGTAGAGCATAAAACCACACAAAAATTTGCTTTGGAAAAATAAAAGAGGATTTTATTAAACAGTAATTACGGTAATGCTATTTATATGCCCAGATACTCCAGGGTGTGTCCCTGCTACTTCTACCAAATGGTCTCCTACTTTAAGAAGATCCTTTTTTCTAAAATCCTCAATTAAATCTTTGTATGCATTTACATTGTTGGTTATTTTTTCGACAAAAAAACACTTTACTCCCCACAAAAGAGCCATTTGATAGTAGGTGCGAATATTGTCGGTTATAGCAAATGTTGGGACTGATGGTCTATATGATACTAATTCTTGAGCGGTAATTCCTGACTCTGTTAGGACCAAAATTGCCTTTGCATCCAATTTTGAGGCAAGAAGAGATGCAGATTGGGCGATTGCATCAACTTGAGTGTGCTCCTCATGATGCTCAAAAGGTCTATTTTGCTTTCCTTCGTGCAAGTATTTTTCAACTCTTTTGATAATTTTCTTCATCATGCTAACAGCCTCAATCGGATAATCTCCATGTGCTGACTCGGCAGAAAGCATTACAGCATCAACCTGGTCCATAACAGCTGTTGCTACATCATTAACTTCCGCTCTTGTTGGCTCGGCGTTATGCACCATACTCTCAAGCATTTGGGTAGCTACAATAACAGGTTTATGAGTAGATCTGGCATAATCAATAATTCTTCTCTGGAGAATTGGTACTTCTTCTTGACCCACTTCAACTGCCATGTCTCCTCTTGCAACCATTACTCCGTCTGAGGCATCAATAATTTTGGTTAAATTCTTAATAGCAGGACCACATTCAATTTTTGAGATAATTTTTGGTTTGTGAGTAGCTTTACTCATAAGTCCTTTTACATAGTCGATATCTTTCTCAGACTGAACAAAAGAGACAGCAACAAAGTCTACTTCATTTTTAAGTCCAAATTCCAAGTCGCTAATATCTTTTTCAGTAAGAGCCATATTAGGAAGAACAGTATCTGGTAGATTGACACCTTTGTGAGGTTTAATTTCTCCACCCGCAACAACTGTACAATGAGCTGTACCATTATCTAATTCATCAACTTTAAGCCTAATAAGGCCGTCATTTATAAGTATTGCGTCACCCTTTTTTAAATAAGGGAAGATATCAACCTGAACGGGAATTGAGTCTGATGTTTGGTCTTTTGCAAAAGAGAGGGTTACTTTTTGTCCTTTTTCCAAAATTTCTGATTCTTTTATTAAATTTCCAAGCCTTATTTTAGGTCCCTGTAAGTCCTGTAGAATGGCAACTGGCTTATCTAACTCTTTGGATAATTTCCTAATTCTCTCTATTCTTACTTTATGGTCATCCTGAGTACCATGGGAAAAATTTAGCCTCGCTACATTAAGTCCTGCGACAATAATTTCTTTCAAAGTATCCTCAGCCTCACTGGCCGGACCAATTGTCGCAACGATTTTTGTTTTTTTATAGTCGTTTATAGATGTTAATTGCATAAAAGTAATGCTTATTATATCAAAAATAAGCTTTAAACACTAGATTCTAGTATCCTGTATTTTTGTGGGATGCTCTTATTTCTTTATTAACAATTTTACCTTCATTACTGATGTCATAGATGTATACTTCTCCTGTTGCAATTTCAAGATTTGGTATATCTTTATCAGAAATATTTTCTAAATATTTTACAAGAGCTCTTAGTGAATTTCCATGAGCAGCAATAATTACATTTTTCCCTTGTTCAAGAATTGGGAGAATTTCCTTTTGGTAATAAGGGACTACTCTTTCATACACATTTTTTAATGATTCACCGCCTGGCACAATGTCATCCCATCCCCTACGCCATTTTAAAAATTGATCTTCACCATATTCCTCTTTTATCTTCCATTTATTTTTGCCTGTTAAGTCACCGTAATCTCTTTCACGGAGTTCTAGTGCTTTTGTTGTAGGTAAATTCTCCTCATGTAGCACTTCTTTTATTTCATCAAGTGTCTCTATTGCTCTTTTAAGTGTAGAGGTAAATGCAAAATCAAAGTGGATATCTTTGATTTTTTCACCTGCTTGTCTTGCTTCTTCTCTACCTTCCTCATTCAGGGAAACATCCGTCCATCCCGTCCAAAGTCCAAGAGCATTCCATTCTGACTTTCCATGTCTTACCAAAACTAATTTTGCCATATATTTATTCTAAAGCTTTTCTTCCCGGAAATACAGCTTTATCTCCTAACTCCTCCTCAATTCTTAGAAGTTGATTGTATTTGGCCACTCTGTCTGTTCG
>DASVCQ010000076.1:0-13299 GCA_036381535.1 Patescibacteria group bacterium | reverse complement strand
TGGAAACCACCCATTGCAATCGTTGTGGAAGTAGTATGTATCGCGACAACCGCCCAGATAGAAATAATTCTGAAGGTATCAACAATTTCATCTCTTTTTAACATATATATTTAATTATACAAGTTGTAAAAATAAAGTGCTCGTTTGTTTTTAGTTTTTTGTTTATAATAGTATAGATATGTCAAGAATTGGAATTGATTGCAGGTTATGGAACGAAACAGGAGTCGGAAGATATATTAGAAATCTTGTTCAAAATATTGCAAAAATTGATAAGAAAAATAAATATATTTTATTTTTGAGGCGTGAAGAATTTGAGACGGTTCCAATTTTTGGAGAAAATTTTGAAAAGAAATTGGCGGAAGTCAGATGGCACACAATAAAAGAACAGACAAAATTTAAAAAAATTTTGGAGAATGAAAAATTGGACCTGATGCATTTCCCCTATTTTTCATATCCGGTCTTTTACTCCGGTAAATTCGTTATTACAGTACACGACTTAATACTCAACCATTTCCCAACCGGTAAAGCAACAACACTTCCAAGTCCTTTGTATTGGTTAAAGCAGGCAGGATACAAATTTGTCCTTTCCTCAGGAGTTAGGAATGCAAGAAAAATTATCGCTGTATCCAAATCAACAAGAGATGAAATAATTGACCACTATAATATTTCATCTGGCAAAATTGCCGTAACTTATGAAGGTATTGATGAAACACTTAAAGAAGAAAAAATGGAAAAAGTAGATACTCCTCACCCTTATTTCTTTTATGTAGGGAATGCTTACCCCCATAAAAATTTAGAATTACTAGTTGAAAGTTTTAAGAAATTTCTACTAAAAACAAATGAAATTGTCGACTTAATATTTGTTGGGAAAGAAGATTTTTTTTATAAAAGGTTAAAAGAAGAAGTAGAAAAGAAAGGTTTGGGACAAAGGATACACTTTTTTCAAAATATCACTGACGGACAATTAGTCTACTTATATCACCACGCCAAAGCGGTTGTCTTGCCTTCTCTTATGGAAGGGTTTGGTCTGCCTGCTCTTGAGGCAATGGCTAATAATTGTCTTGTTGTTGCATCAGAAATTCCGTCATTTATGGAAATTTGTGGCGATTCGGCAGTATATTTTGACCCATATGATGAGGACAGTCTCTGTGGAGTCTTGCAAGAAGTTTTTGCAGATAGAGTTGCAGTAAAAGAAAAGAAAAGAAGCGGTGAAAAACGCATTAAGAATTTTTCTTGGAAAAAAATGGCTGAGGAGACATTAAAAGTATACGAAGAAAATTTATAAAGTTTGTAAAGTTCATATAGTTATAAAGTTTGTAAAGTTCGTAATGTTTGATAAAAAAAATCTATGAATGTTGCAATTGTATATGACAGGGTAAATAAATGGGGAGGAGCAGAAAGAGTCTTGCTTGCGCTGCATGATATCTTCCCTAATGCACCGCTTTTTACATCTGTTTATGACAAAAAAGCGTCAAGTTGGGCAAAAAAATTTGAAATTAAGACGTCATTTTTGCAAAATTTACCATTCTCAAAATCAAGACATGAATATTTCCCTTTTTTAATGCCCATAGCATTTGAGTCTTTTGATTTTGATGGATATGATTTGGTTATTTCAGTAACAAGTGAGGCAGCAAAAGGAATTATTACCAAGCCTTCAACCAAACATCTTTGCATTTGTCTTACCCCGACAAGATATTTGTGGAGTGGTTATAAAGAATATTTTTCAAATTATTTTTTGCGTTTTTTGTCGATTCCCTTTATTTGGTACTTAAAAAAATGGGATAAAATTGCTGCATTCAGACCTGATAAATTTATCGCGATTTCAAATGAAGTAAAGATGAGAATTAAAAAATATTATAACCAAGAATCATCTGTGATATATCCGGGGATTGATATAAAAAATTTTGCATTCAAAAATTCTGGAAAAAGTGATTACTTTCTTGTTGTCTCAAGAATATCTAAATTTACTAGTTACAAGAGAGTAGATCTGGCAATTAGGGCGGCAACAAAACTTAATTTGCCTTTAGTAGTTGTTGGTCAAGGGAATACTAAGTCTCTTAAAAAAATTGCTGGTAAGTCGGTCAAATTTACTGGTAAGGTAAGTGACTCAGAACTTTTTGACTACTATGCAAATTGTCGTGCACTAATATTCCCGGGACTTGAGGATTTTGGTCTTGCAATGGTTGAGGCACAAGCATCAGGTAAGCCTGTGATTGCATATCGAGGAGGCGGAGCTCTGGAAATAGTTAAAGAAGGAATAACCGGAGAGTTTTTTGACGACCAAAATGTGGAAAGCCTAGTTGAGGTCTTGAAAAATTTTCACGAACATGACTATAATAACCATATCTGTCGTGAAAATGCTAAACGTTTTTCAAAAGAGAATTTTGAAAAAAATATAAAAGATTTTGTTAGTAAGCTATAAATATTTATGAAAATTGTTATTTTTGCAGGTGGTGTAGGAAGTAGACTTTGGCCATTGTCAAGGAAAAATACTCCAAAGCAATTTGAAAAAATAGTAGGAGACCAATCTACCCTTCAGCTCGCAGCACAAAGACTTCAGCCTGATTTTTCCTGGGAAGATTTATATGTTGCAACAGGTAAAGCTTTTGTGGAGGTTGTTCGTGACCAACTCCCTCAAATGCCAAAAGAACACGTAATTGGAGAACCAATGATGAGAGACGTAGGTCCTGCAGTTGCGCTAATGACAAGAATTTTGGTAAAAGAATCACCAAATGAACCAATGGCAATTCTTTGGAGTGATCATTTGGTAAAGCAAGAGCCGCTTTTTAGAAAAATTTTAAGGGTTGCCGGCGAATATGTAAAAAAAGATCCTAATAAAGTAATTTTTGTAGCCCAAAAACCAAGATTTGCCAGTGAAAATTTGGGATGGATCCACTACGGAGATGAATCATTTGAAAAAGAAACAATTCCTTTTTATGAGTTTGTTGGCTTTAAATACAGACCTGATTCAGAAAAAGCAAAAGAGTATTTTAATTCAGGTCATCATGGATGGAATTTGGGCTATTTTGTCACGACCCCTCAATTTTTATGGAAACAATTTGAGAAATTGGCTCCTGAAACAGCAGAAAAAATTGATGAAATTGTCAAGGAATGGGGAAAACCTAAATTCAATTCTAAGTTAGAAAAAATTTATCCTACTTTGGAAAAAATTCATTTTGATAATGTAATTTTAGAAAAATTAGACCCAACGGATGCATATGTTACTTGTGAGAATATTGAATGGAGTGATATAGGAGCGTGGGAGGCATTAAAGGAAGCTTTATCTGTAACGAAAGACGAAAATGTTACCAAGGGGAATGTTTTACTTGAGGATAGTCGTGATTCTTTAATTTTTAATTTTAAAAATCAAACGGTTGTCGGAATTGATTTAGATGATATTGTTATTGTAAATACCGAAGATGTAGTGCTTGTTTGCCCCAAAAATTCTGTCCCAAAAATAAAGAAATTTGTTGAAAAGCTAGATGGCACCGAGCATGAACATTTAGCATAGTTATGCCCTACAAAGAAATTAAAAAAAGTGTAGTGTACGAAACACTCAAAAGATTTATCGATCTAATTTCAGCAGTTATACTTTTGATAGTATTTTCTCCTATTATAATTTTTGTGGGCATTGCAATTAAATTTACATCAAAAGGACCAATTTTAGCAGATACTCCAGAAAGAGTTGGTAAAAATGGGAAATTGTTTAAGATGTATAAATTCAGATCTATGGTCCAAAATGCACATGAGATTTTGAGAGAAAACCCCGAATTTTCTAAGCTTTTTGAAGACTACAAAAAAGGTAGCTATAAGTTAAGAAACGATCCCAGAATAACTCCTATAGGGAAATTTATTAGAAAATACTCCTTTGATGAGATACCCCAACTTATTAATATTTTGCAAGGGGATATGAGTCTTGTCGGACCAAGGGCATACTATCCTGATGAATTGCGAGAGCAGCAAAAAAAATACCCAAATACGCGTGATGCTGTTAAAATTGTGCTATCTGTCAGACCAGGACTAACAGGGTTTTGGCAAGTATCCGGCAGATCTGAAATTAATTTTGATAAAAGAATTGCAATGGATTCAGATTATGTATATAGACGTTCTATTTTTTATGATTTGTATATTATCGCGCGTACTCCCTGGGCAATGGTATCTGGAAAAGGTGCGCTATAATCTTGCAATAGAATGCAGGTGACCTGGTCGGTGATTGACAAAGTGTTAAAAATTCACGTATTATTAAAGGTATGGACGGATTCTCTAAAATCTCACTTGACCAACAAAGGCCTTCTTCTAATTTAGGGCAAAATTCAATCTCTATGCGAAGGAAAAAAATCAAAATAGGTAAACGTGGATTGACTATTTTGGGTGTAATACTGGCTTTGTTGGTTGTTTTCTTTGTGGTAGTTGGTATCCAAACACAAACTGTATTGAAGGACGCAAAACAGACCTATTCTACAGCAAAACTTGCACTAAATGCCTTCAAGCAACAAAATATTGAAGACGCCTCAAATCAACTAAATGCTGCCAAGCCGCAACTTCTTCAGACTCAAAAGGACTTACAGGCAATGGGATATCTTAACTTTGTACCTATTGCCAATTTTTATTATGGAGACGCTATACATTTGGTTCAGGCTGGAGTATACGGACTTAATGCAGGTCAAATTATGATTGATGCAATAAAGCCTTATGCAGATGTACTAGGGCTTCATGGATCAGGAAGTTTTACCGGAGGCTCTGCACAAGATAGAATTCAGATGGCCGTTACGACAATGAGTAAAGTAACCCCGAAAATAGATGAGATTGGTACTCAACTTGTATTAATGCAAAAGGAAATAGATAATGTAGACCCAAATCATTATCCTGCAATTTTTGGCGGTAAGACGATACAAGATAATTTGAAAAATCTTAAGTTAGGAGTTGATGAAGCATCTACTTTTGTAACTCAAGCAAAACCTTTAATTAAAGTATTGCCCGGAATGCTTGGCGAGCCAACAGAAAAAAAGTATTTGGTACTTTTTCAAAATGATAAAGAATTAAGGCCAACAGGAGGTTTTATAACAGCCTATGCTATTTTTAGGCTTGAGCATGGAGTGATACATGTTGATTCTTCAAATGATATTTATACACTTGACGCAACTATTGGAAATAAGCCTGTTGCTCCTGCTCCAATTTTGAAATATCTGCCAAAAGTGCCTCTTTGGAATCTTCGTGATACAAATTTATCTCCTGATTTTGTTAAGTCTATGAATGATTTTAATTCAATGTATAAAAGAGCAGGCGGATATGTCCCGGTTGAGGGAATTATTGCAGTGGATACACATGCTTTGGTTTCGGCAATGGATATCTTGGGTGATATAGATGCAGACGGAGTACATTTTACTACCCAGATAGACCCAAGGTGTAAATGTGCTCAGGTTATTTATGCTCTTGAGGAATATACAGATACTCCTGTGAATTATGTCAAGACAAATAGAAAAGGGATTGTCGGAGATTTGCTTTATGCAATTATGCAGAAAGCATTCCAATCGAGTCCTAAAAAATACTGGGGCCCACTTTTCCAGACGATGATTTCTGAAATTGCTCAAAAGCATATTCTCTTTGATGTCAATAACCCTGATGCTCAAAGTGGTCTTGAAGCACTTAATGCATCAGGTAGAATAATGTCATTTACAGGAGACTACTTACATGTAAATGATGCAAATTTTGGAGGTGCAAAATCCAATCTTTTCCTTAAAGAATCTGTTTCTCAAAGTTACGATATAAAATCAGATGGCACTCTTACAAAGACTGTCACAATTTCATATAAAAATCCTTTCCCTCCTTCTGATTGTAACTTAGAGCGTGGAGGACTCTGTCTTAATGCAGTTCAGAGAGACTGGCTAAGAGTATATGTGCCTAAAGGTAGCAAACTTATAAGCTCTCAAGGATCTGAGGTTAAGGTAACAACATCTGAAGATTTGGGGAAAACTGTTTTTGAAGGCTTTTTAACAATAAGACCACTTGGTGCTGCAACCTATACTCTGACTTATCAGCTACCATTTAAATTAGCTGGCAACTCTGTGCTTCCTTTAATGATACAAAAACAGCCAGGTACAGATGGACAAGAATATACCATACTTGTTGGTACAAGACAACTTGACTCAATGACACTAGATACAGATAAAACACTCAATCTTAAATTACAATAATTTCTGCCTATGAGAACATTTCGTGTTGATGGGATAGTCATCAAGCGCCAAAATATTGGTGAGGCTGATAGAATACTTACTGTACTCACAAAAGAGTTTGGAAAAATTCAAGTAAAAGCAAAAGGAGTAAGAAAAATCACGAGTAAAAGGGCATCTCATATAGAACCACTTAATATTTGCAGTCTTTCTTTATATAAAGGTCAAAATATGCCTATACTTACTGAGTGTGTATCTCTTGAGAATTTCTCTGAGCTTAAGGAAGACTTATCAAAAATAGGATTTGCCTATCATTTATGTGAATTGGTGGATGGACTTTGTCCGGCAAATGAAGAGAATAAAGAGATATTTTTTCTATTAGTTGATGTACTAAAAAAAATGAAAACAGAAGTCTTCGTGTCTAATCTAATTTATAACTTTGAGATGGATCTTCTTGTCCAACTAGGTTATTGGTCTATTTCTAATAAGTTACAAAAGGTTAACACATCTTATCTTATAGAAGGCATTTTAGAAAGACGACTAAAAACCAAACAACTTATAGCAAGGCTTGCATAAATCATACTTCTTTAAATTATTTTAAATTCACTTTGACCTAAAGTTATATTTGTATATTTTTCCAACCATCAAGATAATGCTAATAGTAAAATTGTACTTATAAGATTTTATTTTCGGCTTATTGACTCAAATAGCATTTTGCAAGATACTAAAAGTATATGAGAGTACAACAAATGTAGGGAAAAGAGTAATAACGCTCAAACGTTATTCTCTTGAGAATGCTTCCTAATGGGAGCATTCTCATTATTTTTTACGGCATATAAAAAATAATATTTTTGATTTACTTGTCGGTACTGATTGATAATAATCAAATACCTCTTCAATCTTAAAAAATTTCTTAAGACTCTTCTTTACTTTTTCTATTTCAAAACAATTTTCCACAACGTATTCTTCAATACAAGACCATTTTTGTTGATCATTTTTTTTAATAATTTGGAATCTGCTTTTAAAAGTATACTTATCGACTCTTGTGACAAAAGCAGTAATTATCATATTTTTATGTTTGCTAACAAGAATTGGGTCTTTAGATCTTTGAATCATCCTATACATTGTAGTTAGGTCAAAAATAAATATACCATTCTTGTCAAGGTGGTTTGAAACCTGCAAAAACATTTTTTCCCAGCTTTTGAAGGATATTAAATGATTTATTGCATCATAAAAACACAAAACTACATCAAATTTTTTTTTAAGATTAAAATTTGTCATATCTTTAACATATAATTTGGCTTTTGGTAATTTGCTTTTGGCAATATTTATCATATCTTTTGAAATATCAAGTCCATAGATAGTATGAGTTTGGTTGAATGCTTTGAGCATGTTGCCCGTACCGCAGGCTATTTCAAGAAGTTTTTTACTAGTAGGATGATACTTTTTTATAAGCTTTTTTACTATTTTATGCTGTTTGGAATATCCACCTATGAAAGTATCGTAATTATTGGCAAAATCTGGACTATAAGTTTTGGTCATTTATAATTTAGTATATACTCATTTTGAAGAATTTGACAATGAGATAAAGAATATGTTAGACTAGTCCTGTAGCAATGAAAGGGTTGGCAACCTGGAGCTACACCAGACTAATCAAGAGGTTTAACTTAAGCCCCGCTGAGCGGGGATAGTTAAACAATTAGGGTGGAACCACGATAACTCGTCCCTAAATAATAGGACGGGTTTTTTTGTGTTTTGAAAAAGCATAATTTTGTTTGAGATACAATAATTATCTTTTGATAGTCACAATATGTGGTAGTTATTTTTAAAATGCAGTGAAGTCCCTGGAAAAGGCTGAGCAAATTAAAATAACAAAAAGTGCAGCTTTGCAATGGATTACATCAAGGCTGAAATGGGGTGGAACCGCGGAGTATCCTAGATACCTTCGTCCCTTTTTGCTAAAGAAAGGAGGTGATAGGATATGGAAAGAAAATTTAGAGAAGATAGAAAAAGTTTTGCAGAAAAACAAAAGCTATCAAAAGAAGAAAAAAATAAAAGGCGAAGAGATCGGTTTAGGAAAGTAAAAAATGCTGTTGCGTTAGTCGCTGTGGCAACAACAATTACTGCAGCAGAATATGCATTAGCAAGCCAAATACCGTATCAAAAAGCAGAACCATCTTGTGCAGACAGTCCTTTTCAGATTGATTGTACATGGAATCCTGTAACGCCTACTCCGATCAAAGTGGAGAATACTCATGTTTCGGTTCCTGAGCATGAAGTGGCGCCTAATGTAAATCAGCACATTAGGTAAGTTA
The DNA here is from genome assembly GCA_036381535.1 of Patescibacteria group bacterium. Taxonomy (GTDB): domain Bacteria; phylum Patescibacteriota; class Microgenomatia; order Levybacterales; family UBA12049; genus DASQJJ01. The sequence continues at coordinate 4,814 of DASVCQ010000076.1, read as the reverse complement.
GGACAAAGCGTCTTTCTAGGAAGACGCCATAAGTTTTGGATTCTGGACAAGCACTAGTTACATTGGTATATTAAATAAAGATATGGATACATCAAATAAAATGGACAAAATAGTAGCACTTGCCAAAAGGCGGGGATTTTTCTATCCGGGCTCTGACCTTTATGGTGGTTTGGCAAATACATATGATTACGGGCCAATGGGTGCAGAATTACTGCGTAATATAAAAAATCTTTGGTGGAATACTTTTGTTACCAAAAGAGCGGATATGGTTGGGCTTGATGCTAGTATTATTTCCCATCATAGAATTTGGGAGGCTTCAGGTCATGTGGCAAGTTTTGCTGATGCAATGGTTGATTGTAAAAATTGTAAATTGAGAATTAGAGCAGACCATTTGATTGAGGATTGGATTGAGAATAACAAAAATTTGCGTAGTAAAGTTGAGAAGGGTGAAAATTTAACAAAAGAAGAACTCGATATGGCGTTTGATAGTAGTAAAGTTGAAGGATGGACTGTTGAGAAATACGATGAGTTTATAAAAATCTTTGAAGTTAATTGTCCGAATTGCAAAAAAAATGTCTGGACACCTGTTAGGAAATTTAATCAGCTTTTTCCTGTCCAATTAGGACTGGTCGAAGGAGAGGGCGGAGCTGGGTATCTAAGAGGAGAGACAGCACAAGGCATGTTTGTTAACTTTCAAAATGTTGTTAATTCAACACGCGTCAGGCTTCCTTTTGGTATTGCACAAATTGGTAAGTCATTCAGGAATGAAATAACACCTGGGAATTCTATCTTTAGGACAATTGAATTTGAGCAGGGAGAGATAGAATATTTCTTTGATCCTACAAAGACTGCTTGGGAACCTCTTTTTGAATCATGGAAAGAGGTTATGTGGGAGTTTGTAACGCAAAACTTAGGGATATCCTCAGAAAATCTTAGATGGAGGCCTCATACAGATGAGGAAAGGTCCTTCTATAGCATGCGTACGGAGGATTTGGAATACCAATTTCCTTTTGGGACAAAAGAGTTATGGGGACTTGCTTACCGCACAAATTATGATTTATCAAAACATCAGGAATTTTCAAGGAAAGATTTATCAATTACTGACCCTCACTCAGGTGAGAAAATTTTGCCTCATGTTATAGAGCCTGCTGTTGGGATAAATCGACTTATGCTTGCTGCCATTGTTGACTCCTATTTTGAAGATGAAAATAGGATTGTTTTGAAATTGCCTGCAAAGTTGTCTCCAATTAAAGCTGCAGTATTTCCGCTTCTTCCTAATAAGCCTGAATTAGTTGAGAAGGCACGAGAAGTCTTGGAAATGCTTCAGGATTCAATTAATGGAAAAATTCAGTGGGACGACAGGGGGAATATAGGTAAGAGGTATTTGGCACAAGATGAAGTGGGTACACCATTTTGTATAACAATTGACTTTACAACTCTTGAGGATAGAGCAGTTACTGTGAGAAATCGTGACGATGCATCTCAGGAGAGAGTGGAAATTGAAAATTTGACCAAATATCTTCAAGAAAAACTTTCCTAAAATATTATTGATTTCTGGTGATATTGTAATTTAGGATAAAGTTATTAATTAACGGCACATCTTTATCTTGTGGGTTAAAGTCCAAATACTTTTGCAAATTTTGATAAGCTTTGTCTTTATCTCCCAAATTCATATAAAAAAGACCCAAATTTTTGTAAAGCCCGGCAGTTGCAGGTGCAATCTGTATCCCTTTCTCAAGTGTCTCTATCGCTTCTTTCTTACGCCCCTTTTCAAAAAGAAGTGCTGACTCATTTATCCGTGATACTGCCTCATCCGGAGATACCTCTTTTGCAAGTTGCAATGATGACAGCGCCCAATCGTCATTTCTCATGTTATGGTAAAAAATACCCATATAACTTAAATGTTCGGCTATATCAAAAAGAGTTTCACGTGTTCTGGTGTATTTGTCAAAATAATTTTTGAGTGGTGGGAGTTGGGAAATGTATTTATTCCACATCTTGTCGTTGTAATTTTTAATTTCTTGAGGGTTTGGTATTTTATTTTTTTGGACGACCTTTGTAATTAAACCATAGGGAATAATTACACACTCACTCTGAAAATATTTGTCAAATTCAGGATACCAGGGGTAAAGAAATAACTTATTTTTCCCTCCATACATTTGGCAAGCGCGGTCATAGTTAAATTGAGAATTATTTAAAAGTGGGGACAGGAAAGGATATTCCTCTGCTAGATTTTTTCTATACCAAGGCAAGTTAAAAAGGCTAAGCTCAATAACCGTAATATCCGGTCTATATTTTTTTGCATACTGCCAATACATTGTAGGCAAATATAATTCATCTGCCCATGTAAGCAGTACTGCATTTTTGGGAATTTGTGAGAGTTGAAAGTGAGTAGTAACTTCTGTCAGATTGTCATTGTCTTGTCTTACTTGGAAAAATGTATGAAAAGAAGGTATCAGAAAAATAACAATAACAATTAGTGAAAGACCAAGTGAATATTTGGAGATAAATTTCTTTGTTAAGACGGCAAATCCTACTCCGCAAAGAAGGCTGAAAAAAAGATAAGAATAAGAAAAATATTGCCCTACATTTGCTTCATACACAACAAAGCGAATTGGTGAATTTGTAAGTAGATAAAATACAGGTCCAAAAAAAACAAATGAAAGCAAGATAGCCAGGGACTCTTTATTTTTTTTCCAAATGCTAATAAGACCAATAAAAGAAAACGGAATAACAAACCAACTTGTTAGAAATAGATCTTTGAAATAGTAAAAAAAGGCATAATATTGTACTGGAATTGATGGTTCTGGAACTCCAAAAGCACTGCCATAATCTTTTCTAAAAAATAAAGTTAAAAAGCTTGTTATATTTTCTACTCTATCCCAGTTAACCTGAGTATGCATTCCAGCAGAAAAAAGTGTATAAAGATACGGAGTTAGGCCAAGCAAAGATACCCCAACCAATTTGATTAGAAAAGTCAGAGATAAATTTTTTCTAAGTGAATACAAAATGAGTAAAAATGCCGGTAGAATAAATATTATTGTGTGGTTATTAGATACGCCAAGCCCTAAGAACAGACTGGCAATATAAAGATATTTTATTTTTTTGGTGATTGAGGCAGAGAATAAATAATATATAAGACCGGAAAGAATAAAGACTTGAAATATATGTACTTGTGCAACCAGTGCATAAAACCAAAAGGAATTGTATGTTGCTAGTGTAAAAGTCCCTAAAAGAGAAGCCGGTGTATTTTTGGTGATTAATTTTAGAGTCTTATATACAAAAACCAAAGCTGCAGCACCAAAAATTGCGGACAAAAGATTTGCTTGCCAAATGGGTTGTCCAAAAGGAAGTAAAAAAGCAATCCTGGTAAGTAAGCTGTATAGAGGATAGCCTGAAGGGTGAGGTACACCACCAACTGCTGCAGCTGAGAGAAAATCTCCAGTATCTCCTTCAACAATAGAGCGTGAGGAGGTAAAAGAGTAGATAAAAAGAGATATGGTAAAAATAAGAATCTCGATTAAGTGTGCCTTTATAAAACCAAATACAGTTTTTTTAAATTTATACATAAAAGCTGTTGCAATTTTAGTATATCTGAATCTTTATCCTCTGTGAACATGTTTAATTAAAAACATTTAGGAACAATTTCAATACACACTTCTTGACAAGAATTTTGTAATTGTTCACAATAGTCTTATGCTGAAAAATAAACTTTACTTGATTGTTGCAGCACTTATAATTCTTCTGCTTGTTGGTGGAGGAATCTTTTTTGTGATGTCTTCCAAAAAGCAAGCAGCACCTGTCGGCCAAGATATTAATGCACAAATACTTACTCTTTCTCCAAAAGATGTTGGGCTTGATGTAGCTTTCAGAGATGATAATAAGGCACTCAAATTTACCCTAAATAATGCATCGGATATTACAGCTGCAGAATATCAACTTTCATATACCAAAACAGTTGACGGTGAGAATGTGTCTGAGGGGCTTATTGGTGAGGTTGATATTACCCCCGGAGCAAAAACAGCGGGTATTGGATACCGTGAATTTGGAACATGTTCAAGCGGAGTTTGCAGATATGATACTGTCACATCGGCTATAGATTTGACAATAAAAATTACCAAAACAGATGGAAAAATTTATCAAGTAGAACAAAAAGTAGATCTTCCTACGAAATAACCCTTGGTTGATAGTTGATGGTTATGATTAGGGATTTATGAGAAAACAGTGGTATCAAAATAGTTTCATCTTAAAATATTTATATTTTGTTTTAAAGTTTTATTTTTTAGGTTTTATCTTTACTCCTGCATCCTAAATTGCATTATCCTAAGGATTAACTAGATGAGGTTTTTTTGTGCCATAACTGTTTCTGCTAGCAGTCTTGCAGCTATATCAACACCAGATTCAGGCTTGCCTTCCCTTTTCCTTCCAAGAGGACATCCTGATTTATCTAGCCTATCTTCGGCGCCTGTTGTTTGGTATTTAAATTCTGATCTCTTTAGCTTATTTAAAGCAAGAGTTAGGTTTTTGTTTAGTATGAATTTATCATGCTGTTTGATTATTGTTGGGTTAGGGAAGACAAGGCCGTTATTTCCCATGGTTGCTGTTGCTGTTGTTGGTGTGGCAAGAGAAAGTTGCGAAAAAACTCCATCACGGGTTAAATCAAGCAAAAGTTGATCTGGATTATTTTCATATCCTGGAATTTTGTATGCTGTAAGGAAGCCAGCAACGTAAAGAATTGATTGAAAGCCCTCAATTAGAGTCGCTTGAGCTCCATACTTAGATTCCCGCATTCCCTTTAAGATGTTTGGTATGCT
>DASVCQ010000075.1:0-2071 GCA_036381535.1 Patescibacteria group bacterium | reverse complement strand
CCGTTGTAATTTGCAATGTACAAATTACTCAATGAATTTTTTGATAACTGAGAAACAATCATTTCATCCGTGCTACCTATACCTCTTCCAGTTGCAACAATCATTGGTACCCCTGCTCTAAGCTTAACATCTAATACTGTTTTTAGCTTTAAAGGTAAAGCATTAGATGAGTCAAGAGCCGTTCCATCCAAATCAAAAGCAAGCCCTGCTGCAGGTTTGGAGAGCAAACTATAGTATTTATCTATATTTAACCTTGGAACATTTTCTACGTATGCCATATAAATGGTAATTCTACCATAACTATGGGATGTTAGTCAACGATAAGACATTAAGCAGAAAAGATTAAAAAGCTGGAGGGTTTTTTGGAGATTTTGAGCAAATTTAGGAGTTGACTCTTCTTTTAACTTCCAAAACTTTTGCTTTTTGGTAGAAGTCTTCAATTGTACCATCCTGCCACCATATTTCCCCTGTCAAGTTGACTTGAGGAATTATTCTTGGATCTACGCATTTTATCCTTCCAGGGGACCACATAAATCCTTCAGGTTGCATAGAATCGGGTGTTCCAGGCACTCCTTCCCGTACTTGGATGGGTTTTGAACCTTCAAACATTCTTCCTGTAACATTAACAAGAGCAATATTTAATGCAACATTATGGAATTGGTTTCTAAAACCTGGTTTGTTGTAATAAGCATGAGAGTCGAAGGCCTCTTCCTTAGTAATCATGTCGTGGTCATAAGCATATGCGTAATTTTTGATAAGAAAGTCTGCTTCATCAACATGTTCTTTAAAGTATTTTTCGTAACCTTCAACATATACCTTAAAAACCTGGTCATACGTTAGCATCTCTCCCTTGGCATTTTGCCAGTGAGAGAGTCTCCAGTTACCGCTTCCGTATCTATTATCCCACTCGGCCATTTTCTCCGGTCGTGTTTTTCCAAGATAACCCGGGTGTTCTTTTACGTCCCATTTCTCTGTAGTCATATCCTATAATTTATATCACAGAAGAGGCTAAAAAACAAGTTACTCTTGTATTAGTGATCTTACCTTTTCTACAAGCTTTGCGGTTGGTTCCGTTCCGTCCAGAATTGCGTCTGCAAATTTTTTTTGAGGTTGTATATATTTTTGATTATTTGGTATGACAAGCTTTTCTATATATTCATCAGTATCATGACGCATGGGATTTACAGGGTCTCGTCTCAACTTTCTTCGTCTTACAATTTCCCCCTCTGGAATTTCTACAAAAATTTTTGAGTCAAATAATTTTCTTGCTCTGGGGTCGTGAAAAATAAGATATCCGTCAACTAGTACTATTTTTTTTGGTTGAATTTTAATTGATTTGATACCGTTTAATCCTGATTCTCTTGAATTTGCAGGAGATGATATAGTCTGTCCATTTTTTAGCAACTTTAAATCTCTGACAAAACTATTCATGTCATAGATTTGGGGTGATTCTTCAGGTATAGAAGGATCCTTCCTTTGGCTTCTTGGAATATAATAATCATCAAAGGATAATCTCGCAGCATTATTCCCTAATTGTCTTTTCAATTCGGTTGCTAATGTTGTCTTGCCACTGCAACTATTTCCTGCCAAGCCAATAAGTTTGATATCTGCTTTTTCCATGCTGATACATTATAACTTAAATTTAGTAATTAATTCTATGAACCTTTCTTTAGATAGGCATCATTATACCTGAAGAAAAGCAAATTACAAGTTGAAAGAAAATTAAATTGTGTTACAATTTTAAAATTAATATGCTTGAGCAAGAAAGACTTCTTATTCCACCTGTTGCCCAAATAGATAAAGAATTGCCTCCTCTCACATCTACCACTTTCAGAGAATTCAGAATATATGCCAGAAGAGTCGGAATTCAACTGGACCAAGGACCCAGAAGCCTCGAGCAACTTTACGAAGATATATATCATACAGGCGAATTGAGTATTATTGTTGAAAATGGTGAGAGAAAAAGATACGGGAGAGTCGCTGTAATAGATATTTTTTATAGAGGGAAAAATGGGAAAGTCTATACAATTCAGGAAGACAGATTTAAATTACTTCCGGGAAGAAAAGCACA
>DASVCQ010000074.1:0-8671 GCA_036381535.1 Patescibacteria group bacterium | reverse complement strand
AGTAAATTAAGTATCATATTTTTATCTTTAGCTGCCTCATTCCTCCCCCCGCCTAAATGGCATATCTTGAGATTTAATTTTGGGGTGGGAGATAGAAGCTAATAGAGGCTAAAGTTTGGTAATTGTAGCACACTACAGGACTCTTGTCAAGTGCGGAATAGTTTATTTTAAATTATGTTATTAAATAATATTTATCTATCTTTAAGTCTATAGACAAATTTGAGGCCGGACCAGTCTTCATTTAAAGATACGATTTTTATATCAACCAAACCATTTCTAAGTCCAATTTCTCTGACAATATTTTCATTTAGGTTTGACCTAATATCACAATGACTCTTAGGCCAAGAAATCCAAAGACAACCATTCTTTTTGAATAAAGGTTTTAAAATAAAAATATTTTCTTCAAGCCTTTCTCTTGAATGAGCAAAGATCTGAATAAAATCAAAATTACCGCTTTTGGGGATTTTGTCAAAAGTAGTTGAAGAGATGCTTGGATTGTAATTTTCTTTGATTAGACCCTTTAGGTATCCTTCTGGCTGATTAATAAATAGTATATTTAGTCCTGGTTTTATTCCCAATTTTTTATCCAGCGGTTTGGTAGATAATGTATTATTCATTTTTTCAACAACTACTTTAAGCATTTCATATTTTCAGTAACCTCAATTTATGTTAAAGTATAAATTACGTTATGAAAAGGTTACTTTTTATTATTGCTCCAATTATCCTTGCTATTGCAACTTTTTTTGGGTTTTCATTTTTTTTGTCCCAAGGAGTTAGTGGAAAAGGCGCACTTCAGGTGACTTCTGTACCTCTTAGCAATGTTTATTTAAATGGTAAATTGATAGGGAAAACCCCATTTTGTATGTGTGAAGGAAAAGATTTACTAAAAGTTGGAGATTATACACTAAAACTTGTACCAATTGAAGGAGACAACCTTGATGCCTTTGAACAGCAAATAACTATTACAAAGTCTGTCTTAACTGTTGTAGATAGGACATTTGGACAAGGTGGACTTTCAAGTGGCTTTGTAATAAATCTTGTCCCGCTTTCGGATAAAAATGCAACCCAGCTATTTGTATCGTCAATTCCCTCAGGTGCCGAAATTCAGGTTGACCAAAATGAAATAACCCAGACACCACTTCTTATGAAAAAAATTGCTCCCTCAGACCATGATTTGGTGATTAGTAGGCCTGGCTACAAAACAAAAACAGTTCATATTCAGACACATGCAGGTTATCAATTAAGCGCTGTTGTATCACTTGGACTTTTGCCACCAAATGCGACTACTTCGGCAAATCCATTTAATAATACAACAACCCTCACTCCGTCTCAGAGTCAAAAAATAGTCATACTCTCAACGCCTACGGGTTATTTAAAAGTCAGAGATGAACCTTCGGTTTCAGGTAGTGAGTCTGCTCAAGTAAAATCAGGAAATGTTTATAATTTACTAGATGAGCAGGATGGCTGGTATGAAATTAATTTAACAGATGGAACAAACGGTTGGGTAAGTGCCCAATATGCAAGAAAACAATAATCCTAACTTATATTCCCAAAAAGTAAATTATCCCAATTACAAGAACAGCCCAAACAATTACTGTTGTTAGTAGAGGAATGTCTGAGAGAAGTACTTTCTCAGGACTTTCTCCTTCATGCTTTTCATAAATATCCTGCAAATATCTCATAAGGCCGTATACAACCGGAATTATGGTTATCATAAGCCATTTCCTTTGAAATGACGCAGGCAAAAAGTCAGGAAGAAAAATATGAACACCTATTTTTAAGCCTTGTGGATTTTCAAAAAAAGTAAAAAGTGAATAGAAAATGTATGTAGATGTAGCAAAAATTGATGCATAGACATTAAGAAGTGATTCCGAATAATGAGAGAGTGTTTTGCGCGTTGCTTCAATTTGATTACCCGGCATATGTGAAATTAAAGTTAATTCAGACTTTCTTTTCCCAATAGCTAAAAATAGAGAAAGCGCGACTGTTGTTAGGACTAGCCAAACAGAAATATGATAGCCTGTTGCCAGCTCTCCTGCATAAACTCTAAGAATGTAACCCGCAGCAAGCGCTAGAATATCCAAAACTGTTATATTTTTCAAAAACATTGAGTACGAAAGCTGCAGTAGCAAATAGATAAGTACGAGGAGTAAAAATCCGGGATTTAGATAAATTGCAAAAAGCATTGAGAGTCCAATAAGCACTAAAGCAAGCATAAGAGCATATGAAATGGATAAATCCCCGTGGGCGAGCGGTCTAAATCTTTTGAAGGGATGAATTCTGTCTTTATCAATATCGAAAATATCATTAACAACATAAATTGCTGAAGACAGTCCGCAGAAAATAAAAAATCCAATTACTGTTTTGGAAAATAAAGTGGGATCAAATAGCTGTTCTGAGAAAATTAGAGCAGCAAAAATAGCAAAGTTTTTTATCCATTGCTTAGGTCTTAACAATTTAAGTGTTTTATAAAGGGTTTTTTTCATTATTTTGTAATGTTTTATACAAAAATACCAACCCACCTCCCGTAACTGCCAAAAGCATGATAATAGCAAAAAGCTTTCCTTTGCTTGACAAAGTAAGGGATACTGTGCCTAATATAGCAGAAACAAAATAGTAAAACAAGGAAATTGTCCTTTGTGAATACCCAAGTCTTAAAAGTTGATGATGAAGATGAAGATTGTCGTGCCAAAATGGTGACTTTCCTGACAAAATTCTTCTGATGACTGTAAATAGTCCGTCAGCCATAGGTACCCCCATCACAAGAATTGCTGTTGCGAGTTTTGCTCCGGACAAAATAGCTACAACACTGAGAAGCAGGTAAATAGCTGTTGCCCCGTATCCTGGAAAAATTTTTGCGGGGTGAAAGTTATATATTAAAAAACCCAAAGATGCTCCGGCAATAAGAAAAGATAAATTTGCAGACAGAAGTGTATGAGGATCGGCCCAGGAAAATCTGAGACTCAATATTCCAATTACAATTGCTGAAATGGCAACAACGCCGGGCATTTGTCCATCAACTCCTTTGCTCCAATTAAGCATATTCATTGCCCAAACAATCCATAAAAGTGCAATCAAATCAGAAAGTAAATAAATTGTATGATTACCAAAGAATGAGAAAGTTATTTTTAAAAAATCCAGATGTAATATTCCTCCAAAGGGATTTGTGACAAAAGGTATCCCAACTCCTGCACCGACAACAATAAGTGCACAAAAAATATTAACACCAAATCTAAAGTAGCGTGAGATATCATATTTATCATCCAAAGTCCCTATAATAAGTGCAATGAAAGCAGAAAGAAAAATGGCAAAAGTTGTCTTATCAAATGGCAAAGAAAAAATACCTCCTAAAAAAACGCCTAAAAATAATGGTATTCCACCGGCTCTTGGAATTATTTTTGTATGAAGTATTGCAGGATGTACATGCTTTTTAGGATCGTCTACAAATCCAAATCTTTTAATGAGTGGAATCAGTAAAGGTGTTGTAATGGATGTTGTAAAAAACGCAATTAAAAAGGGAATAACAAAAAAAGGAAAGTTCATAATATAACCTGAAAAATTCTCATAACAAAAATTAATACAAAAAAGGAAATTGCCGCGTTAGTAAAAAAAAGAAAACGTCCAAGTAAAGGATTTTTTTTAAGTAAGTACAAACCAATAATTATATTTCCTAAGATGAGTAAGGTACCAAATGCAATGGGAATAAAAATTTCATATGTATGACCTAATCTTTCATAACCCCAAGGGAGGTGATTATATAAAGGTAAATATGGAGGCAGTTGTTGGTAAAGAATTCCTATGCCAACCAATACAAAAAAAATAATTATACAACTCATTAATGTGCTGTACCATGCAACATTGTCTCTTTTTAATTTGTTAATAAATTCTTTCATAAATTATTGCGTTATCAATTTGTACCTTTAAACTATAGTGTTTGAGTTGATATGGCATTGTCTCGGCATTTTGAAGAATAATAACATATTTTGGCATTGAATGTATTAAGGAATTCTGTGTTTCTTTAATTGTTGATGGTGTGCTTGTTATATGATAAGCAACCGTGTATTTACCAGGTGGCATAACATTTAGTAATCTATATATTTGAGCACTATTTCCCCAAACAAAAATCGGATCATTTTCCTTTCTGACAGTATTTAAGTATTCAACTATTCCGTAGTCTCTAGGAGTAACTTTATCAAAAAAACTTTGATACTGAATAGTATTTTCAACACCTACTGTATATTTTGCAAAATTTGCATAATAAGAAAATGATTTATCATAAAACCAGAAATTTTTCCAAGCAAAAATAATGATGCCAATAAAAATTAATGAATAGACTATTCTCATTTTACCTTTCTCCAGCAAGAAGCCCGCAAAAAGCGAAAAGCTTGCAATTGCAACTAACATATAATGCGTATAAGGCCTTTGTGAAAATAATGCACTAAAAAGTGAGAAGGAAAGCCAAATAAAAATAAATAATTGAGTTTTTGAAAATAATTTTTTCTTGAAAAAAAGGAAAATACAAAATGCAAAAAGAAGTATTAATTTAACTACTAAAAGTCCTTGTGGAATTATAAATTGGTTACCGTAATTTACATAGCCAATATTGCTAAAGAAAGATGACTGCAGAAATAATTTAAATGCTCCCTGCGTTGCAAAAAAGATGAGGGTAATAAAAAGGGGAAGTAAAAATGATGATATGAAAATAAGTGAAAAATTTATTGCTTCTTTTACTAATTTAATAAAAGATTTTTGGTATTCTGACTTTACTATAAAAATAAATACCCAAAATGCTGCCACATCAAATACAGCAACTATTTTTGTTAACAAAGAAAGACCAAGAGAAATGCCCGCAAGTGCCAAAAATATTTGTTGCTTTTTCTTTGAAAGTTTGTCTTCAACCAAACTTATTACAAGAAGTGCTGCACCAACTGATGGCAAGATCATAAAATTTTCAGCATTTGCAATATTTCCTTCAATTAGCGGAAGCCCAAGTAGAATCGTAAATATAGTTGTTACTGTATAGACTGTCCATTTATTTGAAAAAAGTTTTTTGGCAAGGAATAAAAATAAAATTATACTTATAATACCTACTAAAAATGAAAAAATTCTTACAGGAGACTGAGAACCGTCAAAAAGTGCATAGATAAGGTAAAGAAGTGGAGGTTTGTTATCCCAAATATCCCTGTATAAAAGCCTACCATGCCTTAGCGCAAATCCAATTACCTCATAAATTCCCTCATCTCCGTACCAATATGGTTCAAAAAAAGATGGCAAACGAAGTAAAAAGAAGAAAACAGAAATTCCAATAACAAACCAAATATCTTTTGCGGTCTGAAGCCTTTTGAAAAACCTCATCATATGTAAAGTATCTCACGGAGAATTTGGCTTGGCAAGAAGATTGTTCTTTATATTTTCTCTGTCACTTTGTATTCAATCCTCTTCCCAAACATAAGCTGCGTATGTGAGATCAGCGCGGGAAGGGTGGAAAGGAAAAATCCTGCAATTGGCAAAAGCATAAATTCCAGAGGAAAAAGGAAGTATTTCATCTTGCTTATTCCTTTAACATGAGGCCTATTTCTGAAATCAATTCCTATCATAAGAAGAGTTGAAAAAAGACAGAAGGTCAAAATAACTCCTGCAAGGCTTGGGAGTCTATATCCAAGAGTTGTCCTGGCAAAAATTGGGTTAACAAAAGGAATAATATTTGCGGCAATTGTAATAATAAACCAATTAACCGGCCAGAGAAAATGATCTAGAAGTACATGATAAAGCATTAAAGTTTTTCTAAAAAATGGTACTCCTGGTACTGTCAACCACCAGGTAATAAATAGCGGATCATCAGATACTCCCCAAGACCATCGCCTTTCCTGGTCGTATTTATTTACCAAACTATTCCAATACCCGCTTGAAAGTGGTGCATCCATAGAGGTCTTTAAGAAAATAGGCTCAACCCAAACTTCTCCTTTTAATTTGTAAAATGCCTTAAAGAAAATTCTGTAGTCTTCAGGAATGACATCTGTATCCCAGAATCCGATTTTGGCTAACATCTTAAAAGACAGGGAATAGGTAGAATTTGAAACAAGTCTGTCTCCTTGAATAAGAAGAGCTGTTCTCCAAAGTGAGCCAAAGAATGAAAGAATTCTAATTGGTGCAGGTACATGCCAAAAGTTATTGTAATTGACATTTGCCGATTGCCAAAATTTATTGAATGGTCTTGGATCGGTAAGATACTTATACGAAAGGTAGGCAAAATATTGTTTGTCAAAAATAGAATCAGCATCAACAGATGAAATTGTCGCAAAATCAGGATCTATTTTTTTGCCTTCAATCAACATTTCGTAAGCAAGTTTGGCACCAAAGCTTTCATTTGAAGATTTACCCTTAACTTCACCGAGAATATCGGGATGATAGCTTGCAAATATTCCTCCAAAAACTGATTTGAATTCCGAAATAAGTGTCTCTGCTTTTTCTTTTGCATCAGCTTCTCTTTCTTCCATGGCAAGCACTACATAAATTCTTTTTGATGGAAAAGTCTGGTCGGCAATCGAGGCAACTGTCTCACGAAGCTTATGTACACGCTCACGATAATTTGGAATAACAAGTACGTGTGTGATTTTATCAAAGTTAGGTAGTACTTTAGCCCTCTCAAGCCATTTTTCTTTTTCTGCCTCTTTAATTTTTCCGGTTGAGATGAAGGCTGTAGTTGTTAGAGAGAGAGATTTGTAAAGCCAATATACATCAAAAAATAGAATGAAATAGGCAAGCGCTGCGGGAAAGAAAAATCCTCCCCAGAGTGGAAAAAGTATAAGCGTCCAAGATAAAAGCCCAGGGATGAGCTCGAGAAGCCTTCTTGTTTTTATAGGATAGCGGGAAAAAATTGTTTGAAAAAAAGTAGTCATATTAATTGTTAAAGCAGAGTTACTTAAATACCAAATAAATTTTTTGCGTTTTGCTCTGTTTCACGGTCTAACTCATCGAATGTTATACCTTTAAGTTTGGCCAAAAATTCACCAACTATTATAACATAGCCAGGCATATTTTGTGTCCCCCGAAAAGGTACAGGGGTAAGAAAAGGACTATCAGTCTCAGTCACTATTCTATCAAGAGGAGTAGCTTTGGCAATATCTGAAAGTGCAACTGTCTCACCCGGTGCAAGTCCGGGATATGTACTATTTCCATCAAATCCTATCATAAAGCCCAAATCTAGTGCCCCTTTTAAAATATTCATATCTCCTGCAAAGCAATGAAACATTCCAGGGAAATCTGTTTTTAATAGATTTTTATGATGATTAAGTATTTCCAAAATATCTTTGCCTGCATGGCGATTATGGATTTGAATAGGCAGGTTAAGCTCGTGAGCAAGGCTGAGTTGTTGTTCAAAAAATACTTTTTGCATTTTAGGATCCGTAGTCCCATTAGATTTATAGTTATAATAATCAAGTCCTATCTCTCCAATTCCCACGACTTTAGGCTTTTTAGCAAGATTTTCAAGTTGAGATATCCAGTCTGAGTCTACGTCTTGTTTGTCTGCATGATGTGGGTGGACTCCAACAATTGCGTAAAGATTATCGTATCTTTGCGCCAGCTCTAATGCTTTTTCACTTGAGTCAATTTTAGTCCCGGTATTTATTATTTTTGATACACCTTTTTGAAATGCATCTTTTATAAGATCGTCATAATTTTTCTCGTAGGCATGGAAATTAAGATGGCAATGTACATCTATCATAAAATGAGTATACACCAAAAAGTAATAATAAGCTGAAAATATTTAGGTGTTAATACATAAAAAAAAGGTCTATAATACAGGCTATGAATCGTAGTCAAGAATCAGAAAATCCAAAACATTCTTTTGTCAGGAATTTAAGAAATTTTAGATTTCCGGGGCATGCAGAAAGAAAGCATTTTCGAGAGCTTGTTGGGGAAAATGAAAGACGTTATTTTAATATGTCAGACGTAGACAAAGCTTCATTTGATGAAGAATATATAGAGGTTTTGGATAATGTCAAAGTGCCTTTGTCTGTCAGATTGAGGCAGGGGGTGAGGCTTAGTACGCTAATCTTAAGCGGGCTTGTTGTTGGCTCAATGCCTTTTGCCGTTGAAAGATTTTCAAATAATTTTCTTAATGGAATAACACCTCAAGATGATTTGAAGGCAATTGGAATAGGTTTTCTGCTTTCTACAGCAACTGCAGTCATGCAAGTCCCACGAGTAGATAGAGCAGATACTATTTTTTTTGAAGAAAAAAGAAAAGAACTTCTTGATGAATATGAAATAAGCCACTAAGTATTTCTGCTAGTTACACCTTGACAAAATTAAATTATAGGATACAATGTTTGATATGAAGAATGAACTTCTTATACTTTTACCTGGAATTGCGTTAGGAATTATTGCTACAGCACTTGCTGCATGGCCGAGGCGTCCTTATAATGCAAGGCCAGATGCTGGCGAGTCAAATGATGGTTATAGTCAAAAATTAATGGGAGAATGGGAAGAAAAAGTAAGAAGAGATAGAACCCCCTCAGGAAAATAATTATCCCACCCTTGGAAAAAGGGGTTTTGCAGCTTTAATCTCCGGTCCCCTAAATTGTTCTTGAATTTTTTGTGCTGTCTCTGGTAAAAATGGCTCTAAAAGTCCGGAAATTTCCTGAAGTCCATCAATTGCATGAGCAAG
>DASVCQ010000073.1:0-22363 GCA_036381535.1 Patescibacteria group bacterium | reverse complement strand
ACCTCATATCCTGTTGTATACGCGTTATCACAGGTAGAGACAGGTGTGCCATTATTTACTAATGGATCTACAGGATATGCTGCTAAATAGGATGTAACTAAAGCACCACATAAGTCTACAGTGTTTGCGGCACCTCCACCTGCACTTGCTGCTCCTGCAAGATGACATGGAGCAGTCGAAGGGCAATTAGCAGCTGTAAAGTCTGTACCATTACCAGAGGGAGGTAAAGTTCCATGATTATCAGCAGCATATTGTCCAATTGCATTCAAAATCGCATTAATATCACTATTTCTTTTTGTATTATTCGCTTGTGCAAATTGCCTTGCAGGGTTGATAGCGATAAGTGTAATTGCGAGGAGGATTGCTAAAATTCCGATAACGACAAGGAGCTCTATGAGTGTGAAACCTTTTTGATTTTTAATACTTTTGATAATATTTCGGGCAGTCATATTATTTATTTGTTTTAACTAATAAAAGCATAAGAAATCGGAATATACCTTGTCAATAGGCAATTTTTCTATGGGGTAATAACTGCTCTACCTTGAGGCTGAATTGGTCTATTTTGCCCCTGCAAAATCCCACTTGGACTGGCAGCAGGAGTTGATGTCGGGAAGATAAGTGCACGACTTGGAAGAGGTCCGGCGGGAATATTTTGGACAGGCGCTTTGGGTGCAAAGACAGTATTTGCAAGTACCATATATATAAGGACTAGCATAAGCATACCAAAAATTCCAAGAAGCATCATATCTCTTCTCCCCTTAAGTCCTTTTTTTGGAGCTTCTTGATTTTGGGGTCTTATTATTTCCTGGCTTATTATATTGTATTGCTTGAGTGAATCGAATTTACTAAAGACTGCATTTGGCTCGACTGTTGTTGCCAGCTCGGGGATTGTTGATTGGAGAAGTACAAATGGAACAACCGCCAAGACACTAAATCCCCCCTTTTCGTAAGCTAATTTAATGGTATTATACAATTCTTTATTTGCACCGACTACTTTTGTTTTGCCGGCAATCACTACTCTTTTACTTCCAACATTTTCAAAAGGAATTGTGTCCAAAAATTTCTCAATTATCACTTCTACTTCTTGGGGCTGTGCCTGACCAATATCCTGTGCAAATGTAATATTTGGGGAAAGCAAAAATACAACAGGACAGGGCTGAAGACTATTTGCCTGTAAAAATTGTGCAACAAGCATTGTCAACTTGTCTCTGTCCAGTACTTCCAAATCCCGAACAACGTCAGTTGGAATTGATAATTGGAAAGTCCCGCCGTTGTTGCCAACAAAGGTAAGACTGTTATTTTCTATGTACGCAAAAGCGAGTAATTGGGCAGCCATTAATTAATCTCCTTCCAGGATGAAACTGTAACAGTACCATTATTATATACTGTTTGGACCTGAATTTTCCTAATAAAATTTCCGAGTTGACCTGTTGAGACTATCGTTACCGGATTTCCTTGAGTCGTAACAATTGTTGCTGTGCCTCCGTCTACAGAAATAGATGTAGTACCTCCGTAATTTGGATTGCGAAGAAGTTGTAGTACTGCCTCTTCTGCCCCACTTTCGGCAATATAGTAAGTCTGTGTCCCCATTTCGACTTTGCTTGCTGCCTGAATATTATTAATAAGAATGACTGCAGCAGCCGAAACAATTACTATTCCCATAACGGCAAAAAAAAGTAGTGTAATTAATGCCTGTCCGCCTTCACTGGAATGAAGAATTAAGAAATAAGAGATAAGATTTTTTTTAATTTTTAATTTTAATTTTAAATTTAATTCTTTCATATTTTATAGCTCCTAGTTGTCAGCTTCTAGTTCCTAGCTTTTAACTTCTAACTTCTAACTTCTAGTTATATCAATATAGCAATTTTTACTTTATAAACTTTACAAACTTTATGAACTTTAAAAACATTATAACTTTATAACTTGCCTCACAAAGTGAGGCTCATGGTTTCCTTAAAGAAATTGTTGTTTGAAAATTTTTGGTATCCGGGCCATTGCCATTCTTTGTCTTACTTGTCAGGGTAAAAGCAACCGTTATGCTATCTATTCCATTTGTACTCTGAAGCCTTTTTACAGAAAAGCTGCTAACTGTAGTATCATATCCATTAAGCTGAGTACTTCCTTCATCCAAATTACCATTACTTAAAGAAAATGTGACAGGATTTCCTGAAATAGTCACAGTCAGAGAAAATGCTGTCGTGCCAAGACCTGAAGGACTCGTTATAGCAGTTGCCCGTCCCAAATCATAGGAAAGTCTTGCTAGTATATACTGCCCGTCTTGAGTTGTTGAAGTAGTTGACTGGGAAGTAAGCTGCACATCAATAATTGCACTGAAGACCTCAAGTAGTACTACCAAAAGTATTGTAAAAAGACCTGTGTACAAAAGCAATTCGACCAGCGTAAAGCCTTTCTCCATTTTAGAGAAAAAATTCTTAACTCTTAACTCCTGAATCTTAAATCGTATTTTCATGGTGAATAACTAAATGTAATATCCTCCAAAACAGGCGTCAAAATACTATCTGAGGAAGTAAAGTATGCTTTGTATCTTAGGCATTCTCCGGGATTGGCATACCCGCTTCCTGAATTGCTTACTAATGGTAGTATACCCCCACTGCTTGGAAATACATCAGTTGGACTAGACGTACCACTTGGGCCAAAATAGACATAACTAGAATCAGAAGACGGACAAGATCCACTTACTTTATTAATAATTGCCACTTGAAAAGAAAGAGTTGTACCCGATGGCACAATTGATGTTGTATCAAATCTATTGAATGCTGCCGAATTTGTTGCATAAGTTGAGGATGTAAAAGTCCCATTTACCGAGAATTGTCCCCCAGGTCCTCCTTGAATTATTTGATATTCCGCGCTTGAATTGTCTGTCAGGATATATGAATATGCTTCTCCGTCCGGCTCGGTAAGGGAGGATACAGCGCGGACATTTGTCACTCCCGTTAGTGAAAATCCTTGGGGCATACAATAGACTGGATTATCAACATTCGTAATATTTAAGACCTGATAAGGCTGTCCCCCTGTACCGACAATTATTGCGCGATTACCTGAAACCGCGCTAACACCCAAAGGGTTCATACCGCTTGTGCTGTAGCTTCCATGCACAACAGGACTACTTTTATTACTAGTATCTATAATATAAAAATCATTTTTGCCTGATGCATAGGCTGTTGCTAAATATGCATAGGACCCTGATGAATTCACAAAAACATCAATTCCATCTAAGTTATTTCCTACATTTACCGTACTGACAATACTCATATTGGAAGGATTGCTAACATCAAGTATTTGAAGTTGACCGTGGGGATTATTTGCGCTTACAAAAGATGTGGCAACAAAAGCATAATTTCCAACAATTACTACTTTATTTCCAACACCTCCCAGTGCCTTGCTGCCTTTTTGAGACAAAGTACCGGATAAATTACTTGTATCAAAACTATAAAGTGTACTGCCAACTGTCACATATCCTGTATTCCCAGATACCGCAACACTTATCCCAGCACCTCCTGCATTATATGTTGCTGCTTGTGTAAAAGTCCCGCCACTAACATTTTCTACATCTATTGTTGTGCCCGGATGGTTGGTTGTTGTATAGACATAATTTCCAATTGCATAAATTCCATACGTCTTGTACAAATCATAGAATGGTCCTGAGGAGACAGCAGGAGGAGTGGGAGACGGAGGATCTGAAACATACTGACTATCCAGTGAATAGCCTGAGGCATTAAAGCCTGAAGTTGTATAAGTATGTACCATGCTTGCACTGTAGGTCGCAGAAATTGAAGTCGGAATTCCCTGTCTTGTCAAATCATATGTAAGAATAGGAGTCTTATTCGGGTTACACCAATCTCCCTGACCTCCTGCTCCAAGTTGTATTTGCCCATCAGACGGACTTCCATTTGTATAAGTAATAGTAGTGCCACCTGTTGTACCGCCTGAAAAATCACCAAAAGTTGTCTGTAGATATTGCTGTGCTTTAAGCCTTGTAAAGTATGATGTGAGCACAACAGATGAAGGGAGAGGCGATGTCCAACTGACTGTTGTTGCGACCAATTTTACCGAAGGGTCAAGAGTTGTCCCATTTGTTGAAAGTTTGCCTTGCGCGTCTCGATAAGCATTTGCAATTACAATTTGTCTTGTAAATCCTTGTATGCTTTCCTGGCCAGAAGAAAGTGTCCAGGTAGTCCCGCTAACAACAGGATGATATGTCCCATTTACAGCAAAGCTTGCCCAATCATTGTCTCTGACAATTCTTGCTGCTTCTTGTCCCTCCCTAGCAAGTGAGTAAGCCTGAACTCTTTGCTCTTCTTGTGCTTGCCCAGCTCGGGAAGTAAAAACACCACTAAAAAGTGCCGGGATAATTATTGCTGCAAGACCTATTGTGAGAAGTAACTCAACCAAAGACTGCCCGGATTCACTGGAATTAAGAATTAAGAGATAAGAGTTAAGAATTTTTTTAATTTTAGATTTTAGATTTTTCATATTTTATAGCTCCTAGTTATCAGCTTCTAGCTCTTAATTTTTAACTTCTAACTTCTAGTCATAACAATATATCAATATTTACTTTAAAAACTTTATGAACTTTACGAACTTTAAAAACTTTATAACTATTACTCTTAGCTCTTACTGCGCGCTTGTAATTACTCCATATTGATTGATTGTTATTGTGTAAGTCTTACTAGAATTCGTTGACTCAATATCTACAGTATTTTGCCCTATGACAAATCCTGAAACCTCCCCACTCTGGACAGAAAAAATAATATTCCCACTTGGCAAATTTATATTAGTAAATATCAAGTCGGGAGTAAGATTTACAACAAAATTTGAAGTATCTGAGGAGTTATAAGTACTGCCTTTAAAGAGGACATATTTACTGGTATCAAAATGTACGCCGTAACTGCTTTCTGCTGCCCCGCCTTGTGCGTCCCCAACCATTGCTTTTATTTGTTGATTTTTAATATCTGAAATAACAGTGTTAAGAGTTGAGGAAATAGAAGATGAATTTTGTGCTTTTATTAAATTTATTGTGACAAATCCCAAAAGAATTGCGACAATTCCCATTACCAAAATTAATTCAACCAAAGTAAATCCTCTTTCATCCTTTGTTTTGGGGATTAAAATCTTAAATATTCTGGGCAGTCTAAATTTTTGCATAGCAATAAAATTTATCTTACCGATCCAACCTGGCCGATAAGTCCGTAAATCGGAGCAATAATTGCAAGCATCATGCCTCCTACCATAATTCCCACAAAAACAAGCATCAAAGGCTCAAGAAGTGTAGTCAAAGCCTTAAGTGTATTTGATACCTCATAATCCAAATGTTCTGATATTTCAAGCATTGAAGTATCCAATGTGCCTGTCTTTTCTCCTGCTTCCAAAATTTTTATCATAATTCCTGAGAAAATATTTTTTTCTTCCTTAAATCCCTCGGACAATTTTCTCCCCGACATAATAATCTCTTTTGCATGACTTATTGCTTTTGCAATATCCTGTTTCATAACAACGGCAATACATAATTCTAGTGCACTATTTATCGTAATACCTGATGTAAGGAGTAGATACATACTTCTTGAAAATCTGGTTAAATCAATTTGAGTAACGAGTCTATCAACTAAAGGCAGTGCAAAAATAAATTGATGGACATACTTTTTCTGCGAGCGGTAAAGCACAATTGTCCCGCCAACTACTGCAGCAAGTACCAAAATAACTGGAATTGTCTGAGTGAGAATAAGATTGGATGTAAAAATAAGAATTCTTGTCGGAAGAGGAAGCGTCATATTCATTCTGGAAAAGACAGTTGAGATTTTGGGTACAACAACAATAAGAATCATAAGAAGAACCCCAATAAAAACAAACATAATAATAAAAGGATAAGTAAGTGCAGACCTTATTCTATCTGAAAATTCAATTTCTTTTTGGATCTCAAGTCTCATGTCATGAAGAGTTGTCTCAAGTGTACCTGCTTCCTCTGATGCTTTAATTATATTTGTCGTAACCAAATCAAATGCCTGTGGGAATTTTGCAAATGATTCGTATAGATGCTTCCCCTGCACCAAATCGTCTCTAATTGTCTCAAGAATTTTTTTTTGATTTCCTTTAGACCCATCCAAAAGTGCATCGACTGTCTCAAGAATTGGGATTCCTGCCGAAAGCATTGTTGAAAAATTACTAAAAAAATTTAGCTTTTCATTTGCCGATAGTGTATAAGATTTTGTTATCATACTGATTCTACTTTCGTAACACGTAATACTTCTTCAATGGTTGTCCATCCCTTCTTAACTTTATCCAGTCCATCATCAAGCATTGTTGTCATGCCTTCCTGAATCGCTTCCCGTCCGATAACATCTGAGTCTTCTTTATTGGTAATAAGACTTCTTACTTTTTCTGATATTTCAAGAACCTCAAAGACTCCGATTCTTCCTACGTATCCGGTCATATGACAGACCTTACATCCTCTACCTTTAAAAATCACCATTGTTGCAACATTTCCAAAATGCTTCAACAAAAAATCCTCCGGAATATGTTTGGATACCTCAGACATTAGAGCAGTTGTCTGCACCTTGCAGACTTCACAAATTTTTCTTACCAAGCGCTGCGCGATAATAACATTTACGGTTGATGCCACCAAGAAAGGCTCAACTTTCATATCAATAAGACGAGGAAGAGTTGTGGCTGCATCATTTGTATGAAGTGTAGATAAGACCAAATGGCCGGTGAGTGCTGCGTTAACCGCAATTCCTGCTGTTTCACTATCTCTTATTTCTCCAACAAAAATAACGTTCGGGTCTTGTCTTAGAATGCTTCTTAGTCCGTTAGCAAAAGTAAGATTGGTCTTAACATTTACCTGAATTTGATTGACTCCTTTTATTCTATACTCAACAGGATCTTCAATTGTCGTAATATTCTTTTCTCTGGTATTTAAGATTTTAAGAATAGAATAAATACTGGTTGATTTTCCGGATCCCGTAGGACCTGTTGAGAGTATCATTCCATAGGATTTGTTGACAGCACTTGTTATTTTTTTAAGATCATTTTCATTCATTCCCAAATCAACCAAAGAGAGTTGTCTGGATTTGGAAGAAAGAAGACGCAAAACAACTTTCTCCCCCTCTGCAATCGGCAGAATTGAGACACGAATATCCAAATTCTCTTCTTCAAGTTGAAGTCTCATTTTTCCGTCCTGTGCACTCAAATGCTCATCAGTCCTAAGACGAGAGAGCACTTTAATTCTTGTTATGACTCTATCTGCCAAAGCTTTATTCAGATGCAAAACATCATGCAAAATTCCATCTATCCTAAAGCGAACCAATAATTCTTGCTCTTCAGGCTCAATATGAATATCTGATGCTTTATCTTGATATGCATAGGTAATAAGCATGTCTACAATTTTTGAGACAGGCGCATCTTCCTGAAGCACAACCGGATTTTCCTGCTGTATAAAATCGCTAAAAACAGATTGCAAATCTTTCCCGTACACCTGAAGAGTATTTGAGATTTCTCTTCCTGTTGCCAGGTAGGCAATTACCCTGGCTCCTGTTTTTTTGGCAACCATTTGCTGCATGTACGTATCTCTTGGATTTTCCATTGCAAGCTTTACCCCATCAGCATCTTTGGCAAAAGCTATCATGTGGTATTTTCTGGCAATTCTTTCAGGGACAATTTTGAATACTTCTTCAGGAATTGTTATCTTAGCAAGACTTACATAAGGGACTTTTAGATAGTTAGCGACAAGTTGTCCTAATTTTTCTTCAGGAAAGACATCTTTTTCAATTATTGCCTCCTCCAGTGAGACCTGGGAATTTTTGGCAAATTCCAATAGATTCTGGATAGCTTGAGTATCAATTATTCGAGTCTGCATCAATAACTGCTGCAGTTCTCCGTCGGGCAGGAGCATATGTATTTATGGTAGCATATACACCACTTTTGTAAATGCCCCAGTCACTAAAATCAAGAGTTATGAGTTAGGAGAAAGAGTTATAAAGTTTATAAAGTTATAAAGTTTTTAAAGTAAATATTGATATATTGTTATGACTAGAAGTTAGAAGTTAGTAGTTAGAAACTAGAAGCTAGAAGTTAAAAGTTAAAAACTAGAAGCTAGAAGCTGATAACTAATACTAAATACAAAATACTAGATACCAAATACCAGATACTAAGAGTTAAGAACTGGTTTCTAATACTAGATACAAAATACTAAATACCAGATACTAACTACTAGTGGCTAGCTAGATATTCTTAGCTTTCATTTCTGGCAAATTGGCCTGTATCTTTTGATGCTTTGAATAATTTACCAAAAATCCAAATGGCAATCACTAAATAGACAATATTTTCAAAAAAGGCTATTCCCTGGTATGCCCATTGAATTGAAATATCCATCAGGTTTGCACGCGCTGCCTCAAAAACAAAAGTAGATGGAAGAATGGATGCAAAAATTTGCAATGGATATGGCATCACTTTCAAAGGGTAAAAAGCAGCACTTAAAGGCTGAAGTATAGGCACAATACTCCAAGCAATTGCCTGTATTCTTGTCCCATATCTAAAAATAAGTCCCATGATAATAATTCCCAAAGAAAAAGCAAAAAATCCTAAATTAAGCCCATCCAGTAACAAATTAAAAATACCCAATCCAAAAATATTGAATCCAAAAAGCAATCTTGCAATAATTCCCGCTGCAACAAAGACAATAAGTGCTTTCAGAATGCCTGAAAGTGTAAAACCAACCAGATATTCTTTTGGAGTAAGTGGAGTAATAAACATATTACTTAAATTTCTGGACCAAATATTCCATAGACACCCAACAGAAATAGAATATTGAATAATTCTGATTATCTCCCAAAGAAGCATACCGATAAGAAGATAATAGGCTGTTGTTGGATTTTTATTGCCTATTAAAAAAAGTGAAATAATTCCAAATAAGAAAAGCTGAATAAGTGAAAAAATAAAAATATCATTAATCGTCTCCAGTGAGCGAAGTGTAATATATAATTCCTGTCTTAGTATTCCTAAAATTCTTTTAATTGACATCTATCCCTCCTCTGGCAATCTGTAAAAAGAAATCCTCGAGTGTAGGTTTATTTACTTCTATATCTGTTAGCCAAATATTATTATTTGATAGACCGAAAATAATTTTGGGGATTAATTTTTCCTCAGATGTTATCTCAACGACATTTCGTCCATGAAATAAAAATTTGTATTCCTTCTCCAAAAGATATTTTTCTATATCTTCTTTTTTCCCATCAAAAGTTACTCTGAGTGTTGCCTTACCGATTCTTTTTGTTAGTCCTAAAGGAGTATCTCTTGCAATAATTTTCCCATGATCAAGAAAAATAACTTCATCACAGACTCTGGTTATTTCATCCATATCATGACTTGTGTACAAAATAGAAATTTTTCTGTTATTCTTGAGCTCCTCAACAAGAGTTAAAGTTTTATCGGCAATGTCAGGATCCAAAGATGCAGTCGGCTCGTCTAAAAGCAAAATTTCAGGATCATTAAGAAGAGACTTAACCAAATTAACACGTGTTTTTTGACCTGCAGACAAATTTTGGTAAAGCGTATTTTTTAAATTCTCTATTTCAAAATATTCCAAAAGCTCAAGGGATTTCCTTTTTGCATCTTTTACAGCGTACAAATCCGCAAAAACCAGCAAATTCTCAAGTACCGAAATTCTTCCCTGAAGCGTATTAAAGGCCGAGGCAAAATTTATTCTTTGAAGTGAATCTTCACGGTGTTTACTAAAGTCTTTACCAAAATAATAAATTTGTCCATTGGTTGGAAGAGTGATACCGCAAAGAATTTGGATAGTTGTTGTCTTGCCTGCACCATTTGGTCCCAAAAATCCGACAACCTTCCCACGCTCCATAGAAAAGGAAATATCATCAACTGCTCTATAGCTTCCATAATCTTTTATTAAATTTTTTACTTCCAAAATTGTATCCATATAAATAGTATAGCTTATATCCTAGCGGATATAAATATTATTAAAGACAAAACCAATGTGCTATATATAAATAGTATACCTAAATTGCTAAAATAGTTATATGCGAAAAGAAATTACCTATCTCATGCTTATTTTTCTTCTGGCTGCAGGGTCTGCCAGCGGATTTTTATTGCTTTTACCATTTATAACAAAAGATCTACATCTTTCTCTGACGCAAACAGGAATTATTGCCGGAGCTTTTAGCCTCTCAAGAATTTTTGCCGTTGTACCACTTACTTCACTCGCCCCAAGATTAGGCTCAATTCCTATGCTGCTTATTGCAACTCTAATTTATGGACTTGGATTTCTTTCAATTGGTCTTTCTAACTTTTTTTTATTTTTTGTAATTGTATTTCTACTTTCAGGTACAACATTTAGCATCTTTCAACCAATTGTGTTTGGCCTCTCAACGAGACTTTCAAGTGATGAAAATCGTGGTCGTGTAATAGGATTTGTCACTTCAGGATCTGACTTAGGAAGAATTGGTATTGCAGGCGCAATTTCTTTTCTAGCAACCCAATTTGGATTTAGAGTATCAAGCATCATTGCAGCAGTTACAATAATTATCTTCCTGATTCTTGCTTATCTTAAAAAACCAAATATAGCCGAGGAAAAACAAATAAAAGAGACTCACCTACTAAAAGAAGCAAAGACTCTCTCAAAAAATACCTTTTTCCTGCTTACAAGTGTTGTTTTATTTTTTGACACAATTGCCAGTGCAACATTATTTGTTTATCTTCCTTTTCTTATGTTTTATAGACATATTTCTATTTCTTTAATGCCTATATTAATTACAGTATTTTTTATAGGAAGTCTAACCGGTAAATTATATCTTGGGAAGTTAACCGATAAATTTCAAAATACTGTTGTCTTTATAACTGCCGAGTCCCTTATGGCAATCTTTCTTATTATAATTGCCAATGTCACCTCACCAATTTTATTTGCGGTAATTTCTTTTTTCCTTGGCATGCTTACAAAAGGTACAGTCCCCGCATCTGTCACAATGGCATCAGAAAGTGTAAAAGATACTGGTAATTTTGAGAATGCGTATGCTTTCAACTATGTAATTTTATCTATTGCTAACACTATTACACCTGTTGTTGTTGGATTTATAGCAGATCATTCAAATATTTCAATTTCATTTTACTTTTGTGCTCTTTCTGCGCTAATTGCAACAATTCCCGCCATTTTATTCCACAAAAAAAGAGAAAGAAAGAAAATGGAAGAGGTCTTGGCTTTTGAGAAATCAACCACTTAGCTTAAGTTTGTAAAGTAAAATTGCTATATTGCTATGAACTAGAAGTTAGTAGTTAGTAGTTAAAAGTTAGAAGCTGACAACTGATACTAAATACTAGATACAAAATACAAGATACCAAATACCAGATACTAAGAGCTAAAAACTGGTTTCTAATACTAGATACAAAATACTAAATACCAGATACTAAATACTGGATACTAACTACTTCTCTCTTACACTTTTTATATCTTTATGTAATTCTTCTTTTAAATCTTTAGCAACTTTTTTAATTTTCTCTTCAATATTTTCTACTTTCCCATTTAAAAATTTCCAAATTTTCTCATTGTCCTCACTACTCATCTGGTCCAAAAATTCTTTTTTATCTTTCTCAGAAAGCTCGGATAGCACTGCATCCAAAATTGCATGCTGCAGTGAAGAATCAATAATTCCGATAAGATGCACTTTTTCCTGCTCCGATAAATTTAAATCACTTAGAGCAATGACGAGTGATTCTGTCTCAACAATGTGACTGTAAAAATGTTTTTTCATATTTAAGAGCTCTTTAATTCAACAGGTCCTAAAGGTATAGTATCATTTGGATCATCAATAAAAAAGTACAGTACTGCTCCTTTTTGCGCACCGTCTACTCTTTGCAAATAATTCATAACCTCAGGCGATCCACCCAAAGATTTGCCTGTCCACTCTGAGGGTCCGGAGTCTGCAATATCAGCAACTACTGCCCGCCCATTTTGAGGATTAACAACCAGCATTTTTCTGTATTTAAAAAATTGACTCATCTGTCGTGTATTCTCCAAATACCCTGGCGCAAGAAAAGTCTGGACAGCAATATAATACTTCTCACGATTTATATCTTGATTCGTCATTGAAGTGGATGAATTTGCAAAATACCCCCACGCCCCACGACCTGGTGCCATACCATATTTATAATAACTTTCAACATCTGCCTGACTAGCTAAATGAGTATCCATAGTGTCTCCAGGGTAGCGCATCAAGTGTTGTTCTTGCCCGATATATCCATAAGACCTATTTAATTTGATGCCATCTAATTCTGACGAGACTTTCATCCCAAAACTTTGAGACAAGACGTCTCCTATTTTTTGCTCTTCTTCAGGAGTTAAAGGGCGTACATCCTGAGGCACATTTGCATTTAAATTAAGTAAAAAAGTAGATGTTTGGCCCAGATCTGCATACTGGCTGTCTTTAGGAATTTGAGGAATAGAGCTTGCTGCGGATATTCCGGGAGAAGTAAGGAGTACAATTCCGGCTAGTGACCCAAGAGTTGCATGCCTTGTCTTTTCAGCAAATTCTTTTAAAACAGACCCATGCTTGTCCCAAAGCTGCTTTTGAAGTACTCGATGCTTTTGGGACCACTTTTCTTTTAAATCCTCAAAATGGGAGACTTTTTTCTTTGAAATTGGTTTGCCAAAAAACCACATACAACATTAATATAGCACAAATCCATTTATAAGGAAGAATTATGAATTAGGAGAAAGAGTTAAGAGAACTAGAAGTTAGAAGTTAGAAACTAGAAGCTAAGATATAAGAGATAAGAGTTTTGAGATAAGAGCTATGAGTAGGAGAAATAGTTATAAAGTTCGTAAAGTTATAAAGTTATAATGTTTGTAAAGCTCCGCAAAGCAGAATAGTTATCCCACAAGGGGACTACCCCGATTAAATCGGGGGTCGTATTGTTAGATTGTTAACTAACCTGTTATCCCCTTATATAGATTCCGGATCGGAGTCCGGAATGACGACTTTATAAACTTTAAAAACATTACAAACTTTATAAACTCTAAATACCAGGTACCAAATACCGGATACTATATTCTTTGCTATAATATAGCCTATGAAACATCCTTGGGAAGTTTTTCCGGAAAAATTTTTAGAAAAATTACCAAATTTTACAAACGATGCAACAAAAGATCAAATTCTTAATGCATTTTGCCATAGGAATCCTCCTACTTTTAGGGCAAATACCCTAAAAATTAGCCCTGAGGAATTGCAAAAAAACCTTCAAGAGATAGGTATAGAAACAGAGAGAGTATCTTGGTATAAAGATGCATTTATTCTAAAAAATGTCCCCCAGAAAGTACTTACAGATACCCAATTTTATAAAGATGGATATTTTTATGTCCAAAGTCTCTCAAGTATGATTCCGCCTCTTGTCCTTGACCCCCAACCAAATGAGCGCATACTTGACCTAACAGCAGCACCTGGCAGCAAGACAACCCAAATTGCCGCACTTATGCAAAATACAGGAGAAGTTGTTGCAAATGATAAAAGTAGAATCAGAATGTATAAATTGGAAGCTAATTTAAAAATTCAAGGAGTCACAAATGTAAAGACTTCATTTATCCCGGGTGAGGTCATCTGGAAAAGATATCCTGAATATTTTGACAAAACTTTAGTTGATGTTCCGTGCAGTATGGAAGGAAGATTCTGGACAGAAGACCCCAAATCTTACAAAGATTGGACACCGGGAAAAGTAAAAATGCTCTCTGAGATGCAAAAATGGCTTATCCGCTCGGCTGTCTCCTCAACAATTCCCGGCGGGACAATAGTCTACTCAACCTGCACTCTTTCTCCCGAGGAAAATGAAGGAGTAATTGATTGGATTCTCAAAAAAGAAAAAGATGCCATAGAGATTGAAGAAATAAAAATTCCCGGACTAAATTTGTCACCGGGAATAACTAAATTCGGCAATAAAATATATGACTTAAGACTCTCAAAAGCAGCAAGAATTTTTCCAAGCAGTACAATGGAAGGATTTTTTGTTGCAAAAATTAGAAAAATTCACTCAAGCCTCCCCGATTCTTTCTAGAATTTCCATATTCTTCTTCGAGTGAACGGAGTGAATCGAGAACTACTCTTCTGTCATTCTTGCGCGACCGTTCTGTGAACGCGACATTTCGGCGAACTTAGTACCGAATCGGTATAGTGCCCTTGTGGTGAAGGCAGGAATCCAGCTTCTCTACATTATTTATATAGATCCCGCATCAAGTGCGGGATGACAGGTTAATTGACAATCTAACAATTTAACAGTATAGCAATGTTATATTTATAACTTTACGAACTTTATGAACTTTAAAAACTTTACGAACTTTATAAACTTTATAACTATCTCTCCCTACCCATTCCCACTTATTATTGAACTTACCCATCCTTTCTACTATAGTATTATGTATGCAAGACTTCTCAACTCCAATGATGAGACAGTACAAAGAGATAAAAAAACGCTTCCCTGACTGTCTTTTGTTTTATAGAATGGGTGATTTCTATGAGCTTTTCATGGAAGATGCACACATAGGTGCAAAAATTCTCAACATAACCCTCACCCAAAAAGCAGGCGGAAAAGACGGCAAGATTCCAATGGCCGGGATTCCTTATCATGCAGTAGATACATATCTTGCCAAATTGGTAAAGGCTGGGCATAAAGTAGCAATCTGTGAGCAGCTCTCCCCTCCCAATAAAAAAGGTCTTGTTAAAAGAGATGTTATAAGAGTTGTCACTCCCGGGACAATGATGGATGAGAAGGCACTCGAGCAAAAATCTCACAATTATATCGTAAGTATTTCTCTTGAAAAAGATATTTTGGGTTTGGGTATTGCCGATATCTCAACAGGTTTTTTTGCTGCCGAAGAATTTGAAGGTGAAAATAAAGAATTTCTTCTCAAAGATGAGCTGATGCGCCTCTCACCTGCCGAGTGCATACTTCCTGATAATTTATATAACGATCCGGAATTTATTTTACTTTTAAGACAGGAAAAAAATATGAATTTATATTGCTTTCAGGAATGGGAGAAATACAAGGATTCACCGGATGAATTTTTAAAGACACATTTTGGTATGAGTACACTTGCTGCGTTTGGAGTAGAAGGAAAAGAAGCTGCCTTAATTGCATCTGCTGCCCTTTTGGGTTATCTCCAAACAACCCAACTTTCAGATGTCGGACATATTCAAAAATTAACTTTTTTTACCAAGGACTCATCTATGCAGCTAGACAAATCTACCATGATAAATTTGGAATTATTTTCAACTATAAGAGAGCATGATACTAGAGGAAGCCTTTTGGAAATAATTGATGCAACTTCAACTCCCATGGGAGGAAGGCTTCTTAAAGATTGGATTAAAAAACCGTTAGTGGACAAAAATTCTATTCTAAAAAGACATGACGCTGTTGAGGAATTAATAAAGACAAATCGAATAAATAAATTAGAAGAAAATCTTTCAGAAATTGTAGATATAGAAAGAATTTTATCCCGCCTTTCAGTAAAAATTGGCAATGCTCGGGATTTGATAAATTTGAAAATTGCACTTGAGAAAATTTTGGATGTTAAGAAATTAATTTCTTCCCTTAAGTCTACACTTTTTGAAAAATCACAAAAAGATATTTCAAAAAATCTCAAAAAAGTTATAAAAATAATTGATATAACTATTTCTGAGGAACCACCAATAGATCTTAGAGACGGAAATATTATTAAGTCAGGGGTAGATAAAGAATTAGACAAGTTAAGGAAAATTATAAAAAATAGCAAAGATTTTATAGAAGAATTAGAAAAAAATGAAAAATCCAAGACAGGAATTTCTTCTTTAAAAATTCGCTATAACCAAGTTTTTGGATTTTATATAGAAGTAAGTCGTGCAAATTCTCACCTTGTTCCAAAAGAATATATGAGAAAGCAGACATTAGTAAATGGAGAACGCTTTATAACAAAAGAACTCAAAACCCATGAGGAAATAATTTTAACTGCACAGGAGAAAGCAAATGAAATGGAATTTGATATTTTTCAAAAAACCCTGGAAAAAATTTTGTCTTTCACAAAAGACATGCAACAAGCAGCGCTAAGCATTGCTGTTATTGATTGTATTTCAAATTTTGCAAATATCAGTCAAAAATACCAATACACAAGACCTAAATTACTTTACTCTGGAGAAATAAGAATACATCAAGGAAGGCATCCTGTTGTTGAAAGACTCTTACCAAGTGACACTCAATTTGTCCCCAACGACACACTTTTAGACAATATTAACCAGTCCCTAATTCTTATAACAGGTCCCAATATGGCAGGTAAATCTGTCTACATAAGGCAGGTTGCAACAATTGCTCTTCTTTCACAAATTGGATGTTTTGTCCCTGCATCATCTGCTCACTTATCTATTGTTGACAGAATTTTTGTCCGGTCAGGTGCATCGGATGTAATCACTTCCGGACTTTCTACATTTATGGTGGAAATGGTTGAGACAGCAAATATTTTGCATAGCACAACGTCTAATAGTCTTATTGTAATGGATGAAATTGGACGCGGAACAAGTACATATGATGGAATTTCCATTGCTTGGTCTGTCGCAGAATATTTAGTACAACATTTTACAACTTCCCCAAAAACTCTTTTTGCGACACATTATCACGAGCTTCAGGCTTTGGAAGAAAAATATCCAAATAGAATAAAAAATTTCCATATGTCTGTTGCGGACGATAGCGGTGAGCCGATTTTTCTTCATACGCTTTTGCCCGGTGGAGCGTCACATTCTTTTGGTGTTGCTGTTGCCAAATTGGCAGGCATACCCAAAGAAGTAGTTGAAAATGCAAAAGAAATGCTGCAAAGTCTTGAAAAACGTAATAACTCCTCTGTCATTTCGAATGTTAGTGAGAAATCCCAAGAGTCAAATTCTAAAAATCAAACTTTAAATACATCTGTCATTTCGAGTAGTAGCGAGAAATCTCAATCTATTAACAAGAAAGAGACTTCAGTCAATTATGCAGCAGATGAGTCAAGCATTGCGACTCGACTTATAAAAAAACAGTTAGAGAGTCTTGATGTTGCAAATATGACTCCACTTGAGGCCCTAAATAAATTAGCAGAAATAAAAGAAGAATTAAAAATTATCGAAAAAGATGAAAAAGAATTCCTCAAAGCAGACTAAGTAGCAGATAGTAGCTAGTATATGGTATTTAGTATTTAGTATTTAGTATTTAGTATTTAGTATTTAGTATTTAGTATTTAGTATTTAGTATTTAGTATTTAAGGATTGTAACTTTTTGTGCTTGGAGAACAATATAGCAATATTTACTTTAAAAACTTTATAAACTTTACGAACTTTAAAAACTTTATAACTATTACTCCCAGCTCCTAGCTTCTAACTTCTAGCTCTTAGTTCTTAACACTATAACAATATAACAATCTAACAATTTAACAATTTAACAATTTAACAAAAATACTTTATAAACTTTACGAACTTTAAAAACTTTATAACTAATTCCCATCTCCCTCCTTGCTTCTATTTTCTGCCTATATTATTATTATCCATGTCAAACATATGGGAAAAATTCATCAACTTACACCCGAAATCGTTGCAAAAATTGCTGCAGGGGAGGTAATAGAAAGACCGTCTTATGCTGTCAAAGAGCTTATCGAAAATTCAATCGATGCTCAATCATCCGACATCCAAATTTTTATCGAAGATTCAGGACTTAAAAAAATTCAAATAATAGACAATGGTGAGGGGATGAGCAAAGAGGATTTACTCAAATGTTTTATGCCTCATACAACAAGCAAATTATCAGAAAAAGACAGTTTGATTGGTATAAAAAGTATGGGTTTTCGGGGAGAAGCACTTTCAAGCCTTTCTGCAATTAGTGATTTGACAATAAAAAGTCGAACAAAAGAAAGTCCAACAGGCGAGGAAATAGAAATAAAAAATAGTAAATTGACCAAGTCTGCCCCTTGCGGAATGGCAAAAGGGACAATAGTCATTGCTCAAAATTTATTTGCCCAAATTCCGGCAAGGAAAAAATTTCTTAAAAGTAACTCAACGGAATTTAGACATATTGTTGAAGTTATAAATCATTTTGCGCTTGCCTATCCAAAAATAAGATTTATTCTCAAACATAATAACAGAGTTGTAATTGACTTCCCCTCCAGTATGACTCGTAAAGAAAGAATTACAAATATTCTAGGGAAAAATAATTTTCACTTTTTCCTTCCCATAAAAGAGTCAGTGAGCCATTTATCCTTTTCTGGGTATATTGCCAAACCGCAATTTCATTCATCTACTCAATCCCGACAAATACTGTTTGTAAATAATAGACGCGTTACGGACAAATTAATTTCTCTCTCTGTAAAAGAAGCATTCGGCAATATGCTTGAGTCAACGAGTTATCCGCTATTTATACTTTTTCTACAAGTCCCATTTGAAATGGTTGATGTAAATGTACACCCAAGAAAAGAAAATGTTGTATTTTTCAATAATCAATTTATTTTCCAGACATTAAAGGAAAAAGTCATAGAACTTTTGCAGGACAACAATATAACTTTTCAAAACTTGTCATGGAAAAGAGAAGGGTTTGGTACAACAAATACTTTTGCATCAAATATGCTTCGTAAAAATGTCCTGGATAAAGAAAGCCTAATTCCCCGTCCTCAGTCACCTATCTCACAAATAAGAAATCTCTATATTTTTTCAGAATCAAAAAATAATATTGTCCTGACAGACCAACATGCAGCACATGAAAGAATTCTATTTGAAAAATTAAAGAAAGAATTTCTAAAACAAAAAAAACTTAAAAAATCCTACCAATTAAAAGATCCATTTGTACTTAATTTGAGTCAAAATGAAAAATTGCTTTTAAGTGAATACCAAAAACTTTTTAAAAAATTAGGTTATGTGATTTATTCAACATCTAAAAATTCCAAAACAGTTATAACCCATATTCCTTTTATTTTTCAGGATCGAAATCCGCAGGAGCTAGTTAAAGACCTTTTAGAAAATTTGGAAGAAGACAGACCTCTTAAAAAAATAGACAAAGTATCTGAGGAGATGCTTTCTTTTCTTGCATGCCGTGCTGCAGTAAAAGCAGGAGATACACTTAATGAAATACAGATGAGAAAAATACTTGAAGATTTGGATAAGACAGAAAGTAATATTACTTGTCCTCATGGAAGACCCACCCAAATTGTCATGTCCTTAAAAGACCTAGACAAACTCTTCAAAAGATAGCTCCGCTGTTAACAGCTAGTATCTTGTATATGGTATTGAGAGTTTATAAAAATTTAATATCGCCACTTTGTATCGAATGCACGAGAAGTGAAACGAACGCGTCAGGGGGATTCCCTACAAACCTGTTAGGGAGGGGGCGAAATCACCCGATAAGTGAGTGAGCTTTGAGAGCATGAGGGACAATTGTGGCGAGAGCTTTTGGTATCTTTTGCCGGTGCAAAAGTACTCAAAAGTTAAAAAAATTGATAAATATATTATTAGAAATTAGCATAGATCAGACAGCAAATAGTATCTAGTATTTGATATTTGAAATCAGTTATCAGCTTCTAGTTTCCAGCTCCTAGTTCCTAACTTCTAACTTCTAGTCATAACAATATAGCAATTTTTACTTTATAAACTTTAAGAACTTTACAAACTTTATAACTTTATAACTATTTTTATTCTTGCTTGAGTAACAAAAATACTATATAGTATATTCTTATGATAAAGTACCACGGATTAACGACTTTAGAAGTTTTGGAAGAGGCAGAAAATTATAACAAATGGATTGCAGACCAATTTCTTCCCCATCTAAAAGGACCAATTTTGGAAATCGGGTCAGGGACAGGAAATATAAGTGGATTTTTCTCCAAAAAATCAAAAATATTTTTGTCTGACATAGACAAAGGACTCATAAGTCATTTAAAGAAAAAATATCCTAAAAATAAAAAACAAATTATTTACCTGAATATAGAAAAAAATACTCCTAAAAAATTTACAGGGTACTTTAAGACAATTATTGGTATTAATGTCTTAGAGCATGTTAAGTATGATAATAAAGCACTAAAAAATCTTCACAGTATGCTTTCTAAAAATGGCAGACTTCTTCTTTTAATTCCTGCCAAAAAGCTTGCATATACGGATTTGGACAGACGCCTTGGTCATTTTAGAAGATATGAAAAAGAAGAATTGGAAATAAAATTATCCAAAACAGGATTTAAAATTGAAAAATTATATTCTTTCAATTTGGTTGGACTTATAAGCTGGGTCGTTAGAAATAGTATAGAAAAAGGAAATCATCTGAGGGGTTATCAAGTAATTATATTTGACAAAATTGTCCCAATACTCAGAATAATTGAAGGAATTTTTCCTCCACCATTTGGTGTCTCCTACATTGTCCGCGCGAAGAAATCAAACAAATAAAAACAATAATTATTGTTTTCTTCTTGTCATTCATGCGCGACCGTTCTGAAAACGCGACATTTCGGCGAACTTAGTACCGAATCGGTATAGTGCCCTTGTGGTGAAAGCAGGAATCCAGGTTTACTACATATTTAACTAGTATTTTATACTTTCAATTTTAAATGAGAAAAAATCACAATTCTATTTTTTCATTATTTTCTATCTTTTGAATTATATAATTACCAATTCCAGGAGATATATTATTTGCAGTCTCTGCAGCTTGTATTGCCTTATCCTTATTCCCTATATAATACTCATAGACACTTTCAAGAAGCCAGATTTTTGGGTTATTTGGATATTTTTTAATAGCTGTCTCCAAAACCATACTTGCTTCTTTATATTTTCCTTGCCTTAAGAGTTCTGCTATATAATTTTGGTAAGTCAAATAATAATCACCCATTGCTAGTGCCTTTTTATATGCAATAAGTGAGTTGTACTTTTCTCCCAATTTAGAATAAGTAGACGCCAAAATATTATATGCATCTTCTGTTGGATAAATTTCTATAGATTTTTGCAAATGAATTTTTGCCAATTCAAATTTATTCTGCACAAAGAATTCATGCCCTAAGTTATTCTCCAGCACAAAGCTATCTTCCGCAACCTGACTATCATGTAGCGCCAGTGTGAAGTCATTCTGCCAATTTGTAGTCCTAACTATAGAACGCAAAGAAAGACTTGTTAGAATAACAAAGCATAAAAGTAAAACCAAAGTCTTATTTATATTTAAAAAGCTAAATTGCTTTATAGCTATCCCTAGCAACCCCAAAAAGCCAATCATTGGAAAATAAATCCACCTCTCGGCAAAAGTAAAATCAAGTGGAATAAATTGCATATGCATTATAAGTCCAAAAATTAAAATAGCAGAAAAAAGGAAAAAGACATTTAAATCTTCTTTATTTCCCTTAATCTTTTTAAAAAGCCACGTTGTAAAAAAGCCGAATATAAAAATAAATATAATTGGAATAAAAAAGTTGTTTAAGTCAATACTCTTAACCAACCAATGCTGTCCCCACCAAAGGTTTTTTGGGAAGAAAAAAAGAATTATATATGAATAAATTATTTTAGGCATTGTTAGAAGTCGTGTATAAATATTTGCAGTCATAACTGGTGCAATAATACTTTTATTGATAAATATATGAGCAATTCCCAATCTAAGAGCCAAATAAGCAAAAAAAACAGAAGAAATCGAATAAGAGATTTCTTTAGAATATTTTTTGTTATAAATCAATGTAATCAAAAAAATTACAGGCAAAAATAATACACCTGTCTCTTTGGAAAGAAGGGATAAAAGAAGAAAGATTGAAACTATTATAATCCTTTTCAAACTTAGAGTCGCCTTATAAGCAATTAGAAAAGCAATAAGTCCCCAAAAGACAAATAAGACGTCTTGCAAATCAGAAATGTATACAACGCTTTCCACATTTCCCGGATGAACCAAAAATACAAGTGACAGAAAGAATGCCAAATTTTTCTTAAAGAATTTTGATAAAAATATAAATATTAGAATAGCATTTGCAATGTGAATACACAGTTGAAAAAGATGAAATAGAAATGCCTGATTCCCAGCAATTTGATATATTAGTGAAATAAGAAAAATAAAGACGGGTTTGTAATATATTCCGGAAAGTGAAGAAATATTTCCAATATAATAACTGCTTCCCAAAAAAATTGCTGAAATATTAAATCCTTTTATAATTGGGTTACCAAAAATCTGTACCGCATCATCTGCGACATATCCATTAAAAAGGGAGTTAAAATATACGACCAACCCAATAACTATTATCCAATGTATGGCCTTAAGTGTAGTAAATGGAATAAATAGACTCTTAAAAGAAAATTCTTCTACTTTCTCATGCATAATATTATTTTGTCTTTTACCAAAAGACTCCATTTGATTT
>DASVCQ010000072.1:0-9662 GCA_036381535.1 Patescibacteria group bacterium | reverse complement strand
ATTTGCTAAAAAATATGGTATTGCTGTGGGTGAGGTTGTTTCGCCTCGAGAAAATGGTCACGCAGCAACTCCTCATGACGGGATGGGAGGAATACTTCATGACTCC
Organism: Patescibacteria group bacterium; assembly: GCA_036381535.1. Lineage (GTDB taxonomy): Bacteria > Patescibacteriota > Microgenomatia > Levybacterales > UBA12049 > DASQJJ01. The sequence goes on along the minus strand of DASVCQ010000072.1, from coordinate 9,556 downwards.
GGTCCATTTAGCGGCCGGGAAGTTTGGGAGGTAGTACCTGAGGTTATTGATTGGATAGAAAAAGAGGGAATTGGAAAGCGGTTTGTAAATTATCATCTCCACGATTGGTCTGTTAGTCGCCAGAGATACTGGGGGACGCCTGTTCCAATGATACATTGCGATATAGATGGAATCATTCCTGTCCCAGAAAAGGATTTACCGGTAACTTTGCCTTATGATGTAGATTATCAACCAAAAGGAAAGCCTCCACTTGCCTCAAATGAGGAATGGATGAGGGTCAAATGTCCTAAATGTGGGAAGGATGCAAAGCGTGATCCTGAGACACTGGATACTTTCTTTGACTCGTCTTGGTACTACTACAGATATGTAGATCCTAAGTTTGGCGGTGGGCCATTTGATCCGAAGGAAGTTGCAAAGCTAATGCCACTTGATATCTACTTTGGGGGAGGCGAGCATACGCTTGGACACACACTATATGCTAGATTTTTTACTAAATTCTTTAAAGATTTGGGGATGGTTAATTTTTCTGAATTTGCTCTAAAGCGTATTCAGCATGGAATAGTCCTTGGTCCTGACGGGAATAAAATGAGCAAAAGCAAAGGGAATGTCATAAATCCTGATGATGTAGTAAAAGAATTCGGGACAGATGCAGTACGTGTCTATTTATCCTTTATGATGCCTTACAACACCACCGGTCCATGGTCGACCTCTGCAATGTACGGAATGTTTAAATTCCTAAAAAGAGTCTGGGATTTGCAGTATAAGGTTGATGGTAAAGAAAAAAACGACAAGCCGTCAACAATCAACCATGAACTATCACCTAAAGACCTTTTCTATATGAATACTACTATCAAAAAAGTGGAGGAGGATATAGCCTCAACCAAATTCAATACGGCAGTTGCCGAGATAATGAAATGGCTTAATCACTTGGAAAGTAAGGAAAGTATTTCAGAAAAGGAATTTAAGACACTGCTTCTTATCTTGGCGCCATTTGCTCCCCATGTTACTGAGGAATTGTGGCAGCTGGATAAGGTTTCTGGAAGTAATGAAGGGGAAGTTGACTTTAAATCAATTCACCAGGAAGCTTGGCCTGTAATTGATGAATCAATGCTTACCGCGGATGAGGTAACCATGGTAATCCAGGTAAATGGGAAGTTAAGAGCTTCAATAAATGTTGGGAATAAGACTGCCGCGTCTCAGGAGGAGATAGAAAAATTAGCTTTAGAAAATGATAAGGTTAAGCTTTGGACTGAAGGCAAGGAAATTTTAAAGAAAATCTTCGTTCCCAAAAAGCTGATTAATTTTGTGGTCAGGTAAAAGCTCCTCATTTAGCCTATTCTGCTAGGCAAATCAATTTTCAAAAACCATTTATCAGTCAGGAAGGTTTTCTGCTACCATTTTTGGACATTTTACCCTCAAGATAAAGTTGTGATTTTTAAAAAATACAATTTTGTTTGATATTCCAAATTTCATACTTGATACTTTCTAAATAATACTTAATACTAAATTTATGGACGGTGACGTATTAAAAGAGAGAGTTATTGAGGCCATAAAACAAATTCCGCCCTTCTACTATATTCCAGCAGCTATATTTGTATGCGGTTTGATATTTTTAGGTATTGGTATGACACAGTTGCTTACTCCAAAGCCTACAAACTCTCTTAACACAATAGATTCTTCTTTAAAGACCCAAAACAGCCAAAAAACAAATTTAATTGAAGTAGACGTTGAGGGAGCAGTAATAAAACCGGGAGTGTATTCTCTTCCTCAGAATTCACGACTCAAAGATGCGTTGGTTGCAGCAGGTGGGATGTCATCAAGTGCCGATAGGGACGCAATTGCCAAAAATCTAAATTTGGCTGTAAAAGTAATAGACGGGGCAAAGGTCTATATTCCAAAAATTGGGGACACACCCATTAATTCACAGGCTTCTTCAACGGACAATTCTACTCAAGTTTTGGGTACAACTACGGGACTAATAAATGTTAATACTGCCAGTCCTGAGCAGTTGGATAGTCTGCCCGGGGTAGGACAGGTAACTGCCCAAAAAATTATTGACAACAGGCCGTACAATTCGGTTGATGATCTTCTCTCCAAAAAGGCGGTTGGTAACTCTGTCTTTGAAAAAATAAAAGACAAAATCACTGTCTACTAATTTTGGGTCTTTGTGCTTTTTTGGGAAAGATGGTCCGTCATTTTTTTATGTCAAAATTTTTTATATTTTTTCTTTTGGTATTGGTTGCGGCAGTTGCACTCCGTCTGTCTTTTTACTTTTTGACTCCTCCAAAAATAAAAAGTGGGGACAGTGTATCATTTATAACAACTATTACTTCTGACCCAAAAATCTCTAACGGTAAAAAAGAGCTAATTGTTAATTACGGAGACTTTTGGCATTTTGTCCCGGTTACTGTCGTATTACCAATAAATTCTGCTGTTAATTACGGGGACACAGTGGAGATTTCTGGCAAAATTGATGAAAGACTGCTAAATGACAAAACGAGCTCATTTCTGATCTATTTCCCCACGTTAAAGGCCAAAAGTGGTGGTTTTATGCCTATTTTTGCGAAAATCCGCTCTCAAATAACCGATTTCTGTGAAAAATCGTTTTCACAACCATACTCAGGTCTTTTGGCAGGTATGTTGCTTGGTGTTAAGAATACTCTACCTAACTCAATAACTATATCATTTCGTATCACTGGGGTTAGTCACGTAATTGCTGCATCGGGGATGAATGTGACACTTATTGCCGGTTTTTTGATGTCTTTTTTGGGGAGAATAACACGGCGCAAATGGGCGCTACTTTTTAGTATGTTTGGGATTTTGGCGTATATGTGTCTTTCGGGACTTGACCCTTCAATTCTTCGGGCGGGAATAATGGGGTTACTGGTCTTTGGGTCTCAACTTTTTGGAAGGCAATATACTGTTGTCTATAGTCTTTTCCTAACAAGCGGTGCGCTTTTATTTTGGGACCCGCTGCTTTTACTTGATGTCGGATTTCAACTTTCTGTCGGGGCAACTATTGGCATTGTTTTTCTCAAACCGCTAATTCCACTAAAAGGATTTTTGCTTGATGACATTGGCACAACAATTGCCGCGCAAATTGCGACACTTCCAATACTTCTCGGGACTTTTGGGAGTTATGGACTTTTGTCAATTTTGGTCAATGCACTGGTCCTTTGGACAATTCCTCTTATAACAATTTTGGGTGGGGTAGGAGTTACTCTGGGTCTTATTTTTCAGCCGCTGGGACAATTTATTTTGGTAATTATTTTTCCGCTACTTTGGTACTTTGTCGGGGTAGTCCTCTACTTTTCCCAATTTGCTTTGGTGTGGCAAATTTCTTCTTTTCCAGTCTTTTTGACAATTGGATATTACTTAATAGTAGTAAGTTGGGTTTGGGCGTCTAGACTAAAAAGGGAAGTTAGGAATTAGTCTCAGGCTTTTCTTACATTTTTCTTTCTGAATTCTTTAAAGGTTTTGTTGCGGGCATTATATGCTCAAAATATGATTGTTTTTGGACGGGAGTCAATCAAATCTACAGCAGGAGAGATAAAGCAGAATATGGGAGCCTCTCCTGCCTATGGATATCTGGCAGGGATGAATTTTATCAGGGGAAGTCTTTTTGATGGAGCAGGGCTTGCTCTCTCCTCACTTGCTCAACATGTAGATCCTCACTTTGCCACAGTTATGAATTCAATGCAATCAAATCCAAGTCTCACACCAGGAGAGGTTGCTGTTACACTTGGCCTTGGTGCATTATTTGCTGTTGGGTCAATTTCCGGAATTGCAGGTGCAATAAGAGGAGTAGAATCAATTGTTACCTCCCCAATGAGAAAAATAAGGAGCCTCAGAAGAACCGCCCCAATACCTTAAATCTAACCCCATAATATTGACATATATCTTGGTTTTTGATATTCTGTGCAAATGCCAAAAGGTGGAGACAACGACAGAGTTAGGTACAATCCCGATGAAGCCAAGACAAGACTAGAATTATACGGGTCAAAAGCAGCGGATTTAATTGACAGGCTCACTGCACAGGAGAATGCTGCACAAGACACTGGGGAGACAAATAAACATATTGATGAGCTTGTTGTTGAAATTTTGGAGTACCGCAATGCGTATAGAGCCCATACAAAAAGAAATGTCCCGGGTCTTGAGGTAGCCATCCACCTTGGTTATGAGAATGAAGAAGTCCATGCTTTTTCAAAAAATAAAATTACTTTAACTCTTCCTTATCCATATCTCACTCATGCAGCTCCTGATGGACAATATGAAGTAACTTCTTCTCTAGAAAATCTTGCAGCAGTACAAGCGGTCAAAGCTAACACCTATACAAATTCAAAAATGTTTTATGATAATACAATTAGAAGCGTTAATGAAAAATTGGTGGATGAGCGCCCACAGGAGTCTGCTTACCGTTTGATGGGAGAAGTAAAAACAGTTGACGCTGCAATCGCTTCAACACGTGGACAAGATCCTAAAGAGCAGGTATATTCAAGAGAGTTGCATGATATAAAAAATTATGTTGCAACAGGACTTGTGATAGTCGGTACAAAATTCCCTGGTATACAAATTGAGCCGGCGGATCAAAATCAATTACATGTTAATATCTCTTATGGCAGCGCATCAACAAATGTCTGGATGGAACATATGCCTCTGAATGATAGGGCCAGAATGAGAGATGCCTTGGAAAAATACGGTTATTTTAGAAAAAGAAGATAAACCCTTCAAGCCACTTTCTTCTCAAATCTTTTTTAAGTAAATTTTAATTTAGTACCTTCGGAGTATAGTGCTCCAAAACTTTCTGGAGCTTTGGATTGAGAAGTGGTTTGGTTTCCTCTTTTGCAACCGGCAGAGTAAAGAAAATAGTTGTTCCATGACTGGGAGTCGAGGAAACATAGATATTGCCACCGTGAGCCTCTACAATGCCCTTAGCAATATATAGTCCAAGTCCGGTGCCTTCAGTTATCTCTGAATCTTTTCTATCACCTGGAATGTGCTTTATTTGGGCAAATTTATTAAAAAGTACTTTCTGCTTGTCTTCAGGAATCCCAATTCCAGTATCTGTAACCGAAACAAGTATTCCGGGATTGGTTGGGGTACGGGGAAGTTGGGCATTAAATTGACTCACTACTTTTATGTCAATTTTTCCATCTCGAGGGGTAAATTTGAGGCTATTTGAAATAAGGTTATTCAAAACCTGATCTATACGGGTTAGGTCAATAAAAGCTTGTGGGAGTGCATCTTCAAAAAAAGTATTTATCTTAATATTTTTTTCTTCTGCTTCAGGTTGAAAGAGTTCTGCTGTTTCCTCAACGAGTTTTGGAACATCATTTGGTGCCTGCCAAATGGTAAAATGTCCTGCCTCCAATTTGGCAGCATCAAGAAGGGAATTTATATCATTTAAAAGTCTTTTTGACTGCTCATCTATAATAATTGCCAATTTTTGTACGTCTTTGGCAAGACTCTCATTGTCACGCATAATCTCGGCTGCTGCCTTCATGGCTGTTAACGGGCTTCGCAATTCGTGAACAACTGCGTTTGTAAAATCCTCCTTCATCTGCTGAAGTGATTTTTCAAGAGTAATATCATGAATAAGCACAGTTGCTCCGATAACTTTTTTTGTTGGCATACCCGAGTCTTCCTCCTGAGGTCCAAAAACAGGGGTAATAATAACCTGAACAGTCTTATCTACCAAATTAAGTTCTTTTTCTTCAATTATCTTTCCCATACTTAGACATTCTTTGATTTTTGTGCCGAAATCATACTGTTTTGAAAGCATGTTGACTGCATCAAAAATATTTGGGCGAGCAAGATGGGGGATTCCAATCAAAGTTTTGGCTGCCTGATTTATGAGTGTTAATTTATATGATGCATCAATCATAAGAATTCCGTCAGCAAGTGATGAAATCATGGACAAAAGTTTGTCTTGCTCGGTTGAGATAACTTGTTGGAGTTTGGAAAAGGCGTTTGAGGCAGTTGTTGTAAGCTGGTAGAGAATGGTCATGTCTTCTTCTTTGTAAAGTCCGGGCTTGGTTGAGCAGATACTAATAAGGCCTACGATCTCACCCTTAACAATTAGTGGAATATGGAAAAAAGAGGCAAGAGGGCTCAGATTTTCATCATCAACAATAAGACCTGTACGGTATTCTTCAAAATGTTGGGGAAGGGGATGGTCTATGAGTGAAGCAAGAGAGGCAAGCATACTTTTTTTGACCTGATTTACAAAATTATTGCTGACACGCTCTTCAAGTGCGATTTTAAAAACATATTTATCCTCATGAATAACAATTGATGAGGCTGTAGTGTAGGGAAAAAGATTTTTGAGACTTCCTGTTAGAGTATCAATAATTCTCTCAATATCAAGTGAATAGCCTATTCTTTCTTGAAGAGACTTAAGCACTGAAAGCTGATATACCCTTCTTTTGCGGGTTTCGTCGCGAAGAAGTAGTTCTTTTTTGAGCAGGTGTTCTCGTAGGGAGAAATAAATGGTTAGGATTCCAAATACTACCATGCCAATTGTTGCAATAATTGTGGGCAGTGTCATAGCTAGTATCTAGTATATGGTATTTGGTATTTAGATTAAAGTCGAGATTTAATCTTAGTCATAGGCTTCAAGCTCTCTTATAATCTTGTCTCTTGCTCTTTTGAGCATCATTTTGGCCGCACTCTCTTTCATTCCTAATTTATCAGCCAATTCCTTCATGGAGATATTTCCCTCATTCTGCATAAAAACCATAAGAGTTTTTCTCTGTTCAGGACTTAGTGTTGATCCGAGTCTCTCCATCATTTCTTTTGTCATTACAAGATCTCCATTTGGATCTTTATGTTTAGTTGCAAGACTTCTAAAAATTGTATCGCCAAGATCTGATTGAGTCCTTTCAAGCGAGCCTGTATCACCGTATTTATGCCTGACTTTATTGTGTCGTATTTTAGATAGAATAATTTGCCTTAGAGCACGCTGAGCCTGTTGTATGGTTATTTCATCTCCCCGTGCAAAGTATGGTAATTCCTTTTCAAATACCTGCTGAACCAGGTCCTCTGCATTGTTAGCATCAAATGCCCTAGCTCTTATCAGAAGTACTGGGCGTGCTAAAGCATAAAAAGCCTCAAACCTGTTGAGATTTTCACCTGTAAGCATTATTCTGGGAGAAACTTCTCTTCTGGCTTCTGGAGGAGCTATTGGCTGGGGAATAACCTGAGCTTTTTTAGCAGTTATGACTTCTGTAGTTGGTTTGTCCATAAATGACATAGTACGCTTTTTTAAAGAGAAAAAATATCTAAATAAAAAAGAGTAGTTTAGCCTTATTTCATAAGGGATTCCAGCTTATCTCCTGTTTTTTTACTACCAATAACAATGATGTAGGTGCCTATTACAAAAGATGCCTCTTTTGCCAAAAGAATAGCCAAAGGCACAAATTCAGGTAGTAGACTGCCATATCCGCTTACTTGAAGATAGGAATTTACTGCATCTATGATAATGCCGAGCGCAATAAAAAAAACTCCCAAAGAATTCGTCTTAAAACCAGATGCCATAAGGCCTGTTCCGAATTTTTTGGTGACACTGGCCATGACAATACCTGCGGATATTGCAGCAAAGGCAGCAATAAACGATCCAGCTTCTACTAATATTGTGATTATTCTTTGTGTATCAATCATCTCTTTATTTAGTATGTAATAATTTGTATTTAATTTGCAAGCTTTTCTAAAAAGTAGACTGTATAGTCAGCATACTAGAAAGCCACAATTAAATACTAGATACCAATTCAGGCTGCAAGCGGGTTTTTGGCCGGTTGGGCAGGCTGATTTTCCGTTTGGGCAGTCTGTTGAGAAGGTGTCTGAGGACTTTGGGGAATTTGATTTGTTTGATTTGTCATAGGCTGCATCGGTGTATTTTGAGCGGGCATTTGCTGGGGTGCTACAGGCATTTGTGGCTGAGCTATTTGGGGTGTAGTCTCTGAAAATTGGTTTTGAGTCCCAAGGAGAAGTGGTTCCATTGTCTTTTTGACAATAAGTCCTGAAAGTTGGACAAACTGATCTATCAAAGCTTGAGTCACTTCCTGAGGAGAACCGCTTACTGCGGTAACTGTTCCATCATCCATAACGGTCAGTCCTTTTACATTGCGCGCTTTGGACAGTGTGATATCCGGTCCTAAAATGACAATTTGTTTTTTTATAACCTCGGTTAGGAGGTTTTTGTAATCTTGGGCAGATTGTGGTTGCATATCTTTATTAGCTCTTAGCTTCTGGCTCTGTAATTGGTTGTTGATTTGGTTGGGGAGTAGGTGAGAGCGGAGCTGTAGGCGCAACTTGAGTTGAAGCATCTTGCGGTTGGATAGGTGTTGAAGTAGGCATTGGTTGAGTCTGTACTTGTGCAGATTGAGTCGGATCGGGTTGTGGTTGAACGCTTTGTGCAGGTGGTGTAACCGCTGCAGCTGTTTGGGGAGGAGTTGCAACAATTCCTGATTCTTTGACTAGCTGTTTGGCTTTCTCAAGCAAGTCTCTTGGTGCAATTTGATACTTTAATACATAGTCTGATGCACCTATTTTCATTGCATTCTCAACCAAAGTGTCCTGATTGAAATTAGAAAGTATGGCAATTGGTATATTTTTTGTGTCAGGGTCAGACTTAAGCTGCTGCAAAACATCATTACCATTCATGTCAGGTAGCACCTGGTCCAGAAAAATAACATCCGGATGTTCTTTCTTAGTAAGCTCTAACCCCTGGTTGCCTGTCAGGGCAGTTAGTACCTCAAAGCTTGGGTCTTGAATTAAAGCCTGCTTAAAAACCTCCAAAATTGCCTCTTCATCATCTACAAGTAAAACTTTCATACAAAATTATAATCTAGTATTTGTAACGATAGTAAAACACCAAAACATGCCACTTTTACTAGCTTAATTTCATAATGACAGGAAAAAGGGCAGGGTGTCAAGTGCAATAGTAGTTTGGGTACAATATTGCTGCTTCTTGCTTTATTCCTCTGGTACATCAAGCCATGGGAATGTCATTTTAGGTGCAACAGATTGATTTTCCCGAGCGAATAATGGAAATTCTTCTGTAGGCATTCCTTCTAAGTGAAAATCAAGTGAAGCTATTTGTTTGCCTAATCTTTGTGCAGCTTGTGCTTGCTCTAGTCTTTGTCTTCTCCCATAATTGCCTCTAGTTACAACATTTAGAGCTAATTCTTTTAGTGTCATTTTTATTCACCTCCTTTGTAGGACAAGATACTAGAAAGAAGATATTGTGTCAATGGGAGTTATTTTTTTAGATAGATAATTGAGAGAAAAATATTTGTCTATTCGTGCCTATTTTGCCCTCTTGACAGCAATGTTAACCTGTAGTAAAGTAATAATTCCAAAAGTCCGTTGCTTCAGGGCCTCAGTAAGGAGGCCTGAAGGAGCGGATTTTTATTATTATTCTGCATATGATATAAACATAATGCGGCTATGAAAGAAGAAATAATCAAAAAATTACGAGAAATTGTTAAAAATTTAACAGGAAAGGAAATGCCTGTTGCTCTTTCTATCCCTAAAGACACCTCAAAAGGTGATTGGG
>DASVCQ010000071.1:0-2306 GCA_036381535.1 Patescibacteria group bacterium | reverse complement strand
CTCTTTCTTTTTTTCTCTGCTCCGGTGTTTCGTCCGGTCTTTTGTAATCATCTTCCAGTCGAAGCGTCGTTCCTTGCTCAGGCATTGACACTTCAACAATATCACAGTCAGTGACTGCCTGATGACGGTGCTTTTGTCCTACATGTGTTGTATATCCAACACCTTTTCTCATGTGAACTGTTTCCAATTCTCCCTTACTGTTTTCTAAAATAAGATCGCACTCACCACTTACCAGCCAATATGATTCTTGTTTTATATCATGAACTTGTAAAGAAAGCCTTTTTCCAGCATCTATATGAAGCACTTTCCCCATGTAGGGGAGTCCTTCCGGTACCCAATGCAACTCATAACCCCACGGCTTATCTACTTTTTTTATATATCCGTCAGTTGTAAATGTGGATTTGTCAAATTGAGAAAGATCAATCATGGTGTCTATGCTTTTTTAGCAATTTTTTTTATCAATTCTGTTACCTCTTCTAGTTTTTCCTTTGTAGTTTTGGCATCATATGATTCTAAATTTAGACGAAGTAGCGGTTCTGTATTAGACGTTCTCACATTAAATCTCCAGGTTGGATAAGAAATCGCAATACCATCTATTGTTGATAGCTCGCCATCTTTATATCTCTTTTTTAATTCCTCCAAAATCTCTGGAGCATTGGTTACTTTAAAGTTAAATTCTCCCGATTCATAACTTCGCTGTAACTCTTTAACAACCTCTGAAAGTGTTTTGTTTTCCCTTGTCAAAACTTTCAATACAGCAACTAAAATTGCCACTTGCGACTCAGCATTACCTGTCGCTCGAAAATAAAAATGTCCAGAAGATTCCCCTGCAAAAATTCCATTTGTTTCCTCTAATGCTTTTGTGATAAACGCATGCCCAACTCTAGTCACTTCATATGTACCTTTATTCTCTTCAACTATCTTTTTAGAACCTAAAATATAACGAATATCAAAAAGAATTTTTTCACCTGGGTGTTCACGTAGAAGTTCACGCGCAACAAGTCCTGTAATGATTGTGGCAGTAACCACTTCTCCTTTTTCATCAATAAAGTATAATCTGTCCCCATCTCCGTCTGGGGCAATACCAAAATCTGCTTTCTCTTCTAAAACTTTTTTTTGTAGATCCCTTAGGTTATCAAAATTAAGTGGGTCAGGTTGATGAGCTGGAAAGCTTCCGTCCAGCTCAAAGTTCATTTTTATTAAATCAGCAGGAACCTTATCAAACAACGCTTGAATATACGTGCCTCCCATAGCATTTGCAGGGTCTGCGACAATTTTAAATTTTTTTATCTTTGGGTTACCGAAGATCTTTAAGGCATTTTCAACCTCATCTTCCAAAATCCCATGTTTTTCCTCCAGAGAACCAGAAAACTTTGGTGTAAATGATACACCGTTAATAGCCATATCTTTAATTTCGTCCATGCCTGATCCTTTGCCAATTTTTATCAAACCTTTTGGTGAATTGATAACAAATTTTGCTCCATTATATTCAGGAGGATTGTGAGATGCAGTAATTTGAATGCCACAATCATACCCATATTTTGATACCGCAAAATAAAACGACGGTGTTGAAAGCATCCCTGCATCAACAACATGTGCTCCTAAATCAATAAGTACTTTCTTTGCAATAGGATATAGCACAGGGCCAGAAAGTCTCATGTCATAACTAAGGAGAACGTTTAATTGCTTATCGTTAGAGATTTTTTGTGTGAAGAAGACATAAATTGCCCGTACAATCGCCGCAATGGATTCTTCATTGAGTTCCGTTGGATAAATACCTCGGATGTCGTATGCCTTAAAGATCTTTGGGTCTGTGGTCATTGAGTCATTTTAGCCCTCTTAAATTGTCCTGTCAACAAATTTTTCTTTTTGTCCAATTTTTGTCAGGGAGTAAAATTGCATTCTTTACAAGAATTAGCTATCATTTCAGGGCAGTGCAAAATTCACAATCGCGCGACCAAAAAGTTATCGAAGAATTTCTGCAAGAAGAAACATCTTTGTTTAAAAATTTTTCAAGTGATGCTGATTTTATTTCTTTTTTTGTTGATACACTGATAGATGTAAAACAAAAAAATACTACTATTGTCAGCGTGACGGGTGGACCGGGAAGTGGCAAATCAACATTTGTAAAACATGTTATAGATGAGTTGAAAAAGAAAAATATATTAGCGGATTCTGTCACTACAGAAGATTTTAATTTACTTGACCGCACAACAAGAGACAAGCTAATTGCTTCTGGTGCTAGTCCATTGGATTTTAAAAATTTTCAACACTTAAATACGCTGCTTGCAAAAATAAAAGCAGGG
>DASVCQ010000070.1:0-8882 GCA_036381535.1 Patescibacteria group bacterium | reverse complement strand
TGACAAAGTTATTGTCACTCTACCTTCATTTCCTTTTCTTAAAATTTGCCCATCTCTTCCTGAAGAATACAAAACCAAACTTCACAAATTAGAAGGTCTTGGGGCAATGACAGTAGTACTCAGAATGAAAAAACAATTTTTAACAGACAATACATATTGGTTAAGCGTATGTGATCCTGCCTCTCCAGTTATGGCTGTTGTCGAGCATACTAATTTTATGAATAAAAAGCACTACAATAATGAACATTTGGTTTATTTGGGTAATTATCTCCCGAGAAATCATCCATATTTTTCACTTTCAGAAAAAGAAATATTAAAAGAATTTGATCCATTACTTCAAATTTTACATCCGAATTATGAAAAAGAAATTTTGGGTGTAGATATTTTTAAAGTACCTTTTGCTCAACCTATTATTCCGATTAATTACTCAAAGATTATGCCCCCATTTGATACGCCGCTTAAGAATATTTATTTAGCCAATATTCAGCAAGTCTATCCATGGGATAGAGGTACAAATTACGCAGTAGAGTTGGGACAAAAAATTGCAGAACATGTTACAAAATAATTTAAAATTCGAAATTTTTATTTTTTTAAAAACCAAAAAAGTTTAATTTTAATTTATTAAAATCAATTTCAATTTTAAAATTAAGAATTAAAAATTAAACTGCTATGTACTCAAAATCTAACATTCTACTTATAACATTATTACTACTCGGAGTCTTACTTCGTTTTTATAATATTATGTGGGGATCCCCATATTTTTTCCATCCTGACGAAAGAAATATTGTTTACTCTATACTTCAATTATCATTTCCAAACAATCTTAATCCTCATTTTTTTGCTTATGGATCTCTGCCAATTTATGGCATCTATTTCACAGGGCTTTTTATAGTATTTTTAACTCATCTAAAATTTGACTTCTCCTTTGCCATTTTTTTATTGAGGATTTATTCGGCAACTATATCGTTACTTATAATACCTTCCTTGTATTTTATTGGATCTGCTATTTTTAATAAAAAGGTAGGAATATTTTCTGCAATTCTTGCTGCATTAGGCACAGGATTTATACAATTTGCACATTTTGGAACATTCGAAATGTGGTCCACTTTTTTTTCTCTTTGGGTTTTTTATTTTTCCGTAAAACTTAAAGATAACAGGTCCTTCAAAAACATTATTTTTTCTGGAATTATAATGGGACTTTTATTAAGCATTAAAGTTTCTAACCTTGTTCTTTTTATATTTCCAGTGTTAGGAATATTTCTTGCATATATAGTCTCAAAAAAAATAAAACTTTCAAAATTATTTTTATTTCTTTTCTTATATACTTTTTTTGCAGCTTTAGTCTACTTTTTGTTTAATCCCTTTGTGATTCTTGATTTTAAGGATTTTATAAATAGTATGAATTATGAGTCTTCCGTAGTAGTGGGATCACTACATGTTTTTTATACTGGTGAATTCTATAATACAACTCCTATTTTGTATCAATTAGTTGAAATATTTCCATTTTTAATAAATCCATTTGTGCTATCTTTATTTATTATTTCCTTTTTTGTAATTCTATTCAAAGGCATAAAGTCAGTAAGTTATAATTTTTTGATTCTTATTTCCTTTTTCTTAATTTTATTTTTGTCAGAAGCGTTTTTCTTTGCAAAATGGACTAGGTACATGGTGCCGACTATACCATTTATTTACTTGATTACTTCTCTTTGGATATCTTCATTTCACAAAAATATATCAAATTACAGTTTTGCTGTTATTACAATCATCTCTTTGATATTCACTTTTTCTTTCTTTAAAACAGTTTATATTAATGAAGACACAAGGATTTTGGCTGAAAATTGGGCCACAAACAATTTAAAAAATTCTTCATTGATTGTTTCCGAGCCTTACGATTTAGGCATTCTACCATTTAATTCTACCTTTCCAAATAATATTCAACCTCCTTTGTATGATATCGATAATAATTTAGAAGCAGATCTCACCTCTTTAAAAGATTTTAATAACTCTAGTGTTGTTATTCTAACAAGTAAAAGAATTTTACATAGCAGAATTATAAATAAAAAAAACTTTCCAAGAAGCTATATCCTTTATTCAAAACTTTTAAGCGGAGAATTGGGATTTAGAAAAGTATACCAAACTCCGTGTGATATTTTTTGTAAAATAACTTATCTGGGAGATCCTGAATTTAACGTTGAGGAGACGGTAAATGTATTTGATAGGCCAACTGTTTGGATATTTAGTAAAAATAATCTATGAAGCAATTTTTTAAAAGTATTGAAATAAAAAAGGTTGCAATTTTTTTACTTATAATTTCTATTGGAATTTTCTTTAGATTTATTGGAATTAATTGGGATCAAGGTTTTCATCTTCACCCGGATGAAAGATTTCTGACAATGGTTGGAATTGCATCCAAAATTCCTCCTGATTTTTTCACTTATCTAAATCCAAGCTTGTCAACTCTTAATCCTACAAATAATAACTTCTCTTTTTTTGTATATGGCATTTTCCCTATAACCCTGACAAAAATACTGGCTTTATTACTAAATTTTAATAGCTACAATAATTTCACTCTAGTAGGGAGATTTTTATCTGGTTATTTTGACATTCTTACAATTATAATTATTTTTTTATTCACAAGAGATTTAGAGTTAAAGACTAAGATTCCACGAACCACAAAATATTTTGCATCATTTGCATATTCAATTACGGTTTTTGCAATTCAACTTTCTCATTTTTTTACTGTTGATATCTTTTTGAACTTCTTCATGTTTGCATCAGTTTATTTAGCTTTTCACTATATGATCACAGACAGATTTAGATTTTTAATATTAAGTCCTGTTTTTTTTGGACTAGCTGTTGCATCAAAAGTTACTGCATTAGCAGTACTTCCTCTTATTTTATTTTTTATTTTATATCCGGCTTTTAAAAAAGGACGAAAAATTTTTTCAAAATTATCCTTGGCTGAAGAATCTCTTAAAATAATTTTCTATATAATTATATCCTATCTACTGGTAAGATTGGCTGATCCGTATATGTTTGGGTCAACAAATTTATTTCTTCCTATTTTAAATCAAGATTTCTTAAAGAGTTTGCATCAGTTAATGGCGTATAACTCACCAGAGGTTTGGTATCCGCCTAATATTCAATGGATCAATAAAATGCCTGTTATTTTTGCACTTCAAAATATTATATTCTTTGGTGTTGGTATACCATACTTTCTATTATTGATTTTAGGATTTTACAAAAGTCTGCGAAAGAAACAACCTATTCTTTTTGCAATTTTGTCATGGGTTTTTTTGATGTTTTTGTATCAATCCGTTCAGTTTGTAAAGACAATGCGTTACTTTATTTATTTATATCCATTTTTTGCAATTTTTACAGGTATCGCATTAAGCAATATTTATAAAAAATTTCCAAAATTAATATTTATTATCATACCAATACTACTTATTTGGCCACTTTTTTTTATTTCTATTTATATTAAGCCGCATTCCCGCGTTACAGCTTCCCAATGGATATATCAAAATTTACCAAATAATAGTGTTATTCTTTCAGAGTACTGGGACGATGGCCTTCCGCTTCCAATTCCAGGTGAAAACAAAACATTTACTACAAAAGAGTTTCCTGTCTTTGACATAGATACTTCTCAAAAATGGCAAACAATGGACACAATGCTACAACAAGGAGATTACCTTATTCTTTCATCTAACCGAGGCTGGGGGAGTATACCAACAGTACCTAATAAGTACCCACAGACAAGTAAATTTTATGCAGATCTTTTTGCAGGTAAGCTGCACTATCAAAAAATAGCAGAGTTTACTTCTTATCCATCTTTAAGATACTTAGGTATACCTATAGACTTTCCTGATGGATGGGCAGAAGAAGCATTCACTGTCTACGATCACCCAATAGTAATGATTTTTAAAAACATGAATCACAAATAGTTTCATTTCTATGAAAAATATTTTTATTTCTTTACGCCCCAATGTATGGGCGAGGATATTTGCTGAGATGCTCTTTGGAGCAGCATTGGTACATAACGCTTTGATAAATATTCCAATTTTTCTTTTTGGTTTTTTAATTATTGGCCCACTTATAGGAGGTAGCTCATATCTTTTAAATGATATTACAGATTATAACTATGACAAGTCTCATCCACTGAGAAAGAATAGGCCAATCCCTAGTGGTAAGTTATCTATAAATTTCGCAATTTTTGTTGTATTATTACTTTTCCTTCTTGCTCTTATCACAAGTTTATTTTTATCTCTAAACATTTTTATATTATCAACCATGTTAATAGTCTCAGAATTTCTTTACACTGCAAAACCATTTCGTTTTAAAGAAATCGCAATTATAGATGTACTCCTAAATGTATTCAACACAATCTTAAGATTTCTCATTGGATTTATTCTCGTTGGAGGGAGCCTTGTACAGTTACCTATCTTTTTATTAGGATTTACGGCCTTAATAAAATTACTATTCTTTTTCGGCCACAGGTGGCAAAATAGAAAACAAGAAATAGAATATAAATATAGAAGCTCTGTTGTTCTTCTTTCCAAAAGAGTAGCCGTATGGATATTTTGTCTATTGGTAACGGGTATTGCAATATTATATATTATGTCAGTTTTCAGTTATTCTCTCCCTAAGCTAACACTTTTTTATCCGCTATTTTCTGCTCTATTACTTTTTCCCCTTATCAAATCAATTCATAAGGGTTTTCTACAAACACAGGAGCAGAATGAAAGTCTGAGAAATAGACTATACATAATTTTTTTGCTATTCAGTCTTGCTTTTTTTGCAACAGCTCAGGTTGGTTATATTATTTAAGTATAAATCTTGTTAGTATAGGAAAAACCTTGTACAATTGTCATTATTAAATATATGAATTTTGGATTTGATTTGGATGGAGTCTTTGTAAGTCTTCCTCCCTTTTTACCTGCATGGATTATAGAGTCTTTATATCGAGATCGTGATCACACTAAGCTTACATATCGTATGCCTGGAAATTTAGAACAAAAAATACGAAAATTGTCACACATACCTCTATTCCGCCCTCCCCTAAAAAGGAATATTACTTTTTTGAAATCATTTGCAAAGCAAAATAAATATAATCTATATTTAATCTCAAGCAGGTTTGGTTTTCTCAATTCTATTTCTTATTCAATTCTCAAGAGGTACGGTTTAGAAAAAATTTTTCATAGAGTATACTTCAACACAAACAATAAACAACCACATATTTTTAAAGATGAAATTATAAAGAAATTGAAAATAAGATATTTTGTTGACGATGATTTATATTTGTTAAAATATTTGGCCCAACATAACAAAACAACTACTTTTTATTGGTTTAATTCCAAAACAGAAGGAAAGATTGGAGAAAATCTTATTGCAATAACTAATCTTGAACAAATACTATGATTGAGAGCTTAAGGCAAATAACAATTTGGTGGACAGTGTTTTTTATTATCGGAGTTATTTTTTTGCCAATTACAAAACGCTTGTTTGATATTTTTCTGGATAAGGGTTACATTTTCTCAAAACTTATTGGCATTATTTTAGTAACGTACTTAATTTATGTTTTGTCTACTTTGCATATTCTGCCTTTTACTATCTATTCGCTTATTGGTGTTCTGGCAGTATTTTTTGTAATTAATGTTTTGTTGCTTAAAAAGAGTGATATAAAGATAGATAAAACAACAATTTCTATATGGATTTTAGAAGAAATTACTTTTTTTATTACTCTTTCCTTCTGGTCTTTTGTTAGGAGTTATCAACCCAATATTAACGGTTTGGAAAAATTCATGGATTTTGGATTTGTTAATTCTATTTTAAGAAGTACATATTTCCCCCCAAAGGATATGTGGATGGCACCTCTTACTATAAATTACTATTTTTTCGGACATTTAGTAACAGCTGTACTAACCAAATTATCAACACTTTCCAGTAATATTACCTTTAACTTAATGGTCGCAACAATTTTTGCTTTTACATTTTCCTGCGGATTTTCTCTTGGAGGGAATCTTTTGTATCTTTTTAAAATTGGCAAGAAAAATCTTTTAAGATTTATTATTGCCGGAATATTATCTGCTTGGCTTCTTGCTTTTGCTGGCAATTTGCATACAATTTACACATTTTTTACGCCGTACCAAAATGACAATCCCGTTGCTCCTTGGCAATTGTCATTTTCTCCTACAACATTTCCTAATGCTTATTGGTACCCTAACGCAACAAGATTTATTTATCATACAATCCACGAATTTCCAATTTACTCTTTTGTAGTATCGGACTTACATGGACATGTACTCGATATTCCTTTTGTTTTACTTACATTATCAATATTGTTAGTGCTTTTTCTAAAACCTCTTAGTAAGACTAAATATCAAATATTAAAACCTATTTTAGTGGGGGCATTATGTGGAATTATGTATATGACAAATGCGTGGGACGGTCTTATATATTTATTCATTGGTTCTGCTTTTTTCCTATATAAATTGTACAGAGAAAAGTTATTTTCAAGTAGAAGTGCATTTACATATGTAGGCAGTCTCTTTGCTAGTTTTTTTGTAATCTCTTTGCCATTCTCACTATTTTTCAAACCGTTTGCTTCACAAATAGGAATAAATTGTGCTCCTGATTTTTTAATTCACATAGGACATATTGGACCAATAATTTTTGAGCAGGGCTATTGTCAATTCAGCCCTTGGTGGCAACTTGCAATTCTTTATGGATTTTTCTTTTTTTGGTTTGTTTCATTTACATTTTTTCATTTTTTCAAAAAAGAAAAAAATAATAATCCAATAGATATTTTTGTAACAATAGTTAGTATTTTTGCTTTTTTGCTTATTATCGCTCCAGAATTTGTCTATTTAAAAGATATATATACAACATATTTTAGAGCAAATACAATGTTTAAGTTGTGTTATCAAGCATACATAATTCTTTCTATTGCAAGTGCGTATTACATCTTAAGAATCCTTCCTTCTTTTTCTATAAAACAAAAAATTAAAATCCCTTTTGTCTTTATTTTTATAATTCTCAGTGCAATACTACTTACACTTGTCAGCGTATACCCATACTTTTCCATAAATTCTTACTATAGTAATTTTGAGAAGTTTGAAGGACTGGACGGCACGAAATATTTGGAGAAAACACACCCGGGAGATTCCCAAGCAATTAACTGGATAAATAAAAATATTTCAGGACAACCTGTTATGCTTGAGGCACAAGGAGATTCATATACTGATTATGAAAGAATATCAAGCAACACAGGACTTCCTACTGTCTTTGGCTGGACAGTGCATGAGTGGTTGTGGAGAGGTACTTATGATATTGTCCCACCAAGAATTGAAGATGTAAAAAATTTATATGAATCAACAGACATTCAACTTACCAAATCTCTAATCAAAAAATATAATGTTTCTTATGTCTATATTGGAGACATGGAAAGAGAAAAGTATAAAGTTGATGAGAAAAAATTTGATAATTTAGGACAAGTTATTTATCAAAATTCATCAACAAAAATTTATAAAATTTTATGATAGATGCAATAATTCTTGACGTAGACGGTGTAATTGTCGGTGAAAAAATAGGTTTTAATTCTCCTTATTCTCATCAAGCCGTTATTAATGTACTCAAACAAATCAGACAAAAAAATATTCCCATTATTCTCTGTACTGCCAAACCGTATAAATCCATCTTGGAAATTATCAAATCTGCTTCGTTAAATAATCTACATATCGCTGATGCAGGAGGAGTTATCTATGATCCAATCGATAATGCTGTTTTAGAAGAATTATTTATAGAAAAACAATTAGCAAAAAATATTTTGCAAACCTGTCTGGATAACAATATTTATACAGAATTTTATACACGCGATAATTACTTTATTCAAGAAAATCAAGAAAGCTTTATTACTCCAAAACATGCACACGTATTACAATTTATGCCGATAAAAGTTCCATCATTGATACAAGAAACAAACAAACAAAATATTACAAAAATTATGCCTATTGCACTTGATCATGAAGATAAAAAAAGAGTTATAGAGATTCTCAAACCATTTGAAAACTTAGCATCAATTAGTTGGGGACTACATCCCTATGCCGGACACTTACAATTTTGTATTATTACTAACAAAAATACATCAAAAAAAACAGCAGTGGAAAAGATAATTAAAAGCAAAAAGATTAACTTTGAAAATATTTTAGCGGTTGGAGACAGTACCAGTGACTGGAAATTTATGGAGTTATGTGGATACGTAGCAACTTTGGAAAATGGAACAAGCGAATTGAAAAACCTTATAAAAATAAAAGGAGAAAAACATTTCTTTATAGGAAAATCCGTTGATGAGAATGGGATCTTAGATATTTTTGAATTTTTCAAACTCTCTTGAGAGATATTACAAAAAACCCAAACTTTACTTTTTCTTTGGTGTTGGAGTTATTGGTTTTTGAGTAACCACACAATTACCATTTGTCACTTCACACGTAACAAAAGACTTTATTTCTGAGAAATTTCCATTACCTACACGTGGAATAAGTACTGACAAGTTGTCATATTCTGGAGTAATTGGCGCCAGTTGGAGTAGCCCGGGTTTTTTAGTTGCATAATCACCATAATCAATAACTGCAGATCCTATTTTTGCATTCTTAAAAAAGAGAATTTTATTTAAGAAAAGCCCCATTTCTTCCTGACTTACATCAGTATCAATACTATTTCTCATAATGTTATAAAGATCTAGTAATTTATTTGGACTAAAAAAGGCAGATGTAATGAGCTTATTTCTCACTGCCTCAATTATTAACTGCTGTCTTGCGGATCTTGCAAAATCAGAGCCTTCAGATCCTACACCGTGTCTTGAGCGGGCAAATTCCAATGCACTC
>DASVCQ010000069.1:0-2996 GCA_036381535.1 Patescibacteria group bacterium | reverse complement strand
GTGCTTCATACACAGAGACTACGGAATTTGTTGATGGATCAATCTTCGCGTAAGTTTCTGCAAACTCCGTATATCCGAAAGGAGGTTTGAAAAGATTGGTTGATAATTCATCTTGCACATCATTTACTTGCGCATTAATATTTAATGTGCGCGAACGCTCCGACAATTCGGCGGCGATATTTGACAGTACCAAATGTCTTTGAACCTCAAAAAATAAATGCTTATCTATTGGGTTGTTAAGCAGAATTCCAAGAATTTTAGAACGCTTGCTTGAAATAAGCCTGACATCATTATTTAGCCTAACAATATCTACAACTGATGGGAAAAGGATATTTGTAAATTCACTCACAAAATTATTTGCATCAAGCATGCGCCTTTTATAAAAATCATCCGCTTGATATTTATTTACTCCTTCGTAATTTTTGGCTATCGCTTCTCCGGAATATTTATCAATCCTGTCTAAAAGTCTTTGACCAAGCGTTGTGGCTGTTTTGCCCGCGAGTTTGATTTCTTTTTCAAGATAATCCCCCCCGTATTTTTCTCTCCTTCTTTTCTCGGGCAAAGTTTTGGGTTCTTTCATTCTTTCTTCTACAGCTTTCAGTAAAGCTTGCCCTGACAATCCATACATTCTTTTTGCCTGCCCGTCTTTAACAAAATCCGAAAATCCGGTCTTAGGATCTAGATAACTTAGTCTTAATGGTTTGCGATCAACTTGTAACATATGTTTGATTTTGGGACAAAAAAATCTCCCTTTGTGGGGGAGACTGCATTGTCTTATTTAGCACGCAAGAATCCCCTAGGGTCTAGGAGGTTGAATCTTAATAAATCGTGCGTGATACGTCATAGACAAAGGTTATAATACTTCTCTAAATGGTAATTGTCAAGAGGCTGTGGGACATGTTTGGCTTATCAAGATAAGATTATTTGCTATCAATATATCGTCTTGATAACTTTCTACTATCAAGGTACAATTAAGGCTATGGATAGAACACTAATTTTGGATTCGGTCGAAAAAGTTGATGAAGAAGTACTTCTAAAAGGATGGGTTGATACTAAGCGAGATCACGGAAAGCTTACTTTTATAGATCTTCGTGATAGAAGCGGAAAAATCCAGTGTGTTGGCTTTGGAAAAATGGGGGAGTTGAGTGTTGAGTCTGTTGTACAAATTAAAGGAAAAGTAAAAAAACGCCCCGAAAAAATGATAAATCCCAATATTCCAACAGGCACTGTAGAAGTAGATGTTTTGGAATATGAAATCCTAAATAAAGCATCTGAGATGCCAATACAAATTGATACTGATGGATACGATGTAGGTGAAGATGTAAGATTAAGGTATAGATATTTGGACTTAAGACGAGCACGAATGCAGAAAAATATTAGGCTCAGAAGTAAATATTCCAACGCAATAAGGCAAGCATTAATTGAGAAAGATTTTATTGAAATAGAGACACCAATTCTAACCAAATCAACAATGGAAGGGGCAAGAGATTTTTTGGTCCCCTCAAGATTTCAGCCCGGTAAATTTTATGCACTTCCTCAAAGCCCTCAGCAATACAAGCAACTTCTCATGACTGCAGGATATGAAAGATATTTTCAATTTGCCAGATGTCTAAGGGATGAAGATTTGAGGGCAGACCGCGGCTTTGAGCATACGCAAGTTGATATTGAAATGAGTTTTGTGTCGCGTGAAGATGTTATGGCAACAGTTGAGTCAGTAGTAAAGTCAGGCGTAAAAGCAGTCGGTGGTAAATTAAAATTTGAGGATTTTCCTGTTATTTCTTATGATGAGGCACTGTCAAAATATGGCGCGGACAAATTTGACATGAGAAGTGAAGAAGAGAAAAAAGAAGGAGTTTTGGCATTTGCATGGGTTGTAGATTTTCCTTTCTTTAAAAAGGTAGACAAGGGGGATGCTGCAGAAGTAAGAGACGGAAAGTCGGGTTGGACTTTCACCCACAATCCTTTCAGTGCACCAATCCCAGAGCATGCTGAGTGGCTTCTTAAAGGAGAAAATATAGATAAAATCAGAACCACACAGTATGATTTGGTTTGTAATGGATTTGAAGCAGGTGGAGGAAGTATAAGAGCGCACCTTCCTGAAATGCTTGAGGCAACTTACAGAATAATGGGATACTCAAAAGAAGAAACTCAAAAAAGTGTTGGGCATATGCTTGAGGCATTTTCCTATGGTACCCCGCCTCATGGAGGAATTGCACTTGGACTTGATAGACATGCAATGATTTTATCAGGCGAGGAATCTCTAAAAGAGGCAATTGCATTCCCAATGACCTCAACCGGTAGGACAGCTGTTATGGATGCTCCATCAATTGTTAGTGATGACCAATTAAAAGAATTGGGAATAAGAGTAGTTGACAGTAAAAAATAGTTTTTTTTGCTTCTTTATTTTTTATCATGGAAAAATTCTCCAAAATATTTAAAGACGTACACAAAAAATTTGAGGAAATAATCGGTACTTCACCTCACTTGTCCATTATTGCATTAACTCTTCTTATTATTGGACTTTCTTTATTCATTTTTAACAAATTAACTTTGGTCCAGATGCAATTTTTACAAGTTAAAAAAGCGCCCTTTGTGCTTTCCAAACCGTCTTATATTCCTATTTTGGAAAAAAAATATTTTCCTGAAATTTCCGCAAAAGCTGCATACGTAATGGAGGATAATACCAAAATGGTTTTGTATTCTAAAAGAGAGGATTTAAGATTTTCTCCTGCCTCAACAACCAAAATCATGACTGCACTTGTTGGTCTTGATTATTATAAATTGAATGACATTTTGACAATACAAAGAAGTAATGTTATTCCCGTTGTTGTCGGATTTTCAAAAGGAGTTGGCGTTACTTTTGAAAATTTGCTGTACGGGATGTTTTTGCCCTCAGGCAATGATGCAGCCTATGCAGTGGGAGATAATTATCCAGGAGGAATAGATGGATTTGCTCAAGCAATGAATAAAAAAGCAAAAGAATTACACTTAACGAG
>DASVCQ010000068.1:0-4381 GCA_036381535.1 Patescibacteria group bacterium | reverse complement strand
CTCTTTTTGGGGACTAGATTTTTGAGAATGTTGCTCTAAGGTCATATTTATATTTGTAGTATTATAAACGATTGGAAATGGTTATTGTACGTGACATAAATCACAATGACAAATTTAGGGTAACTTCTATTCTTTAGGAGGGTTGTTAAATTGGGCTGCTTCAGTTGAGCCTCCCATTGCTTTTGTTGAGGTATCATTTGAAATTGTCTCACTTACTTTGTCGAAATAACCTGTGCCAACAAATCTTTGATGCCTGTCTGCATTGTATCCTCGTCTGGCGCTTCCAAATTCCCCTTTCTGAAAATCTGAATAGGCTGCCATACCGCGCTCTTTGTAATCCCGTGCCAGCTCAAACATTCCGTGATTGAGACTATGAAACCCGGCTAGTGTAACAAATTGAAATTTATATCCCATTTTTCCAAGTTCTTTTTGGAATTTAGCAATGGTTGACTCGTCCAAATTCTCTCCCCAATTAAATGAAGGAGAGCAATTATATGCAAGAAGTTTTTTGGGGAATTTCTTGTGAATAGCATCAGCGAATCTTTTGGCCTGGGCTAAATTTGGAGTAGAAGTCTCCATCCACAAAACATCCGCGTAAGGCGCGTAAGATAGTCCTCTTGATATTGCCGCGTCCACTCCACCATTAACTTGAAAAAATCCATCAGGAGTGCGTCTGCCTTTAATAAATTGTTGGTCCCGCTCGTCTATATCCTTATCAAGCAGAGTAGCACTATCTGCATCTGTCCTAGCAATAAGTATCGTTGGTACTCCCATAACATCTGCTGCAAGTCTGGCTGCTTTGAGATTTTCTATGGCTTTACTTGTCGGGATGAGTACCTTGCCTCCCAAATGACCGCATTTTTTCTCTGATGCCAATTGGTCCTCTAGATGAACAGCTGCTGCTCCTGCGCGAATCATAGACTTTACTACTTCATATACATTTAATTTACCTCCAAAGCCTGCCTCTGCATCGGCAACAATTGGCACAAACCACTCATCTACACTCTTCCCCTTTCCTTCTGAGTGTTCTACTTCATCTGCCCTTTGTAATGCGTTGGTGATACCTTCTACCAATTTAGGAACGCTATTTGATGGATATAGACTTTGGTCAGGGTATGTTTGGCCGGCCAAATTTGCGTCTGCTGCAACTTGCCAGCCGCTAACATAAATTGCTTTCAGTCCTGCTTTGACTTGCTCAACCGCCTGATTGCCGGTTAGTGCTCCAAGTGCCGGGACGTAAGCTTCTTTATTGAGAAGTTTCCAAAAGCGCTCTGCTCCTAATTTTGCGTGAGTATACTCTACTTGGCGACTGCCTCTAAGCCTAATTACATCTTCTGCACTGTAGTCTCTTGTAATACCTTTCCATCTTGAGGATTTCCATTCTCTTTGAATCTTGGCAACCCTTGGGTCTATGGGTGATTCTTGTTGGGGTTGAGTAATTTGCTCTGTAGTCACTTTTACAGGATACTTGCCATGTATTTTTATGTCAAAGCCTTTTTTTGTCGTGCAAAAGTCAGAAATGTTTGTTGAATGTTTTTATAGAGACTATTTTTTAGAAAAGGAGCTAATAAGGGTGTAGCTTTACAAAATAAGTCTTATAGTGTATAATTTCATGATGAGAATTCCTGATTTTCAAGGAGTAATGGGATCGGTTTTATTTGGCGGGTATCTGCCAAATAGATCTTTATATACTCGAAAAGTTTCCTCTCATGAAATCCCTCCTCCCACTGTACCAGAGGGTAAGGAATATCGTCTTCCTCCCCACGTTATACCTGAGCTTTATGCGTTACTTGGAGTGAATAGGGAAAAGGATGATAAAAGACCCCGACTAACAGGAGTCTATGAGACAGATGTACAAATTCCCTGTAGCCAGGATACAAGAAGAGTTATTCAGTCAGGATTTTTTTCCGAAAGATTTAGTCCTTTAGGAGTTCCTGTATGGAAACGCGCAGATAATGGAACTCTTGTTAAGAATAGATACCCGACAATTGGACAGATGGACGAGGCAATGAAAGAGCTAAGAAATGTTGGAATAGGCATAATACTATCTCTTACTCTTGATTATTCAAAAGCAAAAGGAGAAAGTATGGCTTTTAATCTTGATAGTGCACAGGAAAATGACGCTACTCTTAATAATCAACAAAGTAGAAGGAGTGCAATGCTTAAGGAAAGAAAAATTAAACCTGAAGAAAAGGTAAGTAAAAGAAAATCTAAGAATGCAAAAAGGCTTATTAAATCTTCAATAAATAAAGAATATGAGGATTTTTCCAGCAGTTTACATTCAGTTTTAAAATCACTTAGAAAATTGCCGACACGACATCCATTAGCCAATTTTAGTACTAATTTTTTTATACTTTGCTATAGCAATATAATCATAAATCGCCTAGAGGCTAGAAATGAAGATCAATTTATTTTAAGAGGACTTAATACTTTTCAAAAAACAATGTTAAGGATGAACCGTCTCATAAAAACTCTTGAAAGAAAACAAAAAATTCAATTATCTCCTGAGCAATATGTAAATGCGTTTGAAAATTCTGCAGAAATTGCTAGGACCTTGGCAAATATGCATCTAGAACTTTTTTCAGATACAAATAGGAAGCTTCAGGGAAAATTTGGGCGTATTCTCGATAGATATAAATCCAAATATTTTACACTTCAACCGGTAGATAAGAATAACCAAGACTTAGGATGGAGGCTCGCCTTTAGTGAAAAAGGAAATAAATTGTTAAATGATGAGAGAAAAAAATTTAAGAAGACTGTTGAGAAAAGAGATGTGCTTACCACTACTACTCGTTGTCCGGCAAGGCGCGATGGAGCGGCAAAAGAAGATGACATAATTTTAAATCTTCATAGAGATATTGTCCAAAGAGCCAGAAAGCGTATTGTTTTGAGTACTATACCACAAGAGGTAGCGTAATCTTCTGAAGTAAATGCATTTTGGGCTGCATGTTTGACAAAACTAGAATAGGAGAATATACTTTGTCCCAAGATGGTTGAGCAGGAATTTGAATTACCCAAAGAGAATCTTTTGAAAGAGGCAGAAAAGCTAAAAGTTGGAAATGTCCCTACAGATAGACATTTTACGGCAACATATACAATCCCTGGGGCAGAAGTTGCAGGTAAGCCTGTAAACATTGAATTTAGCTTTTGGCGAAGAGAAGAGAATAATAAGCCCAGCGGAAGTTTTTTTGTAAGGTCTGAGGCGACTTATCCTATTCCTACTACTGACTATGGTTATTATCTAAGTAGGTCGGCAACACCTTCAGAAATACTACTTATGGTGAGACTGCTCACTTATAGATTTGAAGCACAAAAAGAGGATTTTCAGGCAGTGGGTAGAGCAAGTATTAATGAATCCTTAGAGAGTGCAAAAAAAGCATTAGAAAATGCTAGAAAAGTGGGGCTAGGAGATTATATTCAGGCAAGAAAAAGATGGAGTAGTATTAATTCACAAGCAGCAAAAGCTCTTCCCCACCTTTAACTGGTTTTGTTAGGTTTGAATATAAAAAATTTAAGAGTTACTTACTTGAAGTGTTTTAGATTTATCTCATTCCGCCATAGTCTATAAAAGTGGTATCTTGCCATCCTCTTCTTGATACAAATCCACTTTGCGCGGGGTAAGAAAAAGTGAGAGTATCATACTGTCTTACTCTAGGTGCTTGATTGTCTAATTTTAATCTTTTTGTAATTTTTCCTTCAGTATTGTAGTCATCAATTTTAAATTCTCCAGATGCTACGTCAAATTGTGCTTTTAAGTGTCCTGTGGGTGTCCCTTTTTCGTCTACTTTTACTGCAGAAAGAGTAGGAGTAAATTCCGCACTTGCCTGCCATTCTGTAGCTCCAGTAAGAAATTCTCTGAGTCTTTCTGCTGCTTCATTTGGATTGTATGGCCTTGAGCTTGAGTAGTCACCTTCTGCTTTTTCAAAATTCCAACGTCTGCCTTCTACCTCTTTTAATTTTTCCATAAATTGACGGGCAATTGCTTTTCGTGTGCTCTCAATTTGTCTTTGAAGTTGTGATTGGTTATTTTCCTGCTTTGGCATAAGAATCTTTATACCAGGTGGTAAGTACTGTGTCAATTGAGAGTTATCACTTATTGTAAATTATTGATTTATCTAATATTTTAATTTTATGGTCGCTAGACATGAAGAAGAATTTGAGTGGATTCCCGGAAGTAGTCTAAAAGTCCCTAAAGGAAGTATTATTGTTGATCGAGACACTGGAGAAATGGGTACTCCAGGAAGCTTTCATGGACCAAATTCTGTAAATGGGATGCCCCTAAATCCTCAGTCCTTGAGTGAATTTATGCAAGAAATTACTCCAAAAGTGTCAAGAGGGAGAAAACGGGGATTATAGGTAAGCCTGATTAAAATTTGACATT
>DASVCQ010000067.1:0-9268 GCA_036381535.1 Patescibacteria group bacterium | reverse complement strand
CGTTGCTCCTTCGGAATATCCAATAAGTGTTAACTCTTTTATTCCTTGATTCTTAACGAAATCTTTTACCGCGTGTGCTTCATATCTTATTCTTTCATTCGTCCGAAGAGATCTACAGGCAATTGTAAAAATTTTTTCATTAGGAGCTGATTTTTGTAATTCGCGTCCAATATACCTTAAAGACCTGCTATTCCCTTTCATAGACCATCCAGTCAAGAAAATAGTTGCACGATCTGCATTTGTTACATTTTTCCCACTATATTCTTTATAGGTAAGATGGATCAATTTATCTTTATCCAAAATTTTCCTTTCTATATTAAGTCCCATAAATGTTACGGGGGCAGGATTTATAAATAATTTTGTATTATCTGAAGAATTGTATCTTTACTGCTTAATTCAAGCAGATGTCTTGCATCAGGAATATCATAATTTTTAGCTTTTGGATAGGATTTTGAAGAATTTTGAAAAAAAGGATGAAAGACAATATCCTTTTTAGCGTTGATTATGGACACAGGGATTTCATACATATTTTTATTTTTAAAACCAAAACAGAAAGATATGATGCAAAATCCCAAAGCTAAGATAGATTTTTTTGTTTGCTTTTGAAAAATATGATCTTTAAGCAAGGGAAGCCAAAAGTTATTTAATTTTTTGTTTGAAGTAAGGCTAAAATATGTACCAACATAGACAAATCCCTCAATCATTATGTCGGGTGCAAATTTGCCAAGACTATATAAAATAGTCGCCAAAAAGCCAAAAAATTTATTCGGTGCAATTGTTGCAATGAGTATAAGTCCTTCCAAATCTTTTGGAAATCTGGATTGGTATATCTGAGCAAAGATTCCACCCACAGAATTTCCAACCATAACAAATTTTTTCACACCAAGCTTTATTAGCAATAAATGTAACATTTCAACCATAAGTCCATAGTCTGAAATTGGCGGATAGACAGGAATAATAATTCTGGATTTTGTCTCTAAAAATTTTGCATATTCAAACCATGGACTTGGGAAAACAAGTATATTAGGAAGTATAACTATTGTTTTTTCCCCACGACCCAAATCATAATAATTCCAATTAATTCCCTTTATTTTCATTTTTTTTGCTCTAAATTTAGCCAAATTATAAGTATTCATTATTTCTACATCTAATTCTTAGTCGTATGTTTTATCAAAAATCATTTATTTTTGGTATACTACCTCTATGCCCTCAGAAATAGAACTCATTTTATCAGGTGATAAATACGCAGTTGTACAATTTTATAAAAAATATTCACCAAAAATTCTAAAGTATTTATCTGCCAAACTTCCAAGACATGAGGATGCTCAAGAAATTATGCAAGATACTTTTTTGGAAGCACTTGATGAGTTGGCGAGATTTCAGGGAAAAAGCAGTCTTTCAACCTGGCTTTATACTATTGCTCATAACAAGCTTGTAGACTTTTACAGAAGACAAAAAGTAAGGTCACTTCTTCTTTCACAATTACCATTTCTCCAAATTGTTGCCCAGGAGATATCTGAGCCTGAATTCCAATACGAAAAAAATAAAATTAGAGATAATATAGAAAGCACACTCCATCTTCTTAGCGCAAAATATCGCAGAATTCTTAAAATGCACTATGTTGAAAATATGCCGATAAAAGAAATTGCAATTGAACTAAATTTATCCTTTAAAGCAACAGAATCACTTCTATACAGGGCAAGGCAAGATTTCAAACAAAAATATGCAGGAGAATAAATTTCTTGAAGAGCTTCAAATCCGCGCAACCGAACAAAAAAAACTTCACTCAGATATCCCATTTCCTGCATTTTTTTCTTTTATTTCCACTCATCTAGGAAATCATCCATGGAAACCACTCATTCCAATTTCGGTACTTATAAGTATTCTTTTTTATTTTCTTTTTGGAAAACAATATATAGAATTTGTTTTATGGATTTTTAAAGTCTTATAAATTTTTAGAAAAATGAGAAAATCAACATTTTTTATTTATAGCATTGCCGTATGGCTTAAAACATTTTATGGTGTTACTTTCCACCCATACAAAACACTTTGGGAAATCCGTCGCCGTCCAATTCTTTCTCCTATGATTGCG
The DNA here is from genome assembly GCA_036381535.1 of Patescibacteria group bacterium. Taxonomy (GTDB): domain Bacteria; phylum Patescibacteriota; class Microgenomatia; order Levybacterales; family UBA12049; genus DASQJJ01. The sequence goes on along the minus strand of DASVCQ010000067.1, from coordinate 7,176 downwards.
TCTCCATTTTTTACCTTATTTTGTATTATTCTTCTAGGAAAAATTGGAAGCGTTTTGATTTTGGTTTATGGAGCCGAAAGGATGCTGATTGCAATTATTTTAGGAGGAGCAATTTTGTCAATCTTTTTATGGCAGATTTTGGTATTTTACTTTCTGCTAATGTTTTTTCTTGCTTCAAAATCTCAAGCCACCTAGAAATAACTATTTGCCCAAAATCCAACAGAGGATACACCACTTTTTTCCAATACTTCTTCTTTCTTACTAACAGAATTTTTATCCTCAAACCAGACAATATGATTTTTACCATTATTATCTTGGTATGTAATTTTTGTTTCCAAAGCGCTATTTCTTTTTATATTACAATCTTTAAATATACATTTACTGATAAATTTTTGCTCTATCTCATTGTCACTTAGGCTAATTGCTTGTCCGGTGGACATTCCCTTACTATCCACTTGCCAGTCATACCCAAACATTCCAAAAACAACAGTTAATTTATTTGACGTGACATCCTTTTCAAAACTATCTATCATTTCTGTGAAAGAATATCCTTCCTCATTATCAAAAAGCGGAAAATTTGGTCCGGGGTCGGCATTTGATTTATGAAAATCATAGGCCATCACCAAAATTTTGTCAGCATTTTCAGAAAGAGTCCTAACCGCATAAGGGCGTCCCCTATAGTAGGTGTCGGCAAAAACAGTCTGGTAAAAAAGTAATTTATTATTTTTAGTATTTATGGCAAAATTTTTAGAAAAATCACTTACACTTTTTATTACAGAATCAAAAGGAAAGGCATTATATTCCAAATCCAATACAATTCCGTCAAATTTGTTTTGAGACGCGATATTTATAGCATCCTTAATGACTTTTCTTTGAATGTCTTTATCTTGAAGTATTTTTTCATTTATTGTTGAGTTTGTCATACTTACAGCAAGCAACTTTTTTGAATTAGCAGGCACTTTTTCCAAAAATTTTGTAATATTTTCATAGCCTGACTCATTTTTTGTTATTCCACTACTATCAGGACTTATCCCAAAATAAATATACTCATCATAGCTTTTGTCCAAACTTGATAAAGTCCAGTAAGGGACGAAAAGTATATTCTCAGAGATATTTACAGGCACGATTGAGGGAGTAACTGTCGGGATTAATTTAGTTGAGGGTTTTTGTACAGACTTATTTTGAAAAAGGAAAAAGCCTATGGGGAATATTATTAGAATTATCAAGATGAGGAAATTTTTTTTCATCAACTGATTATAGCACTTAGTCTTATCTATTTTTGGTAACCATCCAGAATTAGACAAAATATTTGTCATCTCGAGCATATGCGAGAGATCTAATTGAGATTTCTCGTCTATTTCATAGCTTCAAAATGACAGCTCTTTGAAAACTCCTGGACGATTACCATTTTTCCTATTGACTACATAAAAGTAAAGTTATATGTTTTATTAGTAAATGAGCGCGGACAAACTTAGATTTGAAACAAATATCAGAGGATGTAGTGAAGATAGTGCTATCGCGTATGGACCAAATGGCCAAATGGCAGTCACAACAACAGACGACATAGATAAAGCAATGTGGGAAGCAGCAGCTTCAGAGAATTTTGGAATGGGAGAGTCTACTCCAATTATTGTCTGGCAAAATGGGGGGAAATTTATAGTCTCCAAACCAGGAGTTAATCAAGACTCTATTGGAAAAATTGAAGATAACGCCGCAAGAAAAATTGTCGACAGGAAAAGATCTTCAAGATAAATTATATTGTCAACTCCGCGTTGTGGTAATTTTTCAATTTAGGTACTTTTAGCCAAACTCCAAGAGTAAAAATAAGCGCAGCAGTCCCGCCTATTATAACCGAAAGTGGCGCTCCTAAAAATCCCGCGGCAAATCCTGCTTCACTATCTCCTAAGAAAGGCCCGCCTATGAAAAAGACCATAGAGGTTGCCCCCACACGTCCACGCATTTCATTGGGAGTATTAATTTGGCGTATGGCATTTCTAATAACTGTACTTACCATATCTCCTACTCCGGATAATATCAAACAAAAGATGGACAGAATAAATGATTTAGATATTCCAAAACCAATAGTTGCTAATGCATACAAAAGAATACCTGCAAAAAGTATTTTACCCTGATGTCTCACATTACCCAAGCCTGAGAAAATAAATCCTGCCAACACTCCTCCCACAGGTGGTGCAGCGTACAAAAGTCCCAAATCCGCAACATTTATGTGCAAAACCTCCTTTGCAAATACAGGAAGAAGTACAACAGCTGAGGCAGAAAATGTTACAAAGAAATCTATAAGCATTGTTGAATAAAGCAGTGGAGAATGGCGAATAAATCTCAATCCTTCAAAGACAGCATGCAGGGATACTTCTGGTTTTTTCTCTGTAATATGTGGAATGTGAATAAGAATAAGCGCTAAAAGCATAACAAAAAATGAGACACCGTTAAAAAAATAAACACTCTGCACTCCATAAAGCGCAATACAAACTCCTGCCAAGGCAGGACCTACAACCGATCCTATTTGCCTAAATAATGTATTTAGACTAACTGCACCAAAAATATATTCATCAGGTACCAGAAGTGGAATAACGGCAGAACGTGCAGGCAAATCAGCTGTCAGCAAAAATCCGTTGAGTGCAAGTACCAGATATATAATCATAGGCGTTATTGTATGACTGACTGTTGAAATCCCAAGAACAAATGCTCCAATCCCAAAAATAATTTGTAGTACAATGAGCAATTTTTTCCTATCAAAAGAATCAGCAATTACTCCGCCTGGTAAAAATGCAATAAGTATTGGAACAAATCCGGCAATTCCCAAAAAACCCAAACTTATGGCAGAATGTGTGAGTTCATAGACATGCCAGCCTACAGCTACAACCTGCATTGTTGAGCCAAGTGTTGAGATAAAAAGCCCAAATAAAAAAATCCGAAGCGCACCAAATTTGAGCGCCGAAAATGACGACTGTTTCATATTATTTTGTTAGATTATGGAGTACGAAGTTGATGATAGATAGGACAACACTGAAAGCAAGGGCCCATAAAAATCCATCAACAGCAAAGCCAGGAACAATTTTTGAAGCAAGCATTACCAGTAATGCATTTATAATAAAAGTGAAAAGTCCAAGAGATAAAACATTGATAGGAAGAGTTAATATAAGCAAAATAGGCTTTATAATTGCATTAATAATACCGAGTACTAAAGAAGTCGCGAGTGCAGCAACAAAACTTTGTAAGTGTACACCAGGCAAAAGATATGCGGTCACAAGAATTCCAAGGCTACTTACCAACCAACCAATGAGTATTCCCATAAATTATATTGTAGCAAGCAATTAATATTAACATCAAGTAGCCAACATTTAAATTCTTGCTTAAAAAGTCACTTTTCTTCTATAGTTAATATGTGAATGTTAAATATCTGCCCTGGAAAAGAATTTTTATTTTTTGTTTGGAAATTTTCTTTGGAATAAATATAGTGCTTTTGGATCTCTGGATTTATTCTCAGTCTCACCTTCCACAAAATCCCCCAAATCAAATTACCCCAACTCCTACCATAGCTTCAATCTCACAAATTCCTACGCCCACACCTCTTATTATCGAGAAAACAAATGTAGTTGTACAAAATAATTCATCTGTCAAAGAAATATTTGTGCCCCTTGGGTCAGGACAAAGTAACTTAACTGATTGGACAGATATTCCCGGAGCGCTTGCCTACCTTGATAGCACAGCATACAAGGGAATAAAAAAAGTTGTCCTTGAGGCGACAGTTACAATTCCAAATGGCAATGAAACTGCCTGGATAAGGCTATTTAACAAAACAGACGGACATCCTGTATGGTTTTCTGAGACATCTTGGAGTGGCGGAGATACTCAATTTGTTATTTCCCAACCAATAAATTTTGATTCTGGCAACAAACTTTATCAAGTGCAAATAAAAAACCAGCTGCCTACCGAGACAATTCTTAGCAATTCAAGAATACACATTACTCTAAACTAATATCTTGTAATTTTATTTTTTAAAACATATAATGCCCGTATGATAAAAAGACACTTAGAAGTAGTTGTTGCTTCAAAAAGCGAACAAAAGCTAGAGCCTACAAGGGTGGTTTTCAGGGGAAGGCGATTTAGAAAATATGATATCACCGTACGAGGGGTAGCAGCCAAATCAGGCATTAACGAGCAGCCAATTGGTGATATCGAGACAGAAATTGGCGCACGTACAAGACTCCATCATGCAAAAGAGCTTGCTCCTCTTGCTGATGTATGGATTGGGATGGAAAGCGGAATAAGAGATGTAGTGACCAGGAGGGGGACAAAACATGAGGACTTTGCTTTTGTCATTTCACAGGACAGAAATGCTCATTCAGGAGTTGCGACAACATCTGCCGTGGAATTTCCAGACAATGCATATCAGGAGGCAAAAAGACGAGGATTTGATACAACGACAGTCGGATCTGTAATTGCTGAAATGACAGGATGCGACGGCACAGACCCACATTCATATCTAACTGATGGTAAAAAACCAAGGAAAAAATTACTTGAGCGGGCAATTAGACAAGCAGTCAAACAACTTCCTCTCTAGTAGTAAAAAGAATGAACGAAAATCTCGAAGTTATTCTAAACGCACCTGATGATAGATATCTCAGCTCTGTTGGAAAAATTTTTAGAAATACTTTTCCGGAGAAGGATATAAATTTGTCTCTTTCAAAAAGAGGTATTTCTAAAAGTCTTCTCAAAAACCCAAGTATGGAAAGCCCAACAGGACGCGCAATACTTAGAAGAGTAACTTCTGAGAAATTGTATCCCCATGCAAATTATATTGTAAGTATAGATAAAGGAGGAGCAAAAAAATATTTACTGCGTGACCACTTAATTATAAGAGTTCCTTCAACAAGCCTTATACTTGCAGATATTGATCACAAAAATACTTTCACGCTTAGTGTTGACTGGCCATTTTTTAGAAGAAGAAGAGTAGGAAAAAATTTAGCTTTTGCTCTTAACTATCTAAAGCAAATTCAGTCTTAATTAAATTAAGGCCTAACTATTTTTAATTGATTTAAAGCATTTTGCTCCTTATCGTTAAAAGTAAGCTTGGCTATCTGCCTATTGGCAAGATCAGAAGTCTGAATAGCACCCAATTTCTTGTAAAATCCTTCCGTTTGGTCTCCTATAATACTCATGCTATCAAAATCCATATCCCGAAGAATAGCCTTGCCCAATGCATACAAAAGCAATCCGTACCCTTTCCCACGGTAATTTTCTTCTACTCCTAAAGCGTTTATTTTTGCTCCAACAGACTCATCCGTAAAGGCAATTTCTGATGCTTGAAGGGGCAAGGCAAGCCTATCTCGACTTACTTCATCAGGAATAGGAGATGTACTTAAAAATGTTTTACCCGCAGTAATATTTATATCTATATGTCCGATTGGCTCAAACCACATTTCACGCCTAAAAGGGCGTTTCTTGTAAGAAGCTAAAATAACCGAATAGTTGTCAAATTTCCCACGAGATACCTTCTGTAAACAAATTGTAAATTGTTCTTTTCTATACTTAGCAGTTACTTCAGATCCATCTAAAGGAAGATGAGCTAAAATTCTTTCCCTAAAGGACTCGAAAAACGCTTGTTGATGTAAATTTTCTTGTTCGGATGACATGTCCTGTAGTTTATCACATGATAAGGAGAATTTCAATTATACTAACGCTACATCTTCTTCAGGGAGCCTGAAAAGCCCTTCATCAAGTCTTTTCTGATCTAGAAAATGAGCAATAAATCCAACACTCCTGGAGAGTACAAATAAAGCATTAAAAAATTCAGTCTCGACTAATTTCTCTAAATCATCAACTGAATATCCTTCTTTTTCAGAAAGTAGATCCAAAAGTACAGCCGCAATTGCACCATCTACATTCAAGATAAGATTTCCTTTTTTTGCAACAGTTACCTTTTCGACATTAAGAGCAAAAGTTGTATACAATCTTTTCCCTGACGCAAATCGCAAAACTTCTTTTACCCGCGGGTCAGGAAAATCTACTCTATATTTTTTATGACCAATTCCTGCTATTAATTTTTTTGAAGAAGCAAAATTCTCAACAAATTCAGGAGCACTAATTTCGGAATTTGCACCTTTTAACCAATTTCCCGCAGCCTCATTTATCGCTCCTCCAAATCTTGGACCAATTGTCAGAAGGCCTGTTGCAAGAGACGATACCAAGTCCCGTCCTGCACGTGCAGTAATAATAGTATTTACAGCACCACTTACATAAGGACCGTGATCAACTAACAAACGAAGTATAAAATCAATGCACTGCTCACTGTCTCTGGACTTTAACTTTTTCCCCAAAAAAAGACTTCCAACTATTTTTGCAAAAGAGCTAGTCTTGGCCAAAGACAAAAGATCCTCACCCAGTACCATTACTTTTCCATCTTTATCAGATGAGACTGAAGTGGCAATTAGTGCTTTTTGTCTATCCTCCATACTCCCTCCTATAATATCATATTCTTCATTTTTGTATGTTTTTTTAGGCAAAGATTTTACTATCTCAACAAATTCTGTAAAAGACTCAGCAACCAATGCTCCACTATCTTTGAGCGCTTGTCTTTTTTCCTTGGCACTTTCTCCCTGTCTTCCGGCCATTGCTTTTGCATGACCAAATTGAGGAGGAGTCTCAAACATTTCCGATACACTTCCTGCAATATAACAAATAACTCTTTTTGTTACTTTTTTTTCTTTCAGCGCTCTGGCAATCTCATACTCATCATACCCTCCCAATTCGCCAAAATAGACTATAAATTCTGTCTCTTTATCCCTCTCTATAGCAAGAAGTGCCTCAAGAGGTGTCGTTAAAGGAAATCTGTCTCCTCCAAATGACATGGCAAAAGAAAGCCTATGACCTGAAGAAGTTACAATATTTATCAATTCATTTGTCATGCCACCGGAGGATGAAAAAACAGCAACATTTCCCGGAGTTAGTATTTTTGAGAGTATCATTTGCCTAAAGTCCACACCGCCTATTGCACCAAGTTTTATTTTCTCAGGAAGTAAAATTCCAACACTTGCCGGCCCTACAAGCATAACTTGTTTTTTTTCTGCCAACTGAAACAATTCTATAGAATGCTTTTCAGGAACTTCCTCAGCAAAAATTACTCCTACTTTAAGATTTGGAAGAAGACTAAGA
>DASVCQ010000066.1:0-3695 GCA_036381535.1 Patescibacteria group bacterium | reverse complement strand
CTGAAGGAAAACCTGTTATTGTAAGTACAATTGCGCAGGATGGTACTTTGGCCATAGCAGAAGATGGGATAACTGTTGAAAATTCTTCCTACAAAAATTCCAAGCAGCCTGATGCAAAACCAAGAGACGTAACCAATGTATTGGTTGCCGGTCTAGGTAATGAGCAATTGGTAATAGTAAAATTAGGAAAAGGGATTGTTGTTGAGTCTCTTGGAGGATTTGATGACTTGATAAATTTCTTAAAGGGATATGGTGTAACCAATAAAAATCTTCTTACCCGAGGCGGTATACTTCCAAAAATTACAAGAAAACCTGATCCTTTAGAGAATACCGCCAATGATAATTGGAGAATTAAATATCCCAACCGCCAGGATTCGGATTCCAGGCGTATAAGAATAGAGAGAGAAGCTCCCACAAATAAAGAAAACATTATCAAAGATCTTAATGCCCTTCTAAGAGAAAAGCATGACAAACACCCAGATGATAGAAATAGAGAATAACTTCTCATCCAGCATCTCTTATATTTAAGTTAAAACCCAACAGAGCGATTCATCGTCCCTTTGACATATTATAAGACTTTTGGTAATATACCTCTATGGTAAAAGAGCCATACGAAAAATACCTAACAATTCCACCAGATTATTTTGGGGACTCAATGCAGTACTCCGACGGATATCGTGAGAGATATTCAGTTAACTCTTGGCAAAAAGCTGTTAGCAAATCGCAGCTACTTTTTGGAAAGCCTGAGAGCGCACTAGATAATACATTCGCCTTAAAATATAGAAGTAATTTATCTGATAATCTAGAAATGAGTCCTGATACAATTTATCTTGTTCCCTCTTCTGTCAAACAAGGTAAATTTAAGTCTTTTATTCTATCAACTGTTGATAAAATAAAGCTTGGAGTTATACAAATTCCTCATCCTGATTTTCATGCACTTACTTTAGATATCCCAACTGCTACTCTGGATTTGTCCACTCAAAGAGGAAAAATTTTGCTTCACTCCGCAACAACAGAAGAGAATGTTGAAATTCCCCTTTCAGGTTCTGAGCAGATTATAGTATTTGGAGGAATTAACCCACAAGGAGAAAAAGCAGATAGAAAGGTCGAAATAACTCAAGCAACAGTTACACATCCTACTCAGCAAAGAAATCCAATAAATGTAACATCTGTTGCGATTCCCGGGTTTTTAGATGTCCAAAGTGTAATTAAAATACTTCCTAGTGGAGAAAATCCTCTTATACAAATAGAAGAGTTACCACAAAGTAATAATTATTTCAGAAAATTAAGCAAAGTACTAGTAGAATCAGATAAAGTACGCTACTCAAGCCCTGTGGCAGCCTAATCTACTCTCAGAGGATAATTATAGATATTTTTATATTCTTCTTTTTTTATATCCTGATAAATATCATTTTTGCTCAGTCTAACCAAACAACTTTTTCTCCCTCTATTTTGTGCAAGCTTTGAGACCTGATTCTTTTGTAACATAAAGATAATCTACATAATAAATTTTATTCTTTTATGCTAATTGTGTAAGAATTGTGTAATAACCCAAACTTGACTAATCTTTCTTCATACCATATACTCCAGTGAATGAGTGAGTGGTGTAACGCAGTTGTTTTGAATGCTCCAGGGAAAAATCCTCCGGGAGAATGTGTTTTTCAAAGATATTGTAGTGGACGCTCAAGTGACAACGGTCAAGCGACAGGTATTTGCAAGCTTCAGCAAGAAGGGCAAAATGGCTCTACCGTAAAAGTTGAGACGCCAAAAGGAGAATTGCCTGGAATTGGTGAGATTCAGGCAAGGCAAAATTTAGAAAGAAAACTAGTAAATGATTGTATGACAGCCCCATCACTAAAGCCTCAAGGAGTAATAGCCCTAAAATAACTACTTGCATTCCTTAGAATTTTGTCCCATACTTAGCCTGGAATTATGGCACAAGAAGTAAATTTTCCTAGTCCTCTTCCCGGCTCCCCTACTTGCGGTCTAATGGCTATACATCACTATGACAGCAGTCTTAAGGGATTTGTGGTTGAATATAAGTGCGGACGTAAAAGATGTCACTATAACAGAAAAGGAGATTTGCCCTACACCGAGCTCGTTTTGGTAGAAGGAGAAAACGGCGAACCATTAAATGAAAATGTCGCAGAACAAATAGCCGTGAGGCCTCATGAGAATCAGAAATTGGGAGACAGCAGAAGAACTTGCATTGACAGAAAAATTATGTCTAACTAGAAAAGATTCACTTAAATCAAATTACATAGCCCACTTGTCAAACAAAGCAAAATAAAGTATAATACCTATATCCAAAGAAAGTAGGCATAAAAATAAGTCCTGCCGAGGAGCGGACTGAACGAAGTGAGGGAGCTCGCTTGCTTGACAAGCGTGGGACCAACTTCAAGAAAGAAAAACTTTCTAAATCAGACAGACACTCCTTGAGAGTGTTTTTTTGTAGTCATTCCGGAGCGAACTCCGATCATAATCGGAGGAAGCGATAGAATTATCTTGAGATCCTATCAAAGCTTTCAGCTTTTCGATGACAGGATAAATAAATATGAACGATACAACAAAAAAAGTTACAGAAAATAGGCTCAAAAAAGAAGGCATTGTAGCTGAGGTTACAGATAAAGTAAATAAATCCAAAGCTATGGTCTTTACAGACTACACCGGTCTTACCCATAAGCAGCTTGAGGAATTTAAAAAAGAGCTCAAAAAAGCAGATGCAGAATATGTTGTTGCCAAAAATACGCTTCTTAAGATAGCACTAGGCGATAAAGCTACAGGCCAGGAAGATAAATTTGTTAAGCCAACAGGCACAATGTTTGTATACGGTGACGTTGTAGGGCCACTTAAGGCTCTCTCAAAGATGGTAAAAGATATGGAAAAGCCTGAAATTAAATTCGGCCTTATGGAAGGACAAGTCCTATCAGATAAAGAAGTATTAAAGATAGCAACACTCCCCTCTCGTGAAACACTTATTGCTCAAATGCTTGGCATGATGAATGCACCAATTCAAGGCTTGCACCGAGCACTTTCATGGAATTTACAGAAATTTGTTATGACACTAGATGCAGTTGCAAAGCAAAAAGCACAAAGTTAAAATTCAAAATCTATAACTCGAAAGATAAGGTATTTAACTTATATAAGTTAAACCTAAATTTTGACTTTTGATTTTTGAATTATTACTTAATAAAAAAGGAGGTGAGAACAAGATGGCAAAATTAAGCAAAGATGATTTAATAACAGCAATTAAAGAAATGTCTGTACTAGAGCTTTCTGAAATAGTTAAAGCTTTGGAAGAAGAATTTGGTGTTAGTGCAGCAGCGATGAGCGTAGCAGCAGCACCAGCAGCAGGAGCAGCAGCTCCAGCTGAAGCAGCTGAAGAGCAAACCGTATTTAACGTTGTTCTCGCAGCAGCAGGAGCAAACAAAATTGGAGTCATTAAAGCTATTCGTGAATTAGTACCAACCCTCGGACTTACTGAGGCTAAGGCTCTCGCGGATACAGCTCCAAAAGAAGTCTTAACAGCTGTTAATAAAGAAACAGCAAACGCAGCAAAAGAAAAACTTACAGCAGCCGGCGCCACCGTTGAGCTTAAATAGCTCAAGGTAAGTACTCTTGGGGTGCGCAACCGTTGAGCTTAAATAGCTCAAGGTAAGTACTCTAGGGGTACGCAACCGTTGAGCTTAAGTAAG
>DASVCQ010000065.1:0-14332 GCA_036381535.1 Patescibacteria group bacterium | reverse complement strand
TATAATTCTTTCCATATATATCACCTCCTTTCAAAAATTCTCTTATTGAGTTGCAAAATCATAAAAAAAATCCCTCTTTTGGAGGGTTATAAATTGTTTTAAAAACAGCAAATAACCCCCTCTAAATAGGTTTGTCTCCTTTCTTTAAATTTATAAAATAAAAAATATTCATATATTTTCTTTTGTCTCCAAAAGCTCATTTCTTTGAAGACAAACTTTTTCTAGACAAATAATCAGGACTTCGTCTCCCGAGAAGCCCTGATATTTGCAAGCCCTGGTTTCCAAATGTACCCTGAAGTAAGTCAGGATATTAAAACGCATGATAAATCAAAGGCTAACTGAAGTCAATTTTTTTAATAGATTTGACAAAAATACTTAAAATGTGTTAAATTTTTAACACCCCCTGGCCTTTTGCCTGGGTAAACATATGATTACAGTACCTGAGGCAACCAAACAGATAATAGAGCGCTCTAGATATTTAGTTGAGGCACTTTCAAAGGATCTTATTAACTACTCATCTCTTGCACGCTATATAAAGCCCGAACTTGAAAAGATGCTTTTTAAAGACGTCAGTGAAGCGTCAATTATCATGGCAATAAAGAGGCTCTCTGATGAAATAAAACCTAAATTTGCACCTCTTGATATTTTTGTCTCAACTCCTGAAATGATAGTCAGATCAAATTTAGTTGAATTGACCTATACAAATTCAGAAAATTTAAGAAATAAATACAAGTTACTTTCAGAAGTTTATTCATCGGAAAGTAAATATTACTTTACGTTAACTGAAGGGGTATTTGAGACAGCAATTATTGTGAGTAAAGATTTGGGAGAACAGGTAAAAAATGCACTTTCTGGAGAAAAAGTAGTAAGTGAAATGATTGATTTGTCGGCAATCACCATAAAACTCCCTAAAGGAAATGTAGAGACACCTGGTGTATATTATTTCTTTCTTAAATCTCTAGCCTGGGAAGGAATAAATATTATTGAAATAGTCTCAACTCCAAATGAAGTTTCAATTATTTTAGAAGATGAAAATGTAAATAATGCCTTTGGTATCTTAAAAGGACTTTTCCCGATAAAAAATCTTACTTAAATTTACTCGACCTTAATTTTAAATAGCCCGCTAGCAAGGCTATTTATCATTGTTTTTTAGCAGGTCCTGCTTTATCTGGTCTTCTTGCAGACCTTGGTGTCTCAACCATTGAAGGATGAAGTGGAGCCTCAGATTCCATTCTGGCTACTTCATCCCGGCGAAGTTTTGCCTCGGCACAAGCTTTTGATAAAGCGTTTTCAGGACCTCCTTTCCCTAAATTTTCACTCATGAGTCTATACTAGAAAAACTTTCTGCAAGAATCAAATTTTGGAGAATTTTCAACAAAACATAAAAAGATGTTAATTATTTAACAAATTGATATGTCCAAACTGAAGAAAAAGTAGAAAAAAACTAAGATTGGCCGTGATCTTATTTAACACTAACTACTGTGTAGAGGACTTTTCCGGCAGGTGCATCAACTTCAACTTTATCTCCCTTTGCTTTACCCAAAAGTGCTTTACCAAGAGGAGACTCATGAGATATTTTCTTCTCTGCAGGATCTGCTTCCCATTCTCCAACAACTGTATATATATCTTCTTTCTCTCCAACCTTTAGTGTAACTTTAGAACCAAGAGCAACAGAGCCCTTACCTGTATCCTCAATTAGAGATACTTGCTTAAGTAACTCTTCTAATTCATCAATTCTACCATCTATGAAGGATAATTCATCTTTTGCAGCAGTATATTCAGCATTTTCAGATAAATCACCCTGATTTCGTGCAGCAGAAAGCCTCTCAAGAATTTCAGGTCTTTTGACCTTACTTAATTCCTCATACTCTTTCTTTAAATCTTCAAGTCCTTCTTTTGTTAAAAATATTTTTTTATCCATATTTTAAATAAAAGTCCCCCATACAGGGAGGGAGACTTAATTGTTTTAACTTAGAGAATAGTATCTGACACAGAATATTTTGTCAATAACCTGGAGTAATCATTTGCGCACGAATTGAAGCAGAAAATCGTATACCTTTTCTTTAACTTTTTCATCAACTTCTATGCATACTAACCCATTTTTGTGCATGTTTTCAATTTGCGGTTGCCCATAAAAAATTTTCCAACCCAAGGGTAGCAATAGTACCAGAGGAATTACTACCAAATCTTCCTCTCCCTCAACTATAATAATTTTTCTTCTTTTTTCAGAATTGATTGCTACTTCCAAAACATTCCAAATTTCAGGTGTTATTAATCCTGGAGGATTTTTTACATTAAATATCCCCTCCCATCCTTCAAACCCAAGGTCTGAAATAGTAGTAAAAATATGTTTTCTTTCAATCGAAAAATCTATCACAGAAATAGCCTGAGATATTTTCATGTCATTAAATCGCTTTGTAACAAAATCCCCAACAGTAACCATATTTTCCGGGTGTTGGAGCATGTTCTCAGGAATGTCACCTTCAAGGAAAATTCCAAAAGGCTTATGAAGTATTTCCCTAACATTATCACTCAAAGACAAGGTATGTCCTGTCCATTTTTTATTAAGATAGATCTCTCCGTTACGACCGGTCTTACCTTCTCTAATTTTGGTTGATGAGAGTGTATTCTCTTGTATCTTTTTTATTGGAATAGTAATTACAGGTAAATTTTTAAGACCCATTTCTTCCCTTTTACTATTTATTTTTCTTGCTCCGCTTTTTGTCTCCTCACTTACGGCAATTGCATCTATTTCAAGTGTCGGGTCAATTGCCCTTCCATAAACATCAAAAATCGGAAAAATCTCCGCTCTAATAAGAAGGTTTTCTAAGGCAAGAAAGGTTTTTAATTCTTCAAGTCTGGTCTGAAAAGGCAAAATTTTAGAATTTTTATTTTCAACGACATAGGAATCCGAAGTAAGTCCGATAAGCACCCTTTTACCCAATCCAAAAATTTTTTTAAGAAAATATTTATGCCCTGCATGAAGTCTATCAAATGTCCCTCCGCAGATAATCGTATTATATTTCATATTTTTTCTTTTTTTCTTCAAACTCTCTTATAATTTTACCTCGATAATTATATGGATGAAAAGCAACAAAATTATCCCCAACTTCCTCAATTGTCCTGTGTCTACTCATATACCAAATTTGGAGTCTATTTAATAGCTTCTCAAAAGGTTTATTAAAAAAAGAAAGAAAATTTACCGCAAAATCAGATTTTTTAATTTTCTCACCAGATTCAAAACCGTTTGGCAAAAAATTTAGTACCCATTTATTTTCCTTAAGAAAAAATTCATATGTATTATTTTTATTTACAATTGGTAATAACTGAATAATTTCATGTGCCGTATATATATCCTGTCTTTCTTTTGGGAATGCAATTTTTGACCTGTCAACAATCATATTTACACAAATCATATCAATTCCTAAATCTTCTCTTCTTCTTTGTCTACCCAAAAAAATAAGAATTAACCATATAAAAAAACGAGTAGACCAAAGAGTATCATTAGAAGTAATGACAAATAAATCAAGATCACTATTGTCATCACCATTTTTCATTGCTAAAGATCCACTTATTCCCATAAATTGAATTGTTGGAATAAACCCTAAAACCTTTAATATTTTTTGGACCGCTTTTATCTTCTTCCAACTAATTCTTCCCTTTTCAATTCTTTGTACAACAATTTCTTTCCTTTTTGGCAAAAAATAAAATCTTGTGTCACCATATCTTTCATTTGGTATTTCTTTCAAAACTTTTTTAAATTCTTTAAAATCTATTTTTTGATTGTAATGTAGGAATTTAAAAATTTCTGATTCCAAAAGAGGAAAGTCAAAAATATCAAAATAGGCAAGAGTTTCTAAAATTGCGTTTTTTAATTTATTGTGAGGGGATGGCATATTGATTAAGAACCTGAGAAACTCCTTGTGAAAGGGTTGAGACAGCACTGTCTGCTGATGTATCTTTTAGCATCGAGTTAACGGAATTGCCCAGATACTGATTGAGTGCATCATTATAACCCGTAAAATTAGTGCCCGAGACAAAGAATGAAGACATAGCTGACTGGGCACTGGACACAAATGGTAATAAAACCGGATCTGATGAAAGCGTCTTTGCCATATCAATTCTCGGATAAATTTCGCCAAATTGTCTTGTCTTTGCCTCCTCACTATAAAGTCTTGTTAAATTGTCTTTTTGTGCCAGGTATTTCATAAATAGCAGCGCTTCTTTCTGATGGGTACTTTTGCTTGATACACCCTCAACCCAATAATTCGCAACTGACATATTTCTACCTGATAAATGTGGAACCTCATGGATTTCAAAATTTAATTTTGGATTTGCGGCTTTTATTGCAAAATAGTCATAAGAATATCCAAAATACATTGCTAGATTTCCATTTTCGAAATTTGTTAAAGAATTATCAAGAGTGCTGTCCCAGACTCTGTCATCTGTTTTGGCAAAAGATGTATAGAAATTAAGCGCATCAATTGCATTTTGTGAATTATCCAATTTGCTTAAATTTGCCCCATTCTGAAGAAAAAGTAGAGAAAGAATATCCGGTGCATGTGAAACATTATCGTATGTACCCATTGCCGCACCTGCTGTTTTGATATGACCGGTTGAGTCCTTAACTGTAAGTCCTTTTGCCACAGTTACAAAATCTTCCCAAGTACTCGGAATCTTTGCTCCCGCATGATCAAAAATATCTTTATTTATATACAAAACCAAAACATCCATATCAAGAGGAATACCATAAATTGCGCCATTTCTAACTAAATCATCAGACACTACAGGAAAATATTCGTCCTTTAAGGTCTTAGTATCTATTACATCATTTGGTAGTGGTAATAATGTATTTTGCAATGGATCAATCCATGTATTATTTAATCTGAAAATATCAGGACCGTTACCATTTTGTAGCCTTGTTAAAAGTCTATCTACATATTTTACAGGATCTTCCCTGGTGTAATTAATTGTTATATTCGGATTTTGTCTTTCAAAATCAGAAATTATGCCTTGCATAACATTACTGTCCTCCCATAGTCCCCAATAAGTAAGGGTTACTTTGCCATTACCTGTATCCTTGTGGAAAAGTGAAGAAATAAAGCTAAAAATAACAACAATGAGTAAAATTACAAATAAAATTCCTACTATTTTAATAATAATTGGCGGAAAACCAAATCCACCCTTTGTTTTTTCTAAGACGGGGGGCTTGGGAGGAGTCGGAGGAGATACAGTCTTTAAAGGAGCTTCAGCGAGTTCTGGCTGCGTATCTTGTGCAATAGGTTCTTTTGGTAAATTCTCAACCGAAACTTGAGCCGGACTCTGAAGAGGACTTTGGTCCGGGGCTTGAACCGGAGTTAGAGTAGAGGGCTGAGCGAAGGCAGGCCCATTTGGTTGAACTTGTTGAGGCATAACAGATTGTGTATTTGGATTTTGAGTAGCTTGGGAAGGTCCGTAAAGGTCATTAAGCGTAATCTTTGGAGAATCTAAAGGAGTTTGATCTTGAAGATTGGGTTGGGTTGGTATAGAAGTCGCAGGTGTATTATTGCTATTCACCTGAGTCTGTGACGTGCTGGCCTCATTACTGGGCTGTTGACTTGCAAAGGCAGGCCCGGAAGCAGTAGTATTTGGGGTGCCAGACGTTTGCCCAGATGTAGGATTTTGATTTGGTAGTGAGGGATTATTGTCCATATATATATAGTATAATAGTAGATACAATGAATCAATGAAAAAAACTCAAATACCCCATTTTAAAATTTTTAACTTAAAAAAGTACAAACACCTTTTTTTATATATAAAATCTTTTTATTGGTTTGGGATTGGTGCAATACTGGGATTATTTTTCTTAATAAGCTTTACATTTATAGTCTTTCAACAATTGTACAAGACTACAGTTTTTCCTGGAGTTACAATAGATGGTGTAAATTTTGGCGGTAAAAGCGAACTTTATATTTTAAATTACTTCAACCAAAAAAATAAAATCATTCAAAATAGTAACTTCACAATAGTAGTTGGAGATAATATAGCAACCATTTCGGCAAAAGATATCCAAGCAGGATATGATAGTTCTCTTCTTGCCCAACAAGCTATGAGTGTAGGACGATCTGGTGATATCTTTTCAAATATAAGTCTTGTCTTTCAATCATACTTAAGAGGAATACCTCTATCTCCTGCCTATTATTTCTCGGATTCATTACTCAGAGATAAATTATCAGATCTTGAAAAAGCAGTTGGCTCCAAACCTCTTGATGCTGTTTTTCAGTTTGAAAATGGGCGTGTGGTCACATTTAAGCCCTCTTCTTCTGGAACACAACTTGATATTGACTTAATTGAACATGATATTCAAGATAGGCTTGCTTATTTAACGACGACTGACAAGTCCCAATCTTTTATCTTTAATGTACCTGCAAAAATAATTCAGCCCCATATTACCACAAATGATGCTAATAACTTAGGAATAAAAGAACTAATTGGAACAGGAACATCACTTTTCCAACATTCAATAGCAAGTAGAATATACAATGTAGAACTTGCAGCCTCCAGACTAAACGGTATATTAGTCGCACCTAATGAAGAGTTCTCATTTGATAAATCACTAGGTGACGTATCAGCATATACAGGATATCAGCAGGCATATGTTATTGCCAACGGGCATACGGTACTCGGTGATGGTGGTGGAGTTTGCCAAGTCTCAACAACCCTTTTTAGAGCAATACTCAATGCCGGACTTCCGATTACAGAAAGACATGCTCACGACTATCGAGTAGGATACTACGAAGAAGATAGTCCGCCGGGAATTGACGCAACAGTATATGTCCCAACAGTTGACTTAAAATTCAAAAATGATACAGGTCACTATATTTTAATTCAATCTGTTGTTGACCCCTCAACACTTCGCCTCACATTCAACCTTTACGGCGTAAGTGATGGCAGACAAGTTACTATGACTACACCTGTTGTTACCGGCCAAACCCCGGCCCCTGCACCCCTTTATCAGGATGATCCTACACTACCCAAAGGAGTTACCAAACAAATAGATTTCTCAGCTGCCGGTGCACATGTGAGTTTTAGCCGAACAGTGACCAAAAATGGAAAAGAGATTATTAATGATACTTTTATTTCAAATTACAGACCTTGGCAAGCAGTGTATTTGGTCGGAACCCAATAACATGGAAAATAATTTAAATATCTTAAAAATCAAAGACGTAGAAAATGTAACTAACTCTTTAAAGTCTCAGAATAAAAGAATTGTATTAACTGGTGGGTGCTTTGATATTTTACACTTTGGACATATTACACTTTTAGAAAATGCAAAATCAAGAGGTGACATTCTTTTTGTAATGCTTGAGTCAGATGATGCTATTAGAATTAAGAAAGGAATAAATAGACCAATTCACACACAAATCCAAAGAGCAAAAATGCTTTCAAGTATTTCCTCTGTAGATTATATAATTATGCTTCCTTCTCTCATGTCTGATACTGACTATGACTTGCTTGTCAAAAAAATAAAGCCTGATATTATTGCAACAACAAAAAATGATAAATATGCATTTCACAAAAAAAGACAAGCAAAAGAGACTGGGGCTAAATTGATTTTTGTAAACGACCCAATAAAAAATATTTCAACAACAAGCATTCTTCAAATACTGTCAAAGGAAATTTAATCATGAGAAATTTAACATTTTTTTTATTTTTCTCAATTACAATTTTACTTGTCATTTTTCTTTGTATAAAAATATTTCCATTCCTTAACAAACCTCAAGTAACTATAAATCATCATAATTTCTACGTTGAGATTGCAAAAACAGAAGCACAAAAAGAAAAGGGTCTGGGTGATAGAAAATCTTTAGAAGAAAATCACGGCATGTATTTCCCTTTTGAAACTTCCGGAAACTACGCTTTTTGGATGAAAGATATGGAATTCCCCATTGATATAATTTATATATCAAATGAAAGAATCGTTAATATATTTACTGATACCAAACCTGCCTTGGATCCATCTACAACAGTTGTCAGACCTACACAAAATGTTGATGCAGTACTGGAAATTAACGCGGGTGAAACAGAAAGAAATAATATTAAAGTTGGAGATAAAGTTAATTTAAATTTCTAAATTATTTACAACGGATATTTAAATTGATATATTTAATTACTAAATTCTATGAGAATACTTGCAATAGAAACATCATGTGATGAGACAGGAGCTGCTGTCGTTGAATTTGACGGAAAGAAAGTACAACTATTATCAAATGTCGTTGCATCGTCACTGTCTCTTCATGCCGAGACTGGGGGAATTATTCCTGAAAGAGCAGCACGAGAACAAATTAAATTTATTATCCCTGTAATTTCAAAAGCATTAGTCGATGCAGAAGTATCATTTAACAGAGAAAATATTCCTAATATAGATGAGATTGCGATTACGTACGGTCCAGGACTCATAGGCTCTTTGCTTGTGGGGGTTGAAACAGCAAAAACTCTTTCATATATTTGGGACAAACCTTTAATCCCTGTTAATCACCTTTTCGGACACATTTATGCAAATTGGATAGAAAAAAATTCAGATGAGCCAACAATTTTGCCGGAATTCCCACTTGTTGCACTTATTGTCTCGGGTGGACACACCGATTTGGTGCTTATGAAAAGTCATCAAGATGTTACCTGGATAGGTGGAACAAGAGACGACGCAGCAGGAGAAGCATATGACAAAATAGGAAGGCTTCTTAATCTGCCTTACCCTGCCGGACCTAAAATAGAACAGCTTGCGAAAGATGGAGATCCAAATTCATTTAAATTTCCTCGTCCTCTTTTGCACGAAGGAGGATATGATTTTTCTTTCTCAGGACTCAAAACTGCCGTACTTAGAGAGGTACAAAAAATTAAATCTCTAAATGATAAAACAGTCAGCAATATTTGTAGATGTATGCAGGATGCAATTATTGAAGTTTTGGTAAAAAAGACAATGAAAGCTGCAAGTGAATACGGAGTAAAAAATATTTTGCTCTCAGGAGGTGTTGCAGCAAATGAAACCTTAGGAAATACATTTAGAGAAAAAATAGCACAAAATACTCATCAAGTTAAATTTTATGTTCCCATAAGAAAATTATGCACTGACAATGCAGCAATGATTGGATCGGCTGCATGCTTTAAAAATGAGAGCATGCCGTGGGAAGAAATCACTGCAAATCCCGAATTATATTTTGATTAGATGTTATTGATTGCAATGACAGTCCAAACATGCTATTATAATCTAAAGGCAAATGTTTAGTCGACCTTCTACCAAAACATCCTGGCCCGATATTATAAATCTTCTCTCAGAAATTGTCGTCTTTAATCAGTATAATTTTAAAGATTTTTTAAAAAAATTACTTGAAATCTCTAACGAAGTAATACCAGTTGATTCATGTCTTGTGTATTTCTATGATAAAGATTCAAAAGAATTATCTCTTATTGCTTCTAAAAAGCCACATGAAAAAGCTATTGGTAATATTACAATTCGTCAGGGAGAAGGAATAACAGGTTGGGTTGCAGAACATAAAAAGACTGTAGCAATTTATAAAAATGCTTATTCTGATTCGCGTTTTAAATTTTTTAAAGAATTACCGGAAGACAAATATGAGGCTTTTTTGTCTGTTCCAATCCTAGATAGTGAAGGAGTCGTCGGAGTCATGAATTTCCAGAATAAAAAACCCTATGATTTTTCAGAAGAACAAGTAATTGTTATTGAGGCAATTTGTAAAATTATTTCATCGGTCTTTGCAAAGACTCTTGTTGATAAAAAAATTAACGCACTTGAGGAAAAACTTGAAGAAAGAAAGATAGTTGAAAAGGCAAAGGGAATACTAATGAAAGCAAAAAATATTTCAGAGAATGATGCATTTAAAATAATGAGGTCTGAGGCAATGAATAAAAGAAAATCTATGAAAGAGATTGCGGAAGCAATACTTCTTGTTTGGCAATAATTTATAATGTTTGAAAAATACAAACCTAATCCCCTTTGCTTAGCTCCTTATGATATCCCCTCTACAACTTCTTCTTCAGAAAATATAATTATTGAAGAGGTAGTAAGTTGCCCTTTTCGTGAAAATGGCAAAGAAGAGGCACTTTGTTCTGAAATGAGACGAACAATGGCAGATTCGTACAAAAAAGTTTGTCCTGTCTTGAAAAGACATCCCAATCTAATTAACATCATTTCCAAAAATACACCCGAAAGATAAAAATTTACCCTCTTTTTAGGAGGGTAAATTCTAATAAAAACAAGAAAAAAAGATTATCTCTTTTTCTTTTTGACTGGTTTGCTTTTAGCTTTTGATACTGTCTTTTTAACAGTTTTTTTTGTTGCAGATTTTGCCTTTACGCTTTTTCTTTTTGTTGCAACACTCTTTTTAACTTTTCTTCTTGATGAAGAAGATTTGTGCGAATGTAATCCCAATGCTTGCAATGGTTTACATAACATTCCTAAAGAACACATATTTCATTTCACCTCCTTTTTAATAAAATTAATTTAAAACTTTTGAAAGTTTTGAATTAAAATAAAATTTTCTCTATATATAGTATATGCATAACAACTTTTTTTTGTAAACAATTACTTTTAATAAAAATTAGAAAATACCTCTTGACAACTTTTTAAATTAATATTATAAAAGATATATCTTCATCGTAGAAGGATATCCAAATTAATTTTTGGAAGAAGACTACGAGGTCTCCATAAATTAAGAAATTGTCATTCACAAATATATGCCAAAAAAAATAACCAATACATTACCAATTGTTAATGAAGAAGTGCAACTTAGAAATTTTTTAGAAATTCCCTATGACACACTGGAAGAAATGAATTTATCTCTGAAGGTTAAGCGGGATAGTGTAAGTCCAGAAAAGATTGAAGAAGAATATCGTGCATATCTAGAACAAGAAAAGAGAATTAAAGCAGTAACCCTTTGTTTTACTGATCTTGAAGGAAGATTTCATACCCTAGATTATGATAAGAAATTTTTCTTAAAATCCTCAGATAACCTTACCTTTGACGGCTCATCAATAAGAGGGTTTACTGCACAAAGTGAATCAGATTTAAGACTTGCACCGGATTGGACAAGTCTATACTTCCTTCCTTCAGATATTTTTGGTCCAGGAAAAGTAATAATGTTTGGCAATGTATTAGGACGCGATCACAAACCATATATTTCTGATTTTCGAGGACTACTACAAGCATATGCAAAAAAATTAAAAGAAAAAGATGGGACGGTCGCTTATGCAGCAGTTGAGCTTGAAGGATTTTTAATGAACGGGCAATCTGCAGAACAAAATTTTGATGAAAAAGTAGGATTTTCTCTTGCTTCTCTTGGTGGATATTTCCATACTCTACCCCAAAGTACATTAAAACAGTTTATTGATAGAGCTGCTGAAGCTCAAAGAGCGCTTGGATTTGAAAATGAAAAAGATCATCCGGAAGTTGCACCGTCGCAATTTGAGCTAAATTACTCATATACTGAAGCTCTCAGAGCATGTGATTTAATACAAATCTACAAACTCCTTTCTCGTCAAATTGCACACAATATGGGAATGACTGCATCTTTTCTTCCCAAGCCTATGGTAGGTATAAACGGAAGCGGAATGCATACTAATTTTTCTCTTTCTAGAAATGGTAAAAATATCTTCTATGACCCTAAGGGACGTGAGAATTTATCAAAAGAAGCGTGGGACTTTACATATAAAGTTCTAAATCATGCACAGGAAATTTGTCTCGTTTTTAACTCAAGCGTTAATGCTTATCGCAGACTTGACCCACATTTTGAAGCACCCAATCAAATAAAAGTGTCTCCAATTGATAGGGGCTCTATGATAAGAATTCCTGTCGGAAATGAAAGGACAGCAAGAATTGAAGTAAGATCTGTCGCACCAGACTCAAATCCTTATCTGGTACTTTATACACTTCTAAGGACAGGACTCGAAGGCAAGGCCTTAAAGCCCGCAGAAAGTGATAGGACTCGCACACTTCCTGGAAATATCTATGACGGCTTAAGACTTTTCAAAGCAAGTGATTTTGTTGAAAAAATACTAGGAGAGGAAAACAAGCAGAAATACATTAAATTCAAACAAGCAGCAGCCGACAGGTCTCCTAAAGAGTTGGGGACCAAGGTAAAAACAGGAGAAGTAGTCTATCATCATGAAGTTACCAACCAAGTCCTCTGGAATAACTTTTAAATTTTTTTTATCCGAACAGATCAAGTCAAGAATTTTACCCATCTTTTTGCTAAACTTGTAGTATGTGGCTTATTTATTCTCTCCTTGCCCCATTTCTGAATTCTGTTGATTCTTTGGGAGAAAAATTTTTAACCGACAAACATATAGAAAATGCCATTGTAATAGTTATAAATGAGGGTCTAATTTACACTCTTTTTGGTATAGTTATTTTATTTTTCCATTCTCCATCTTCACTCTCCTTACTACAAATAATTGCTCTACTTTTATCTGGAATGTTTTTTATTTATTACCTTATCCCATATTTTAAAGCACTTAAAAAAGAAGAAACATCCCGGGTAATTCCGCTTTTCCAATTCATACCTATTTTTGTACTTATAATGTCATTTCTACTTCTTGGAGAAAAAATAAGTTTAAAGCAATCCTTAGGGTTTGTTTTTATATTTTTAGCTGCCTTTTCCTTAACAATTGAAAAATTAGAAGGAAAAATTTTCAAACCAAGGAAGGCATTTTGGTATATGATACTATCAAGTTTTTTATATGCTCTGTCTCCAATACTCTTTAAATTGGTAGTTGTAAATACGGATTTTTGGACAGCATTTTTTTATCAAGCGGTGGGAGGAGGCATAGGGGCTCTTTCTCTACTTAGTATTCCAAGTTATAGACACTCAACTAAAAATGAGGGATTTAGGATAAATATTAAAGTATGGTTACTTATGTCAACAAATCAGATTTTGGCAATTATGGCAGAATTCTTCTCATCTTTAGCATTTTCCTTAGCACCTGTAGCATTGGTTAGCGTAATAACAGGCACACAACCGGTATTTGTCTTGATTCTGGCGATCATCCTTTCTAAATGGTTCCCACATATTGTTGAGGAAAGTCTTCAAAAGAAACATATCCTTGCAAAAGCAATTGCTATATTTATTATTATCTGTGGAATTTGTCTTATCTATCTTTAGACTTACTTCATAAAAATAGTGATATAATCTATTTATGCCCTCTGAATTTATAATTCTTATATCTGTAGTAATACTTGGTTTTGGGGTCATGTTTTATTTGCTAAGTAAAAAACAAAACCAATCTATAGATCCTACACTTCTTGAATGGATTAAGTCTCTTCAGTCTTCACTTCAAAATAATTCCGCGCAAGTGACAAAAGTTTTGCAGGAGAATTCAAGACAACTTAACGATAGACTCGATAGAGCAGCTGAGGTTATGAGAGATGTAAATCGTGAGGTTGGGAAAATGAGTGAAATAGGAAGGAATATGCAGGAGTTGCAAGATTACTTAAAAAGCCCAAAACTTAGAGGAAATTTAGGAGAGCAGGTATTAAAAGATTTGATACAACAAATTTTTCCAAAAAATAGTTTTCATCTTCAATATCAATTTAAAAGCGGAGAAAAAGTAGATGCTGCTATTAAAACAGACGCAGGAATATTATCAATTGATAGTAAATTTCCACTGGAAAATTTTCAAAGAATGGTCAAATCAACAGATGAAAAAGAAAAGATGGAATCAAAAAAAGAATTTGTACGAGATGTAAAAAAACATATTGATGCAATTTCTAAAAAGTATATTTTGCCGGATGAAGGAACAATGGATTTTGCACTTATGTATGTGCCAAGTGAGTCTGTTTTTTATGAATTGGTAAATATAGATGACATATTAGACTATGCAAGGGAGGCGCGTGTATATATTGTCTCTCCAAGTACGCTCTATGCACATCTTCAAACAATTCTTCTATCATTTGAGGGCAAAAAAATAGAAGAGCGTGGAAAAGAAGTATTCAGACTCCTTCGTGCTCTTCAAATAGATCACGGAAAAGTAAATGACTCTTTGGATACTCTGGGCAAACATCTAACCAATGCATCCTCTCAATATACTCAAGTAGTTAAAGGCTTTACAACACTTGGAGATAAATTGTCTTCAACCAAAAATTTAGAAGAAAGTAACGAGAAGATGCTCAGAGATTAATACCCTGTAAAATATTCTATTTTTATTTGCTCGCTAGAAACTCCAAGTTTCAATAAGATTTCATTTATTGCATCAACCATTTCAACCTTACCGACTATATAATAAGTAGATTCAAACAAATTTGAAACATAATTTTTTAGCAAAAAATCATTTATTCTTC
>DASVCQ010000064.1:0-3395 GCA_036381535.1 Patescibacteria group bacterium | reverse complement strand
TAATCTTCCATGTAACTCTAATTTTTCTTCTTTTTGGGCAACTTCATAATCAATATCATGCAAAAGTCCTGTTATTCCCCAAACCTCTTCATCATGCGCATTTGCTTTATCGCCATATAAGTGTCGATAAATTCCCTTCATCGCTGCCTCTGCTGCCAGGGAATGTTTTATGAGATTTGGAGTCTGCATATATTTTTGAAGAAGCGAAAATGCCTCATCCCGTGTCCAAGTGACCCCAGAAACATCTGCTTTTTTGATTGTCATGCTGGCTAGTCCAGCATCTGACTCCTTTTTTGATTCTGGAGTCGTTTCACTCCCCAGAATGACACCTGAGCTTCTTTCTACCTCTTCCTTCTCCGCTTTGTCTTTTTTAAGTGTTGGGAAAAGAATCAATTCTTTAATTGCCCATGTATTTGTATAAAGCATGACAAGTCTGTCAATTCCTACTCCAATTCCACCGTATGGAGGCATTCCGTATTCCATAGCAGAGAGAAAGTCCTCATCCACATGTTGTGCTTCTTCTTTATCAGGACGCGTGGCATCTGTATCTTTTTCCCATGCTTTTCGCTGAATTCTTGAGTCAGTAATTTCTGTCCATCCGTCAAAAATTTCTTTTCCTCCAATATATCCTTCAAATCTCTCTACCCATCCTTCCTTTTCTCTATGAGGTCTGGCAAACGGACTAATATCAGATGGATAATCAATAATCCATGTCGGCTCTTTGAGAGTTTTTGGGATAAGATGATCAAAAATCATGAAAATAAGTTGCCCCTTAGTCTCAGTGCCAATAACTTCAGCATCAGGACATTTTTCTTTCATAAAAGAAAGCAGATCCTCTCTTGAAGACGAATCAACATCAAGTCCTAATTTATCTTTTAAAATATCAGCCATTGGAATTCTCGGCCAGGTATTTCCAATATCAATCATTTTTTCACCAACTGGTATGACAGTTGTCCCGTGAATTTTTTCAGCCAAGAATTTAAGAAGCCCTTCTGCCCGGTCCATCATTTTTTGGTAATCAACATATGATTCATACCACTCAATCATGGTAAATTCAGGAGAATGAGTCTGATCCACTCCTTCATTGCGAAAATCCTTTGCAATTTCGTACACTTTTTCATACCCTCCGGCAATAAGTCTTTTTATGTACAATTCAACGGCAATTCGAAGATACATCATTTGATCTAGAGCATTTAAATGGGTAGTGAAAGGCTTTGCATTTGCTCCACCATACATTGGCTGAAGTACCGGGGTCTCAACCTCCCAAAATCCAAGACTGTCCAAGTATTCCCGTACTCCGCTCACTACTTTTGTACGGATATTAAATCTTTCCCTAACTTCAGGATTGAGGATTAGATCCAAATATCTTTGTCGATATCTTGTTTCAACATCTTTCAAACCATACCACTCATTTGGAAGAGGTCTTAGGGATTTACTAAGAAGAATATAAGAAGCAGGGATAATAGATATTTCTCCCGCAACTGTTTTGCCGACTTCTCCCTCTACTCCTACAAAATCTCCTATATCAAGTAACTTTAGGTTTTTAAAAGTGTCACCCAAAACCTTTTTTTGGAAAAAAATCTGAATTCGTCCAGTCTCATCAACAATGTCTGCAAAAGCAATATTCCCATGCTCACGATATGACATCATACGACCCGCTGTCCGTACACTTTTTCCCTGACTGCCGTCAGGCAGGCCTTCACTGTCCCTGGCCTGAGCAACAGTATGCGTCTTATCAAAAGAATGAGGATATGCATTAATTCCTAACTCTTTTAATTTCTCAATTTTTTCAAGCCTAACTTTTTTCAAATTACTATCATCCATAAGCGTATTTTATCCTAAATCCTTTCTATTAACAATTCGGAAGTTCCTCCCAGCTAGCATGGGAGGAATACTTCATTATTTAAACCCGACTACATTACTAAGACTACGCAAGAATCTATGATGATTTTCTCCATACTCAGGATCTACAGCGTCTAGTCTTTGACTATTAGTCATACCTTCCCATCCATCGGGTCTAGGTCTACGGCCTTCGTCCACTTCTCTCACTCTTTCTTGAGCTCTTCTTAAAAGGCTTAAAGCGCTTGGTCTTTCTTCCCTTTGAGGTAAGCTCTGAACTTGTTGAGGCTCTGGCGTTACTCTTCTTTGTCTACCAAGATTTCTTAATCTTTGTATAATTCTTTCCATATATATCACCTCCTTTCAAACCCTTTTATCAAAGAGATAGCCATTTTGCCCAAATCCGCGACATAATATCCGCCTTCCTGAATAATAAGTGTAGGCAAATTTAGTCTAGAAATCTTCCTGCCTATTTTCATATATGAATTAATGTCAAGACCAAACCCACCAATTGGATCTTTTTTATATGTATCAAAACCCGCAGACAAAATTAAAAAGTCAGGGGCAAATCTTCTCACATCTTTTATCGCATTTTTTAGAATCCGTAAATATTTCTTTTCACTAATTTTAAGAGATAGAGGATAATTTTTGTTATACCCCAATCCTTCTCCTACACCTTCTTCGAGAGAAAAACCTGCCACATATGGATATTTTCTGTCAGGGTCTGCATGAAGAGATACATACAATACGTCTTTTCTTGTATAAAAAATATTTTGCGTTCCATTACCATGGTGATAATCTATATCCAAAATTGCCACTCTCCCAAAATCAGATAAATATTCCGCCGCCGCTGCTGCATTATTAAAATAACAATACCCTCCCATAGCAACAGATTCTGCATGGTGTCCGGGGGGTCGGCAAAGAGAATAGACTAGCCTTTCACCATTTTTTAGTAATTCTGCGCCAAAAAGTGCCGTGTTAACAGCCCATTTCGAAGCAAAATATGTACCGTTTGTTATTGGTGCATAAGTATCTCTTGTAAAGTATGACGGAAAGCTTTGATTACCCAGTGAAGTATTTCTACTTCTTTGTCTTAGCATTTTTACATAATTTGCTCTGTGAATTCTTTTTAGAATACCCAAACCGTAATTTTTCGGCCTGACAAAGTCCTTCCAGCCATTTTCTCTTAACTCATTAGCAATTATCTCAATTCTTTCCGGCACTTCAGGATATTTTGATTTTTCTCCCTCATATACTTCATATTTTGGCACGTGTAGCAAGTGACTCGGAGTATATACAATTTTCATCTTCCTCCTCCTGTCATTGATAAAATCTGTATTGCATCAGGTAGAGCCAAACTCTCTTTTGGCAAAACCATAAAGACAAAATCTCTTAAACCTCTTGGTTTTTTACCGTCTTTTACCACTACATTTTGTACCAGAATTTGTGGAATATTATAATCATTTGAGTGAGGCATTATCATTCCGCTTTTTTGCCCTGCTCTATATGACCTACTGTTAACATTGCATTCTCCAAAAATAAGATAGTCTCCTCCA
>DASVCQ010000063.1:0-10543 GCA_036381535.1 Patescibacteria group bacterium | reverse complement strand
CCTTCTGGCACAGAGCCTAAAATGAAGTATTACACTGCAATTAAAGGTAAACTTTCACAAATGACAAAAGAAGAAATAGGAAAAGAAGCGGAAAAAATAGAAAAAGATATGGTTGGGATTTTTGAAAATATTCTTGCTACAATAAAAGTAGATGTCTTCTGATATGACCAATTTTGAGAAAGAATCCTCAGCGGTTAAGAGCATCTTGCCAGCAATTTCAGACATACTACTAAAATACTTTAAAAGCTCACTTGATGTAGAGTACAAAGCAGGAGCTTTTTCCCCAGTTACTCTTGCCGACAAAGAAGCAGAGAAATTAATTCGTGAAACACTCTCAAAAAAGTTCCCTACTTACGGATTTATAGGTGAGGAAACAGAAGAGGAAGCAAAAGATGTCTCTTGGATTGTAGATCCCCTGGATGGTACAGCTGCATTTATACACGGACTAGAAGATTTTGGTATAGCTATTGCACTTAAAGTTGATAGTGAGATTATATTATCTTACCTACATATTCCAGTAAAAAACCTAACCTACCATGCAGAAATTGGCAAAGGTAGCTTCTGCAATAACCAATCAGTGAGAGTAAGTAATGTCTCTGATGCAAAATATTCACTACTATCATTTGGCTACGAGAATTTGAGAGACAAACAAAACCAAGCACCAAGCTTAAGACTTGCAACCAAACATAGAATAAGAATTGGACATAGCTCGCTTATTGAAAGTACATATTTATCAAGTGGAAAAATTGACGGTATTTTAAAATTTAACCAAAAAATTTGGGATATTGCCCCAGAATATTTAATTATGAAAGAAGCAGGAGCAAAAATTTCAGACTTAGAAGGTAAAGATGTTGTATTCAAATACAACAAAGATTCACAACTTAGCTACTTTTGTTCTAATGGCTTAATTCATGATGAAATTATAGACATATTAAATAGTTCTGTCTGAAATTTGTCATAAAAACATCTTGTAACAATACTGTACAAGTGCTAGTATAAATTTATGGTTGATTGGTCTCAATTTGATAAATCTACATTTTCTACAAATCCTTATATTAAAAAGGTTGATAAGCCGTGGGGATATGAGCTCCACTGGGTGCCCACAAATATGCCTTACATGGGTAAGATTCTTCACATAAATGCAGGGTGCAGACTTTCTTTGCAAATGCATGAAGCAAAGCAGGAATCATATTGGCTTCTTAATGGGGAATGCGACTTAATTTTGGAAAATGAAAAAGGTGAGCTTACACCAATTCGCATGCAAAAAGGCGTTGGGTACACGACACATTTGGGTCAAAGGCATAGGCACCAAGCAATTTCAGACTGTGATGTTGTTGAGGTCTCAACTCCAGAGCAAGGCACAACTCTAAGACTTGAAGACGACTATAAAAGGCCTGATGAGACCGAAGAACAACGAAAAATTGAGCGAGGCGAAGCCTAAATATCTCCCAAATATTACTTAAGAATGATAGATTTAACTAATTTAGAAGAAATCGCAAAAATAGATCCTGCGAATACGTATAAGACTACCTTACTTGCCAACGAGCAAGCAAAGACAGCCTGGCAACAGGTAAAGGATTTGCCAATAAAACCTCTTAAAGGTAAAATAACAAGCGTAATTTTTTGCGGTATGGGTGCGAGTATATACGGTGCGTTGGTACTTAAAGCACTTAAAGGCGAGACACTTCCCTTTCCGATTGAAATAATTTCCGATTATCATATACCCGCGTATTGCAATAATGAGACTCTTGTTGTCTTGACTAGTTACTCAGGCACAACTGAGGAAGTTTTGTCATGTGCCAAGGAAGCAAAAGAAAAGGGTTGTCAGATGCTAGTCCTAACAAAAGGTGGTCCACTCGCAGAATTTGCACGGGAGAATAATGTGCCTGCTTATATCTTTGATGGAAAATTAAACCTTTCATCAACGCCGCGTTTGGGAAATGGATATAGCGTAATTGGACTTTTGGGACTTTTTAAGAAATTAGGAATAGTTGAAATTTCTGAGAAAGAAATGACCGATGCTTTTGCCTATCTGGACACACAACTTGAAGATATAAAAAATGAGGCACTGAAAGAGTCTGCATTGTTTGAGGGTAGAATTCCAATTGTTATTGCAGCCGAGCATTTAGCAGGTAATGCTCAAATTCTTCGCAATCAATTTAATGAGACATCCAAAGCCTTTTCTGCTCTTTATTTAGTGCCGGACCTAAATCATCATCTTATGGAAGGTTTACAATTTCCTAAAGACTCTAAATTATATTTTCTCATACTTAATTCCAACCACTATAGTCCAAAAATTGCAAAAAGAATGAAATTAACTATTGATGTGTTAAAGCAAAACGGTCATGATGTACTTGATTCCATGCCACAAGGCAAAAATAAAATTGAAGAATTCTTAGAGACTTTGACTTTTGGCTCATGGCTTACACTATTTTTGGCTCTAAGATATGGACAAAATCCTGCTATTAACCCTTGGGTGGATTGGTTTAAAAAAGAATTAGCAAAATAATTTTAGGCTGTTTTTTTCTTTTTTTCTTCAGGCTGTTTTTTATCTACACCCAATGCTTCTTTAGTCCTTCTAACTCCATCCATCATGCCCTCAAAAATAAGGGTCTCAATAAGTGGAATTTTTTCTTTTTCTTTAATTTTTCTCACCTTTTCCATGTGCTTATATTATCAGATGTCTAAATTAAAGACAAGCTTGTACTTGAAAGATATCCCTCATGTTGCTACTCTGATAGTATGACCAAAAAGCTGCTCATTTGGCTAGATAATGCTGGCAAAGAGGACTCAGATCTGATTAGCAAAGACTTTGATCAACTCGCGGACCTTGCTACATCCGGATTTCCTATACCTCCCGGGTTTTTACTTACAAATAAATTATATCTTGAATTTTTTAAATTGAATTCTTTAGAAATAAAAATAAAACACCTTTTAGGGACAATTAACTATAGCGACATAAGATCAGTTAAAAAAGCCTCATTTTCTATAAAAAAAGTTATTGAAACATCAGAATTTCCCAAAAGTACTATAGATGAAATTTTTAAATCTTATCTTAAATTGGGTGGAACTTTTAAAAATCCACTAGTTAAAATTTCAGCTAGTGCAACAAATCACAATACACTCAGAGAAATTCCATTAAATTTTTCTTTGTCACTTCAAGGTGAAGCTAATTTAATTCTTGCCATAAAAGAAGCATATTCATCACTATTTGACGAAAAAATTCTTAACTTTATAAAAGAGAAGTCAGAAGATATTTTTTCTTATTTAATTTCCACTTCGATTCAAAAACAACCTTTACCCGAATCCTCGGCAAATGTTCAAATGTTAGGAAGCTATGATAAGGAGCAAAAATTAACAATCAGAGCATTTTGGGGATTAAATCAACCAATTGATTTTAATTTCCAGGATGAATATACGGTTAACAAAAATGACAATACAATTATTAACAAAAAAATAGCCAAACAAACCGAACTTTTTAATTTCGAGCATTCAGAGATTATTAAAGAAAGAGTTGAAAAGAAAAGACAAAGTCAACAAAAAATTTCAGATAGTCTTATTAAAGAAATTTCAAACTATTCTAAAAAGCTCGAAAAACATTTCTTTTTTCCCCAAGACTCCAAATGGGAAATTGAGAAAGGAAAATTGTATTTGCTTTCGATTTCTGAGAGTACAACAAATTTCAGGAAAGAAAATATTTTTAGCCCGCATTCTCCAACCGCAACCAAAATTTTGCTTTCTGCATCAACCCACGATAACCCATCAGAGATAGCCAAACTTTTTTCAGATGGAATTGGACTTTTAAATACACAAAATGTCCTAAAACAACATAATACACATCCAAAAAAATTGATTGAAGATGAAAGACACCATATGTATGTGGATTTACTCTCTGACACTTTGTCTGAATTTGCCTCAAGCTTTTCTCCAAGACCGGTTGTCTATAAGCTTTTAGATATGACATCTGAGCAACTTCTAGAGCTTACACATTCTAGACGGTTTGAACCTTCAGAAAAAAATCCCGAGATGGGATTTAGAGGAGCTTTTAGGCACATACATGATGAAGAATTATTGTCTCTTGAACTTCGAGCAGTTAAGAAAGTCAGAAATAAAATGGGATATAAAAATTTGTGGATGCTTTTGCCTTTTGTTAGGACACCTGAAGAATTTTTTGAATTAAAGAAAATAATTTCAGCAAATGGTCTTTACAGATCCGCGTCATTTAAAATTTTACTTTCTTTGGACATTCCGTCAAATGTAATACTTATTGATGACTTTTTAAAATTAGGAGTTGATGGTGTTGTTATAAATGGTGAGAGCTTATTAAAATATACCCTCGGAGTAGACATGTCAAATACGGAAATTTATTCAGGATTTTCTAAAGATGAAGACAGTATTCTCTGGGAAATTGAAAAGGTGGTTAAGGCTTGTCGCAGCCAAAATATTCCAATTTCATTTTTAGATGATACCCAAACACCTTCTTATTCCTTTCTTGAGAAATTGATTGGACTTGGTATTACAAATCTTATTATAAATTCTGAAGGACTTGAGATGACAAGAAATAACGTCTCTGAGATAGAAAAAAAACTATGGCAAAAATAAAACAAATTTCAGCGCGTGAAGTACTTAACGGGAAAGGAATACCAACAATTGAGACTACAGTCGTCCTACAAAATGGGATGAGCGCTGTTGCCTCTGTACCGTCAGGAATTTCTCTTGGGACCTATGAAGCTGTTGAAATAAGAGATAAAGATCCTCAGCGCTTTCACGGAATGGGTGTGCTTAAAGCGGTCAACACGGTAAATTCTCTTATTGGCCCCAAACTTGTAGGAATGGAAGTCACCAAACAACAAGAGATAGATAAAGCCATGATTGACATGGATGGAACTCAAAATAAATCAAGGCTTGGATCAAATGCCATGCTTTCTGTATCTATTGCCGTTGTAAAAGCTGGAGCATATAGCAGCATTATGCCTGTTTTTCTATATCTTAGACAATTTCTGAATAATAAAAATACTCCTCTTTCCATCCCTACTCCACTTTTTAACATGATTGAAGGCGGAAAACATGCCATGGGGACAATTGATTTTCAGGAAATTTTTGTTGTCCCTGCTACGTCCAAGACCTACTCTGAAAATTTGCAAATCGGGTTTGGTATATATAACAGTCTGCAAGATATGCTTAGGGTCAACGGATTTTCAACTCTTATTGGTGATGTTGGCGGATTTAGTCCGCAAGTAAAATCAGATTTTGATGCAATTTCACTTCTGTCACAAGCTATCGATACTACAAATTACAGACTGGGATTTGATGTATTCATAGGAATTGATGGATCAGCAAATACATTTTATTCAAATCAAAGATATAAAATACGAGACAAACAGTCCAATTTATCTAGTAATGACCTTCTTAGTTATTATGTAGAGCTCTCCAAACAATTTCATATACTTTATCTTGAAGATATTTTGGCCGAAGACGATTGGGCAGGCTGGCAAAAAGCAATTAGTATGTTAGGTACCCAAACGCTTGTTGTAGGAGACGATTTGACAAGCACAAATCCTTATAGGTTGCAAATGGCTCTTGAGAAAAAAGCCCTAACTGCACTTGTCATAAAGCCAACCCAAATAGGAACAGTTATTGAAGCACTAGCGGTAACTGAGGTTGCAAGGGCGGGAGGACTTAAAATAATTGTTGCAAATCGTGGTCAGGAAACAACAGATTCATTTATTGCCGATTTTGCGGTTGGAGTGGGAGCTGAATATTGTAAATTTGGAGCCCTTGCACGCGGAGAAAGGGTTATAAAGTACAATAGGCTACTTCAAATAGAGCAACAGCTTCACGCTCTAAAATAGCTAATTTAATTTTGCTTTAGGATTACCGTTTTGGGCTACAAAATTTCGTATCATGATTTTGGCATCTTTTTCTCTAGGGACTTGGGCGATTGCGATAGAAATGCTATATAAATCCTCAATCCTCATATATGGACCTCTTGGTCGCTCAAATTTTTTGTAAGCTTCATAAAAGTCAGCAATAGGATGCTTGCTCGATACTAAAGGACCCAAATCACGAAGAACTGTTCCTTTAACAACAGATCCTTCTACTGCCTTTCTTCTCTCCTCCTCAGACATTTCGCTCCAATTTACCATATTTATTTTTGCATATTAAAAAGTATTACAAATTCTCCTTTTGGAGGTATTTTAGAAAAGTGATCTTTTGCTTTTCTGAGGCTAAATCTTAATACTTCTTCATATATTTTTGTTAATTCCCGGGCAAAAACAACCTCAAATTCTTCGCCAAAAATATTTATCATTTCATCAATTGTGCCAATTATTCTATGTGGTGCCTCAAATAATATAAAAGTTGTTTTTATTTCAGAATTTACATTTACTATATTTTTCCAAAATTCATTTCTATGTCCTTCTTTTTTCGGAGGATATCCCAAGAAGAAAAATTTGTCTGTTGGCAGACCACTTACGACAAGCGAAGTAATTACGCTCGATGGGCCAGGAATTGCTTCAACTTTAATTTCTTTTTTTATGCATTCACGAATCAATTTAAACCCAGGGTCAGAAATTCCCGGTGTTCCGGCATCAGATACCAATACAACATCTGTACCTGTATTAAGAATTTCTACTATTTCAGGAATTTTTTGAATTTCTACCTGATCATAATATGAAATCAATTTTGGTTTTATTTCCTCATGAAAGCCACTAAATAGTTTGGAGATCTCTTTAAGAAGGATGCCTGTTCGCCTTGTGTCTTCACATGCAATTACACTTGAGGTAAGAAGTGTGCGAGCTGCTCTAAGACTGATGTCTTGCAGGTTGCCAATTGGTGTTGATACAATAAGTAAGGTTCCCATAATAAATACCTATGGTTGAGCAGTTAACAGGATACATTATACATCTTATTTCACAGTCAGGCTACTTGGCTGTATTTATTTTGATGACTCTTGAGTCTGCGCTTCTTCCCATACCATCTGAAGTTACTATGCCTTTTGCCGGATTTTTAGCTCAAGGTGGACAGCTCAATTTTTGGTTAGTGGTACTTCTTGGAGCACTCGGAAATTTAACCGGTTCACTTATTGCATATGCCGTCGGATTCTACTTAGAAGAGAGTGTAATCTTAGAGTTAATTAAAAAATACGGTAAATTTATTTTGGTGACCGAGCATGAATATCTAAGGGCAGTAAAGTGGTTTGGGAAATTTGGAAGTCCAATTGCTTTTTTTAGTAGACTTTTACCTGTTGTCAGGACTTTTATCTCTCTTCCTGCCGGACTTTCAGAAATGAATATCTGGAAATTCTCTTTTTATACCTTCGTGGGCTCATTTTTATGGTCTGCATTTCTTACATGGATAGGATTTTTCTTGGGTACAAAATGGAATTCGTGGGAGCCTTACTTTAAAAAATTCCAATATGTAATTGTGGCACTTATAATAGTTGCTATTCTTTGGTACCTCAACCACAAATTGAAAATAATAAAATTGGGGAAAAAAGATTAAATAAATCAAACAAATTTTCTAACAAGTCCCACAACCCTTCCCTGTATTATCAGTCTTGTCGGGTAAATTGGATCCATTGTAGAATTTGCCGGACGAAGAATAACACGTCCTGCTTCTTTATAAAATTTCTTAAGTGTTGCTAAATTGTCATCTACTAGAGCTACCACAATGTCTCCATTATGCACTTCTTTATCTTTTTCAATTATTACGTAGTCTCCGTCCAGTACTCCGTCCTCAATTAAAGACTCACCTTTAACTTGCAAAACAAAGGCTGTTTTCTCACCTGATAGCATGGATGCTGAGACCTGGAACGTGGCATTAGGATCTGTATGCGGTTCAAGAGGCCTTCCTGCTGCAATAAAACCCATAAGCGGAAGTTCAATTGAAGGCGAATTTCCTCTCATCACACTGGCAATTTTTTGATCTATAACTTTTAGAATTCTGGCATTGCCTTCAACTTTTTGAATATATCCCTTATCAACAAGTGAACGAATAAGAGTATGGACTGTTGAATTTGCCTTATGACCGGTTGCTTTGGCTATTTCAGTAAGTGTTGGAGAATAACCGTATTGATTTTGGAATTGAACCAAAAATTCCAGTACTTCTCTTTCTTTTTTATATAATACTCCTGGCATAATTTAATATTTGGTATTTTGTATTTTGTATAAGAAAATTTGATGTTAGTCATTTAAAAATTGATATAAACTTAATTTTTAGATACCTCCACCTTTCAATTTTTATGACTTAGGCTAACTTATTTTTTTACACAAATAAAAATACCTACTATTATTTTATACGAAGATTCGAGTATTATTGTCAACAGAGCAAAGTTATTCAATTCTCAACCTAACTAGATCAATAAATAATTCGAAGAAATTTTCTATCTGTGGTAAAATAGGTCTACCTCGTACCACGTCATTCTGAACGAAGTGAAGAATCTTGTCCATTATTAAAAGAGATTTTTAGACTTCTGAAGATAATTTTTTGTAAAAATATATGAAATTAAAATTAAAATCACAATTTAGCCCGTCAGGAGACCAGCCTCAGGCAATCAAAAAGTTAACTGAGAGTCTAGAGAAAAAGTATGAGCATCAAGTTTTACTTGGCGTTACAGGAAGTGGCAAAACCTATACAATGGCACAGGTTATTCAAAATGTCCAAAAACCGACTTTAATAATCTCTCATAACAAGACATTGGCAGGGCAGCTCTACCAGGAATTCAGAGAATTTTTTCCGGAAAATAGTGTTAATTACTTTGTCTCCTACTATGACTATTACCAACCTGAAGCATATGTCCCAACAACTGACACATATATAGAAAAGGAATCAGAAGTAAATGAAGAGATAGATAAGCTTCGTCTTTCTGCAACTGCAAATTTACTTTCAAGAAAAGACGTAATTGTTGTTGCATCTGTTAGCTGTATTTATAATATCGGATCACCACGTGAATATGGTAAATTTATCTTGGAGCTTATGCCTGGTGTGAAAGTAGCCCAAAGAGATATTATGCTTAGGCTAGCAGACCTTCAGTACGAGCGCTATGATTACGGGATGAAAAGAGGGTCTTTTAGAGTGCGCGGTGAGAGTATAGATTTATTTCCTGCCTATATGGATAACGGTCTAAGAATAGATATGGATAGTGACCATGTAAAAAGTCTATCTTATTTTGACCCGCTTACAGGAGATTTACTCGAAAATACTAATTCAATTACTATTTATCCTGCCAAACATTTCATGACCGACCCAGCAACCTACTCTGAAGTTTTTCCAAAAATAAAAAATGACATGGAAAAAAGAGTTGAAGAGCTTACTTTTCAGGGTAAAATTGTTGAGGCGCAAAGACTAAGACAACGTACAAGTTACGATTTAGAAATGATTCAAGAGATTGGATATGTAAATGGTATAGAGAATTATTCACGCTATTTTGATGGACGAAGTCCTGGTGAGGCACCTTACAGTCTTATTGACTACATGAAGGCGTGCTCTGATGATTGGCTGGTTATGGTTGATGAGTCACATATTACACTTCCCCAAATTCGTGGAATGTACAATGGAGATAGGGCAAGAAAAGAAACACTCATAGAGTACGGATTTAGACTCCCCTCAGCACTTGATAACAGACCTTTAAGATTTGAAGAATTTATGTCTCGTGTAAATCAGGCCGTTTATGTGTCAGCAACTCCTGATGAGTACGAGCTTTCCTTAGCAACAGGAAGTGGAGGAATTGCCGAGCAACTTATCAGACCAACTGGTATTGTTGATCCTGAGGTCTCTGTTAGGCCAACTGAAGGACAGATAAATGACCTTATTTCAGAAATTGAGAAAAGAGTAGCCAAACACCAAAGAGTGCTCGTTACAACACTTACAAAAAGAATGTCTGAAGAATTAACTGATTATCTTCAGGAAAGGGATATCAAGGTAGCATATATTCATTCAGATATTGAAACCCTTGAAAGACAAGATATTTTAGACAATCTAAGGCGCGGCGAGTATGACGTATTAGTTGGAATAAATTTACTCAGGGAAGGGCTGGATTTGCCGGAAGTAACTCTTGTTGCAATTTTGGATGCGGACAAAGAAGGCTTTTTAAGGTCTCGTACTTCTCTAATCCAAACCATGGGACGTGCTGCAAGAAATGTTGATTCTGAAGTTATACTTTATGCAGATACAATAACAAAGTCTATGGATGCAGCAATAAAAGAAGTAGAAAGAAGACGCAAAGTTCAGCTTGATTTTAACAAAACACATAATATTACCCCAAAGACAATTGAAAAGGCAATTAGAGATAGACTGTACGAGGAAGAAGAAAATGAAAAGCAGGCGACAAGAAATAGACCGATTGACTTGATTTTGGAACTTTCAAATAAAGATGTATTACTGCCTGATGAAAAAGAAGCCGTTATTGCACGTCTTAGGCGTGAGATGACCAAAGCTGCTAAAGAATTAGACTTTGAAACAGCAGCAAGGCTTAGAGACAGAATCAGAAGTTTGAAAAACGAATAACTACTACTATATGTCAAGAGGACCTAATTTATCTAAA
>DASVCQ010000062.1:0-4098 GCA_036381535.1 Patescibacteria group bacterium | reverse complement strand
GGAGGCAAAAATACATGCTGAGAGGTCTGTTGAATTATTCCCCTATATTACAAATTACACAAATTTAGGTGCAATAGACAGCCGTCTTGGGGACTATGAGGGAGCAAAAAGTGCATATCTTTCGGCATTAAAATACGGGGATGACAAATTGCCCTACGAGAATTTATCTTCACTCGCTCTGGCATATGGAGATCCTTCCAAAAATATAGATTTTATAAAAAACATATCGCTTAAAAAGTATCCCAATGACGGGATTTTGTGGTTTAATTTAGCAATACTTGAGTATAAATACCGGAATAAATCAGAAGCTCTTATGGATATAAAGAAAGCCAAATCACTTACTCATGACACAACTATAGACTTTGTTGAAAATATTATCATGAGTCACAAGACATTGGAGCTGAAAGTCAAAGACGGAGGCGTAGTCTTTTACACTTACTAAAATTTGTATGTTGAAAAAATATATTCTTTTACTTAAAAATCCTAAAATTCTTTTGCCATTTTTACCGATAATTTTTCTCCTTTTTTTCCTCTTTTCTTTTACTTACCAGAGCGATTTGTCATTCAATCAAGATCTTGGAATGCATCTCACATTAGGAAGGATAATTTGGCAGACCCATAAAATACCTGAAACAAATTTATTCTCATACACTTATCCAAATTTCTCGCTTATTAATCATCATTGGTTTTTTCAATTGTTGCTTTATTTGGGGAGTATAACGATCGGTATTGAAGGCATGCTTATTCTAAAAATTATTATTTTGCTTTTTTCATTATTTCTAATTCTTTATATGGCAAAGGAAAAAAGATTTTTACTTGTCCTGCCGATTTCTTACATTTTCCTACATCTTTTTAGGGATAGAGTAGACTTGAGACCGGAAATATTCAGCTATCTTTTTACCGCAATGACTATTTTTATACTTGATAGATACGACAGATTTAATTCTAAATTTATCTATACACTTCCTTTTATTACTCTTATTTGGGTAAATACTCATATATTTTTCCCAGTGGGAATTTTTATGGAGACAATATTTTTGGGAGATTTTATTTTCAGAAAAATTATCAAAAGGGATGAAAAATATTTAAATGAGAAAATCAAGACATTATTTATAATTTTTCTTTCATCAATAGTTGCAACACTTTTTAATCCCAATTTTATAAATGGAGCACTGTATCCATTCACATTTTTTAAAAATTATGGAGTAATTATTGTTGAAAATCAGTCGATTCTTGTGCGTGCTAATTTTGATACGAAAAATCATGATTATTTATTTTTCTATATTTCACTACTTATTATTTTTACTTCTTTTTTTGTCGGGCTTATAAAAGAGAAAATATCATTTAAGAATTTAGGTCTTATTCTTTTGGGACTTGGACTTGCTTGTCAAAGCCTGAAAGGGCTTCCATTTCTGACTCTTATTGCACTAATACCAATTGTTGAGACTTTAGGATTTATAAAAAATAATACAGCTCTAAAAGTACTGAATATCTTGGTTATGGGGTTAATATTATTTGAATCTTACTTTTATTTAAGCGGGAATTATTATATGCTGACCTACAAACCAAATACTGCCTCACTTGAGGCGGTTGCAGATGAAAAGGCAGGAATAGATTTTGTCATAAAAAATAATATTCCCCAGCCAATATTCAATACTTTCGGTACCGGTGGCTATCTTTTGTACAGGACTTATCCTAAATATAAAGTCTTTGTTGATGAAAGACCTGAGGCATATCCAGCATCATTTTTCAAAGATACTTATTTTCCCATGCAAAAAGACTATTCAGTCTTTAAGAAAGAAGAAAAAAAATATGGTTTTAAATCAATTATCTTTAATATTACAAGTCAGGGGTCTGAGGCTACTAACTTTCTCAATTCTCTAAATCATGATCCCCAGTGGAAGACGGTTTTTTTGGATGAATACCTAATTATTTGGGTAAGGAAAGATATGCTAGACTCACTTCT
Organism: Patescibacteria group bacterium; assembly: GCA_036381535.1. Classification (GTDB taxonomy): domain Bacteria; phylum Patescibacteriota; class Microgenomatia; order Levybacterales; family UBA12049; genus DASQJJ01. Next base: position 2,132 of record DASVCQ010000062.1, on the reverse strand, counting down.
CCTTCCCTCTATAGATTTGTCCAAGGTAAATCCGAGCGAATATAATTACAGCAGTGTTGATGCTTATACAAATTTAAGTACCTTAATGTTTAATTTAGGATATTTTCAAAAAGCAAAAATTTTTGATGAGAAAGCACTGAGTATTGGCCCTGACAATCCTGTCGCAAATTATGTTATGGCAAATATTTTACTTAGGACAGGCGACCCAAATAATTTGGTTGGAAATTACCTTTCAAAATCAAATGGAGTCTTTTGGTAAAAGACAAAATAATATTATGCATGAGAAAGAAGAAGAATTTTCTTTTAAGAGTCTATTTATTCCATTTACTACACTTAAGGCCATACATTGGATAATAGTTATTGGGTTGGTCGTATATTTTAACTCCCTTTTTAATGGATATGTTTGGGATGATATCTCATATATTTTATATAACCCGGGAGTAAAAATTTTTAATTTTTCTTCCATTTTCGGAAGCAGTTTGTTTAATATAGCTAGTCAGTATAGACCTCTTCCTGCATTTTACTTTTCAATTATGTATTTACTATTTAAAGACACGGCTTTCTTTTATCATTTTTTCAGTATAGTAACACATATTGTAAATACTGTACTTGTTTTCTTTCTCTTAAAGAAATTTATACGATTTAACTTATCATTTTTCCTTTCACTAATTTTTCTTGTACATCCTATGCAAGTTGAATCTGTGGCTTTTACAGCTGTTGCGGGCGATAGATTTTTCTTCCTTTTTGGAATTTCTGCTCTACTTATTTTTATGCAGGAAAAACTGTCTGGTAAAAAAATAATTACTGCCACTTTATTTTTGTTGTTATCAATTCTGTCAAAAGAGACAGGTGCATTATTTTTTGCGATATGCTTTTTGGCAGTTTTTCTATATAAAAAAAATAGAATAAAAACAGTTTTCGGAGTCAGTATAGCTTCTGCACTCATTTATGCTTTTTTAAGATTTGGTATAGGAAAAATATTTTTTGAACATCAGTCTGCAATAATTCCAATATCCAAATTAAGTCTTTTAGGAAGACTATTTAACTTTCCATCAATATTTTTTTATTACATTAAGACATTCTTTTTTCCAGTACAACTTGTAATAATGCAGGATTGGGTTATAACAAAAATTGATTTACCACAATTTTACTTGCCATTACTAATCTTCTTGCTATTCTTAATTGGCCTTTTTTTGCTTGGATGGTATCTATATAAAAGCAACAAAAAAGCATACACCTCATTTATTTTTTTTGTAGCATGGTTTGGATTGGGGATTTTTATTCATTCTCAGATTTTTCCCCTTGATATGACAGTTGCTGATAGATGGTTTTATTTCCCAATGGTTGGACTTTTGGGAATGATTGGGCTCCTAATTCAGGCTTTAAATTTTAAAAGGAAATATATTTTCCTAGCAATTGGAATTTTGATATTAATAATTTTTTCTATAAGAAGTATTGTGAGAAACGCAGATTGGCATGACGACTTGACACTCTACAAACACGATAGTCGGATAATTGATAACTTTTTGATGGAAAATAATATTGGTTGGAATTATCAGAATATACAAGATTGGAAAAGTGCAAATAAATATTATAAAAAATCTGTAGAGCTTGACCCACATTGGGCAATTAGTCTTAATAACTTAGCTTACAGTTATGAAATACTAGGTAACAAAACGAAAGCTCGGAAATATTTCTTTAAAGTCTTGGATGCAAATGACTATCATCCTCAGGAATATAGCCGCGATTTAGTATTTTCATCTTGGTCGTTACTTTATTTTGACTCTCCTGAAACCGCAAAACTCTTTATAGGTAATTCTCTGGATAAGTTTTCTGAGAACGGGTATTTGTGGGAATACCTAGCAATAAGTGAGTACAAATTGGGCAATAAAAGCGAAGCAATTAAGGATATAAAAATGGCTATAAAATTTGGCGTAAAGGAAGAATCAAATAAAATATATAAAGAAATAAGTAGTAATAATGATATAGTTTTGCCCACCCCACATTAATATATAATATAAACATGTCTGAACCTGAATTTTCTTTTAAGAGTCTATTTATTCCATTTACTACACTTAAGGCCATACATTGGATAATAGTTATTGGGTTGGTCGTATATTTTAACTCCCTTT
>DASVCQ010000061.1:0-3275 GCA_036381535.1 Patescibacteria group bacterium | reverse complement strand
CATCTCCTGCAACAATTAGAAATGAAATGGTAAGACTTACCGAGCTTGGATATCTTAAAAAACCCCACACATCAGCAGGCAGAATTCCAACTCCTATGGGTATGAAATTTTATGTAAAACAGCTCATGAAGGAAAAGGAATTGTCTGTTGCTGAGGAAGTAGCCCTAAAAGAAAGAGTTTGGGACTACAGGGAGCAAGAGGCAAGATTTCTTAAAGAGGCAGTACGTTCTTTGGCCGAAAAAACAAGAGCCTTGGCTATTGCCACGACTCAGCAGGGAGATGTATATGCTGCAGGATATGCAAATATTTTGGACATGCCTGAATTTTATGATATAGATTTGACAAAAAATCTTCTAACAGCACTTGATGAATTTGATACATTTAGAGCAATTTGTGCAGTACCTGATACAGAAGATGATATGCATGTTTTGGTAGGTGAAGATTTGGCACCAAGACTTGAAGGACCATATGGATTTGTTTTTACAAAATACCATACACCCTTAAATGAAGCAGGAGAAATAGGAGTGCTTGGGCCAACAAGGCTTTCTTATACATCAGTTGTCCCGGTTGTTAGATATTTTGGAGACTTGATAGAAGAAATTGCCAAAGGCTGGTAGGTTTACAGTATTTTGTATCTAGTATAAAGTATTTAGTATGAATGATGATGATAGAAGAGATAAAAAAAAAGAAGGGATTTTAAACGAGTTAAATGGGTCCGAAAATGCTGAGGAGTCGGAAGTTTTAGATAAAAAAGAAGAGAATAGGGATAATGTTCTTTTACAAAAAATTGCAGACTTAGAGGATAAATACAGAAGAGTCTTGGCAGATTACCAAAATCTTGTCAGAAGGACTCAGGAAGAAAAGAGAGAATGGGCAAAGCTTTCAAATAAAGAAATGATATTGAAACTTTTACCGATTCTCGATACACTAATGTTGGCAGAGAAACACACTCAGGACAAAAATTTTGTCCTCACAGTACAGCATTTTTTATCTGCTCTTGAAGAAGAAGGTGTAATAAGAATCAAAACCATTGGTGAGGAATTTAATCCTCAGACAATGGAGGCTGTCTCAACAGTCGAGGGAGAAAGCGGAAAAGTAATGGAGGAAATGAGGGCAGGATATCTGCTCTATGACACAGTACTTCGTCCTGCACAAGTAATAGTTGGGGCGTAGAAAATAAATTTAAAATTTAAATAAAATATGGCAAAAATAATTGGAATTGATTTAGGGACAACAAATTCATGCGTTGCAGTCATGGAGGGTGGATCACCAAAAGTTATCCATTCGGCCGAAGGACGTAACGTTATCCCGTCAGTTGTTGACCCAAAGACTCATGTTGTTGGAGACGTTGCAAAGCGTCAAATGGTGCTTAAGCCTTTTGAAACGATTTACTCGGTAAAGCGCTTAATGGGTCGCAAATTCTCTGATCCATCTGTTCAGCGAGATATCAAGCTTCTGCCTTACAAAATTAAAGCGGGAAGAGACGATATGGCTGTTGTTGAAGTTGACGGAAAGGACTACACTCCACAGGAAATTTCTGCAATGATTCTTCAAAAAATTAAAGCAGATGCAGAGGCTTACTTGGGGGACAAAGTTACACAAGCAGTTATTACAGTACCTGCATATTTTGATGATGCACAGCGCCAAGCAACCAAACAAGCAGGTGAAATTGCAGGCCTTGATGTACAAAGAATTATTAATGAACCAACAGCAGCAGCACTTGCTTATGGCCTGGATAAGAAAAATGCCCATACTATTGCTGTCTATGACTTAGGTGGAGGAACATTTGATATCTCAATTCTTGAATTGGGAGAGGGAGTCTATGAAGTAAAATCAACCAATGGAGATACACATCTTGGAGGAGATGATTTTGATCAGGCAATTATTGACTTCTTGGCCGATGAATTTAAAAAGGAAAATTCTGTTGATTTGAGAAAAGATCCACAAGCACTTCAAAGACTTAAAGAATCAGCAGAAAAAGCAAAAATAGAGCTTTCATCCTCTCAGGAAGCACAAATTAACCAGCCTTTTATTACCCAGGGTCCAAACGGTCCACTTCACTTAACAATGACTCTATCACGCTCAAAGCTTGAAGGAATAGTTGATGATTTGATTCAAAAAACTTTGGAGCCTGTTAAGAAAGCATTATCTGATGCAAAGAAGACTGTTAAAGACATTGATGAGGTTGTTTTGGTCGGTGGTATGACTAGAATGCCAAAGGTTATTGAGACAGTAACCAAATTCTTTGGACGCGAGCCTAACAAGTCTGTCAATCCTGATGAAGTTGTGGCAATTGGCGCAGCAATCCAAGGTGGAGTCCTAGGAGGGGAAGTAACAGATGTTTTGCTTTTGGATGTTACGCCTTTGACGCTGGGTCTTGAAACTTTGGGCTCTGTGTCAACACCCCTTATTCCGAGAAATACGACTATCCCGACCAGTAAGTCTCAGGTCTTCTCAACAGCAGCAGACAATCAGACTCAGGTAGAAATTAATGTTTTGCAGGGAGAAAGACCAATGGCAGCAGACAACAAATCTTTGGGTAGGTTTATCTTAGACGGCATTCCTCCAGCACCAAGAGGTGTACCACAAGTTGAGGTTACATTTGACATTGATGCATCGGGTATTCTTTCTGTCAAAGCAAAAGATAAGGCATCAGGTAAAGAACAGAGCATTAAGATAACCGGCTCAACTGGTCTTTCCAAAGAAGAAGTTGAGAAAATGACTAAAGAGGCAGAGGCACATGCAGCAGAGGATGAGGAGAAGAAAAATAAGATAGAAGCACGAAATCATGCAGACTCACTTATTTTTACTGCTGAGAAGGCTCTAAAAGACGGAGGGGATAAAGTTCCGGCAGATGTAAAAAGTGAAGTAGAAGAGAAGATTAAATCACTCAAAGACATTCTAGATACAGGCTCTAAAGAAGATTTGGAAATAAAGACCAAAGATTTGTCTGAAACTCTCTCAAAAATAGGTCAGGCAGCATATCAGCAAGGACAGCAAGCAACAAGCGAACCTGAAGTTGAGGCAAAAGAGGAAGATGGTTCGGCAAGCTCACCACAAGATGGCAAGACTGAAGATTCTGAAGATAAAAAAGATGCTGAAGAGGGAGAAGTGATTTCTTAAGAGGTAAGATTTAAGAGGAAAGTTGTAAGACAATTGGTGCGCGATAGAGCGCATTTTTAGTATAATAAGTACAAATTCTAATTTCTAAGCACCAAATCCTAAATAAATTCAAAATACAAATAAAAAATTCCAAATTGTTTAGGAGTAATTAA
>DASVCQ010000060.1:0-2460 GCA_036381535.1 Patescibacteria group bacterium | reverse complement strand
TTAATTCTTTATAGTTTTTGGTCTAAAATTACCCAAACCAATAACTATGATCTATCAACTGTTATATTATACCATTTATTTGCTCTTCTTCTCAAGAGCCTCTTTAGCAGCGTTTTCTTCTGCTTCTTGCTTGGATTTACCACGTCCCTCGCCCATTTTTACGTCTTTTACAAATACACCAACTGTAAATATTTTGGCGTGTGATGGTCCCTCTTCAGTCAAAACTTTATAAAGAGGTGAAGCGTGGGTTTGAGCCTGCATTTGCTCTTGAAAAAGACTTTTTGGGTCTTTAAAAGTCTTTTTTGCAACAATTTCCTCAATCTTTGGGAAAAGTGTATCTTTTATGAATTCTGAAACAATCTCAAGGCCTTGGTCTAGAAAAAGAGCCCCAACAAATGCTTCATATGCGTCGGCAAGAAGGCTTTGATTTTCGCGGCCTTTTGCTTCTTCTTCTCCTTTTGACAGTCTTAGCAGGTTACCGAATTCCAATTCTCTGGCTGTTTCTCCCAGGATTTTAGTATTTACCAAAAGCGATCTGAGGTTGGTAAGTGTTCCTTCATGGTACTGAGGATATCTTGTAAAAAGCTCCTGTGACATGACAAAGGACAGAATACTATCCCCTAAAAATTCCAAGCGCTCATTTGAATCTACCTTTTTTTTAGATTCATTGAGGAAAGACCTATGGGTAAATGCCTTTTGGAAAAGTTCTTGATTTATAAATTTAGGTAATTGCTTCATTTTTTTATAAAATGGTCCAATGCTCCATTAACAAATGCTGAGCTACTTTGTCCTCCATATTCTTTAGCAAGCTCAATTGCTTCGTCTATCACTACTTTTGCTGGTTCTTTTTTGACAGTTAGTATTTCGTAAAATGCAAGTCTAAGAATTGCCAAATCTACTTTATTTATTTTTTCTATAGGAAATTCCGGAGCGGCTTTTTCTATTTCCGCGTCCAGAAAATCTTTCTGGTTTAATATTATTTGAGCCTCCTGATCTATTTTCTGTGGATGGAAATCACCTTTGAAGAGCTCTTCAATAAGTATTTTCCGACGTATATGTCGTGGATCAAGAGGGTTTTTCATGAGATCCTTTTAACTTCTGGTAACTTTTGCCTTGCTGGATTTTTTGACGACAGAAACTCCTTTGTAAAATCCACAATTTTTACAGACTTTATGTGCAAGTGTCGGATTTCCGCAATTTGGACACACAATACTACCAGCTACTTTTAGCTTGATACTTGCTCGTCTTTTTCCTTTTCTTTGAATAGAATGTCTTCGTTTTGGCTCGTGTGGCATATTTTTAGCAGTTAGTAACTAAAGTAATTCTAGCAACTATATGCTAATAGGTATTTTACCTGATTTTGGAGCTTTTCGCAAGCTGAAAATAAAGTGCGCTTTTTTAAGAATATTAAATTTTGGTTAGATAATTATTGTTAGACTTAGTCTGGGCTCACTGAAGAGTCTGTAAGGGTTTCCACTTTTTTTTCAAGATCTGGATATTTTTTAAGATTTGGAAAGATTTTATTTGCTTCTTGCCGGGCAATTGAAATGAGCTTTGTGTCTCCCATATCTGCTATTTTTAGCCATTTTCTTCCATGTTGCATGGTCCCATACATTTCCCCTGCTCCGCGCATCTTCAAATCTAGCTCAGAAAGCTCGGCTCCATTATTTATTTTTTCCAAAGACTTAAGCCTATGAAAAGTTTGAGGACTTGCCGACTCACTAAATAAAAGGCAGAAAGACTTTTTTTCACCTCTTCCTACACGACCTCTTAATTGATGAAGTGCAGCAAGCCCGAAGCGCTCCGAGGCCTCAATAACTATAATTGTTGCATTCGGAATATCTATTCCAACCTCAACTACAGGTGTTGCGACCAGAATATCTATTTTTTTATCTCTAAATTCCTGAAGGATTGAGTCTTTATCCCGTGCTTTTTGTTTACCATGTAAAAGTCCAAGTTTTAATTTGGGGAAAATATTTTTTTGCAATCTATCAAATTCTTTGGTAGCTGCTTTTATAGTAGTCATGCTTTCTGATTCTTCAATAAAGGGACAGACAATAAATGCCTGATCTCCTTCTTTTATCTTTTTTTCAATCCATTTATAAGCTCCATCTCTTTTGCTTTGCGGTACAAACCAAGTCTTAACAGGCTCTCTCCCTTTTGGCATTTCATCAATGACTGACAAATCCAAATCACTATACAAAGTTAGTGCGACTGTTCGAGGAATTGGCGTTGCTGTCATAGTAAGTACATGAGGGTTGTCGCCTTTGCTGCGCATAATGCTTCTTTGCTCTACTCCAAATCTATGCTGTTCGTCAATTACAATAAGACCAAGACGGTCGAAATTTACCTTTTCTGAAAGTACGGCATGGGTTCCAATGAGAACATCTGCTCTTGTATTTAGTATTTTGTATTTTGTATCTTGTATATTTTTTTCAATTTTATTTTTGCTACTACCTG
>DASVCQ010000059.1:0-7513 GCA_036381535.1 Patescibacteria group bacterium | reverse complement strand
GTTATGGTTGAAGGACAAAGAAAAATATCATTACAAGAGAGAATTTCAGGCAGGCTAGCAGAATTTTATCCAGGTAAAGATCTGATTTCCGTATTTAGAGAAGTTCCCATGCATAGGCTTGCAAAACAATTGGGAATCAGGACTAAGACCCTCTCAAGCCTAATTCCACCTGAAGAAATGGCAGCAAAACGCAAAGCTGCCTTCAAAAAAGGCCTGGCTGGAATAAATGATACAAGGAAAAATATAGCCCAAGATCAGGCAAAGAAAGCCGAAAAAGCAATAAGGGAGGGAGTATCTGAAGAAGAAGTGAGGGAAAGATTTAGTATCAGGAAAAGTAAGATACAACAGTTTAGAGTAGAGCATGTAGGCTCAAGACAGGGTAAAAATAGAACTTTAAATAATCCTACTATACGTGAATATCTGCAAAGACGTGATGTTTTAGACAGACTTCTTACCTGGGAAGGGTCGGAATTAGACAGAATAATAATTGCGCAGCGTCTACTTCAAGGTGACGCTGCTGAAAGAGCAACTCATAAGCAAATAGGAAAAGATAATCATTATAGTGAATCTCTAGTCAGGTTAAGAGAAAAGGAAATTCTTGAAAAAATTGGAGCTTTTGAGGCAAGGGACGAGGCCACTAGGAGAATAGAAGAGCGCAGAGCAAAAGCAAGAGAAAGAAGAAGGATAAAAAAACAGGAAGATGAGGAGATGACAGCTTAAGAGTCAAAATTTATTTTTCTGCTGTCTCTTCAGTCTCTTTAATAAATTTCATTGCCCAGGAGTAGACATTACGCTCTTCTAGAGTCCTTTCCATCTGTTCGGTGGTCTTTATTCTCTCTGATTTTGGCATTTCCAAAGCTTTTTTAATTGCATCTGCAACTTCTTTTATGTCATAAGGATTGATAATTAGACTTTGGGTCAAGTCAATTGAGGATCCGGCAAATTGAGAAAGTATAAGTACTCCCGGGTCTTGGGAAGTTGAGGCTGCGACAATAAATTCTTTAGAGACTAAATTCATCCCATCATCAAGTGGGGTAACAAGTGCCACTTGCGCTTTTTTATATAGACTTAGTATCTCGGGTCTGTTATAGACACCTGAGACAAGATGAATTGGCTGCCAGTCCTTTCTCTTATATTTTTCATTTATATCTTTTTCTAGTGCAAAAACTTCTTTTTTGAGCCTCTCATATGCCGGGATTTTTTCTCTGGAAGGAGACAAAACTCCAAGATATGAGACATTTCCAATATATTTTGGATTTTTTTCAAAGAAAAGGCTTAGTGCCCGAAGTCTTAATTTTAGGCCCTTTGTGTAGTCAAGCCTGTCAACGCCAAGTATGACCTTATTTTTGCTAAAGAATTCATCAATTTCTTTTGTATCTTTTTCTTTAGGAAGTTGTTCATTCTTATTATTTATCCCTAAAAGACTTTTGACAACAGTTGTTATAATGCTTTCACCCTGATATGGAGACAGAGTATCTTTAATTCTATCTGTATCAATCCCCATGGGGAGGCTCGTAACAGTTGTTGCGTGATTTTTATAAAAGAGCCTATTTGTCTCGTGGTCGACTCTTGCTTCAAATTCACGCTCAACTGTACGGATAAAATTTTGAGCCTGATAGCCTCTATGAAAGGCAATGTAGTCACACATAAGTAGGCTTTCCAAAATTTCTTTTTTTTGGGGAAGAATTCTGAATATTTCCCAAGTAGGCCAGGGAATATGCCAGAATAGCCCAATTAATGTATCTTTAGGCTTGTTGAGAAATGACGGAACAAGTGCCAACTGATAGTCATTTATCCAGATAAGACTTTTTTGCTTGATGTAGGGCTTTATGGCATCTGCATATCCTTTATTTACTTTTTTATATCCCTCAAACCAATCCGGATTAAATTCCGGCCTTGAAAATGCCACGTGACAAAGAGGCCAAAGTGTCTGATTGGCAAAACCATAGTAATACGAATTAAAGTCCTCGTCTTTAAAAAATAACCTTTTTAGCAGAAATTCATTACGAGTATTTGGATTTAGAATAACCTCATTATTTTTATTTAATACCTCTTTGTCTATTTCGTCCTTGCCTCGTGCAACATATATCGCATTTGACGCCCTGGCAATTGGCTCAAGGGCAACCCCAACTCCTCCTGCCGGAATTTGAGTTATTATTTTGCCTTTTTCTTTTTTATGTACAATAGGCTCTGCATCTGCAGCCAAAATTAATTTTCTGTCGAATTTTTTGAAAAAGTTTTCTAGGTCAATAAAGTCCGTCATAATATTGATATATTACTAAATAATAATGTATATTGCTATATGTATTGATACATTATATTTTGTCAAAATTTCTTTGTACCCTTTGGTAAATTGCCTCATACCCGTTTGTCATTTTTTCCATTGTATAATTTTCCAGTACATGTTTGTTACTATTCTCTCTCATCTCTTCGTATTCATCAGGACTCATATCATAGATTCTTTGTATTGCTTCTTCAAGCCCCTCAAGCCCAACTTTTTTGATGGCATAGTCACCATGTATTTTTTCTTTGCTTTCATTTACTAGAAAGCCTGTGACACCGTCTTTAACTATCTCCCGGGCTGCTCCATTGGCAAAAGCAACAATTGGCGTGCCTGTTACCATCGCCTCAACAATCACAAGCCCAAAAGGTTCGTTCCAGGTAATAGGAAATAAAAATAATTTGGCGTTTCCTAAAAAGTTAAATTTGTCACTGTCCCGGACAATTCCTTTATAAGAAATACCGGGCTCAATTTGGCTCATACATTCTTCAAAATAAGGCCTATCCTTCTCGCGCTTTATAGCGCCAGCAAAATCAAATTCTTTTTGCAGCTTTTTACTGGCCTTAATTGCCTCAAGCAGGCCTTTTTCGGGGGCAATTCTACTCATCCAGACTATCTTTTCTGTTTTTTTAATCTCAGGCAGATTGGGAATAACAATTCCATTTGGAACGATTGGATATAGTGGCAAGTCAGGATTTTGCTGAGTTTTGCTTATATCGACAAAATTAAGATGGCTAAAATGCTGAAAGAGTGTAAATCTATCTGGTTCAAGCTTCTTATCCGGAAAAACTTGATGATTGGTAATGACAATATTTGGCAAGTCTCTAATAAGTCCAAATAAAACATAATCTGCAAGGGTTGAAAAATGACAATGTATTATGTCAAAGTTATTTGCTTTTATATAGTCCAGAGATTTTACAAAATGAAGAAGGGGAGTAAGAAAAAATTCTCTGCCCTGGGGAAGGCCATTCTCACCTATTCCTTTAGGAATAAAAGAAACGAGTTTGGCAGAAGTCAAAGAGTCTCCTGTTGCAAAGAGCGTCACGTCATGACCATTTTTAACAAGCTCATTTGTCAACTCTCCCACAATATACTCTGCGCCGCCAATATTCTTTTTGGGAGGGATGCTGTACCAGATAGGTGCAATTTGCGCTATCTTCATACTTTTGCGTAATTATAATACTAGCATATTTTAGAAAATTAAGATGGGTTAGTAGGTCCTAAGAAAAAAGAATAACTTTTAAAGATCTTATCAATTTTTTAAGAAATAAGTATTAGGTCACTTTTAAGTTCAGGGCATTTAGTGTACTCTAGAGTAGATGGCTGATTTTAGATTTGTAAAAGATTTCTCCTGGAATAAGTGGATAATTTCAGATCCAAAGCGTGCAAAAAGACCCAATCAGTCCAAAAAAGTTCTTAATTTCTGCCCTTTTTGTATTGGGAATGAAGAAGCGGACCCCGAGGTATATAGAGTAGGGGGGAATCCAAAAGACAGCAATTGGGAGATAAGAGTTGTTAAGAATAAATATCCCTTTGCGCCGGTTCACGAGATAATAATTTTGTCCCAAGACCATCACAAAAATATTGACGAGCTGCCTCTCTCACAAGTTGAGCTTATTTTTTCAACCTATAGGCAAAGAATCCATACTCATGAGAAAAAAGGGCAGGTTTATTTATTTAATAATCACGGTGAATTGGGAGGAGAAAGTATCCCTCACCCTCATTCGCAACTAGTTGTCATTCCAAGAGATGTGGGGCTTGATATAAGGCCACTTATTAATGTACCTGAAGAGAGTCTTCAAACAGAATTCTTTAGCATTTTTTGCCCTGAGGTAAGCCAGTGGCCGGATGAAGTATGGGTTGTGCCGAGAAAGAAAAAAAGTCCTTTTAGCAGCTGTTTTGATGAGGAGATAATTGATTTGTCATTTGTTATGCAAAGGCTTATCCAAATTATGACCATAAGACACGGTGAGGAGTTTCCCTTTAACTACTACATTGCACCGGGCAGGGATTGGTACCTGAGACTTATTCCAAGAAGAAAGCTTATTGGAGGCTTTGAAGTGGGTACAGGTGTCTGGGTAAATACACAGGACCCCAAAGAGACCTTTGCCTTTCTAAAGGCTCATTTTGAAAATCCTAATGAGGAGATAATTCGTGCAGAACACATGGCAGAATATAGAGAGGGAGTATAAATACAGTTTTCAGTTGTAATGGAATCTCCATGAGGATTGCAAACTGAAAATTGAAAAATTAGTTACTTTTACGGCCTGAGAAGTCTTCTGAAAAGATTTTTTGGAGGAGTATATTCATCCTTTTTAATTTTTTCTACTTTATCTAGATTTTGGACGGTTCTTACTGTCCCCAGAATTCCAAGAATTGTTAAAGGCACTATTGCCGGAGGAATAAGTAATGCTCCAGCAAACAGGATGAGTGAAGCAGAAGCTTCTAATTTGGATGTGACACGAGCTTTAAATAATGGATCTGTTTCTTTTGCCATATTAGGTGGAGTATACTCTTCGTGTATATCGCTGTCAATTTTGGTAGGTAAAAAATTGTGAAGATAGAAGTTCTAAGAGATTTTTAGACTGTTTTTTGTTGCATTCCAAGAAGCCAAAGCACTGCTTCTTTTTTGTATCTTCTGTCTCCTCTGGAGTTAATTCTTATTGCTGGCAATTTTCCTCTTTTACCCCAGCGCTTTATTGTAAGTGGACTAACGCGGAGAATTTGTGCAACTTCTTTAACTGTTAAAAGGTCTGGGAGGTTTTGAATAGATAATTGTGTTGTCATATTTTTATTTGCATTATCAATAATAATCAATGTGATTAGTAATGATGTTTAACTATGCTTAATGTACCTTAATATAACATTTATGTCAAGAGGTATTTGATATTTTTTCTTTGTAATCCCTAGATTTTTTTGTGTAAGGGGGAATGTTGTCTGAAACTACTTCAAGTTTTTAAATTACATTTTTAAAAACAAGTGAGGAGAGGACCCTACAATTTTTATTTTCATTATCAACTTTAATTTGGCATAAAAAACCACAGTAAAAATATAGTATATATTTTTATTTGGCTCAGTTATTAATTGCCAATTCATCTCACAAAAAATAATACCTATTCCGTAAGACTTTTATTCAAACAAACATATACCTAATAGATAGGGTGCTAAATTAAATTACTTTATCAAACTTTTAATAGAATTAATAAACTTCAAATGACTATCAATTCTAATTATTTACCCCAAAACAAATTCACCTAAAATTTAAGGAATAAAATAAAAGTATGAAAAGTTACCTTTCTTTTAAATTCAATTTAATTCTTTTTAAAAAAAGGAATAATAGTGTGAGAAAAGAAGTTATGGACTACTCATGATTGCTCCTTTCATAAAAAATAGTCCTGCCCAAACCTAAAGCATTCAAATAAAGTCTTAGAATATGTCTACCTATGAAGAGCGTGAGACTTTTACCTAAGACTTCCCTAAAAGTTAACGCTTTAGGAAACCTTATCTATATCCTACATTAAAGTGCTGCAAATTGCATGACTAAAATTGGACAAAAGAGCACATATTAGAGTTATAAAGTTTTTAAAGTTCGTAAAGCTTGTAAAGTTAATAAAGTTCTGCAAAGCAGAATTGTCCTAAAGTTGCGGGTTATGGCTATATTGTTAAATTGTTATATTGTTTAAATTGTTATTTCGAGCTGACGCGACCCTTCGTAGGAGTTAGACCACGAATGGGGGAGAAATCTCATACAAGATTATTGTTCGAGCGTAGCAAGAACTATCAAGAATAAGTTCATAAAGTTTATAAAATAAAAATTGCAAGATACAAAATTTGAGGCTAAATATACTACTTAGAATAAGGTAGAGAAAAAGGAGGCTGTCAATAGATCCCCTAGTAATACTTATCCATAAGTTATCCACAAATTATCTCCCAAAATCAATAATCCTATAAGTAGACAGAGAAATTTTGCAGTAATAAGAAGCAAAAAGACAAAAGTATTTTATGTTTGGTATTGTTATCAAATACAGAATACTGGGGAAAGTCTCTACACCAGAGGATAGATTTGTTTTAGTGCCCAGAGGAGTTTGCTTTTATTTGCTATATCACCACTTGAATGACCGGCTGTCGTAAAAAATAGCTTTGAATCCTTGATTTCTTTGTGCAGTAGATATGCACTAACAGGCCTGCAAATCATATCGTATCTTCCGTGAATAATGTAGGTTGGAATTCCTGATAAAGTATGTGCTTCTTTGAGAATATAATCATCAGGTATAAAGCAATTGTTGGTGAGGTAGTGTGCTTCTAAGCGAGCAAGAGACTTGTAACTAAATTCACCCATTTGCTTGAGGGTATTTGTGGGAGAATTTTTGAGCTTAAGAATTGAAGTTTCGTAGAATGCCCACTCAAAGGTGAATTGCTCTTTTGTTTTTGGATCTTTTGATTGCATTTGCTCGTAGTAGTAAATTTCAGGATCATTAAGTCTGTCTTTTGGGACCAAGCTAATAAATCTTTCCCATATCTCCGGATAAAAAGCCTTTGTGCTTCCGCCAAAAAAATACCTATTGTCCTCTTTGCTTGGAATAAAAATTCCACGAAGTACCATTCCATTTACTCTATGTCTGTTGCGAATGGCATAAACCAAAGATAGGGTAGACCCCCATGAACCACCAAAAAGTGTAACTTTTTCAATTTTAAGTGTGTTGAGCAGCTTATTTATATCATCTACCAAGTCATCTGTTGTATTATTTTCCAAAGAAGCAAAAGGTGTGCTGCGACCAGATCCGCGCTGTTCGAAAAGAATGATATTCCAGATATCAGGGTCAAAATATTTTTTTGAGCTTTCAGAAAATCCTGCTCCTGGGCCACCGTGGACATACAAAATGGGTTTGCCCTTAGGATTGCCGCAGGCTTCATAGTAAATCTTGTGACCTTTACCGACTCCGCTTGAATCGGGGCCGACGTCTAAAAAACCTTTTTTATATGGTTTGAGTACAACTTCTTCCATTGGTATAGTATACCAGAAGAAGGGTATATCTTTAACTTTTTTGGAGGTAACAATAAAAAAAACAGGTCTTTATTAGTATTTAGGGTTTAGTATTAAGGGAGGGGTGCGTATAAAAAAACCAGGTCTAAAGTAAAAACCTTAGACCTGATTGAAAAGATTTAAACTGATTCTGGTCAAGCCAGAATGACAGTTATTTTTCTTACTTAAGCTCAACGGTTGCGTACCCC
>DASVCQ010000058.1:0-4386 GCA_036381535.1 Patescibacteria group bacterium | reverse complement strand
TTGTATAATTTTAATTTTGTAATTAAGTTTAGATTTTTATTTAAAAATATCCCTAAAAGGCCTTGGAATATATGACTACTTATTTTATACAGTTTCATGCAATAGAAAATATAGATTATATTATTTTTTTTGATGCTTCATTATGCTTTTTATAATGTATCTGGGACGTTGTTTTACTTCCTCAAAAATTTTGCCTATATATTCTCCAAGTATGCTGATACCAAGAAGTTGTATTGCTCCTAAAAAGAGAACAACAACCAAAACCGTAGTAAATCCCTGAGGGGCATTAGGCAAAATAATGCGTAGTATAAGTTGTGTAATTATGGCAATAAGCGAAAGTAAGAAAACAAACATCGAGAGCATTGTCATTGCCTGAAGGGGAACATAGGAAAAAGAGAAAATACCTTTCACAGCCCATTGAAAATTTTTCAAAAGACTATTTGTTGTATGTCCAAACATTCTTTCAGGACGGACATATGGCACTCCTGTTTGTCTAAATCCAACCCATGCCCTAAGCCCCCGGATAAATCTGTCTCTTTCTGGAAAAAGTTTGAGGTGGGCAACAACTTTTTTATCAATTAAAGAAAAATCACCCGCATCAGTTGGGATATTTACATAGGAAAGCATATGAAAAATTCTATAGAATAATTTGTAAAAAATTGACATAAAAAATGGTGCTTCCCGTTTTATTCTCACTCCATATACAACATCATAACCCTCAAGCCATTTTATATAAAATTTTTCTATCATTTCAGGAGGGTCTTGTAAATCACCGTCCAACAAAACTACACCGTCTCCACTTGCTATTTCCATTCCGCTGGTAAAAGCCATTTGAGAAGAAAAATTCCTTGCATGATTAATTCCAATAACATGTGCGTCTTTTTTTACTAATTTCTTCAAAACTTCTTCTGTATTGTCTGGACTGCCATCGTTTACAAAAATTATTTCATAATTCACTCCAATTTTTCCAAATACTTTTTTTAACCTTTCATACATAAAAGGTATAGCCTGCTCATCTCTGTAACACGCAATAATAGCTGATATTTTTTTCTTTTTCATATTAAATTAACGCTTTAAATTGATATACCAAGGTTTGTTGGTATTTACTATTCTTTTTACTAAATAGGGAATTTCATCTACACTTTCTGGCCAAACAGAATTGATATTTGAAAAAATTTTCATTACTTCTCTGTCTTCCTCAACCCAATGAGAAATGCCATCATGTGCGTAATTTCTTTCTCTTCCCGACCCGACAAGTCTTACCGGTATTTTCTCGTAATTTATATAATTTCTGATGGTTTCGAAAGGTCTATACAAAAGAAAAGTTGTTGCAGTATAAACAATAGGTATTTTACCTTCCAGAGCAAGACCCACAGAAATTCCAATCATTGCTTGCTCTGCTGCCCCGACATTAATAAATCTATCTGAAAAGTCTTGTTTTACTTGATCCCACATTTTATATCCAAAATCTCCAACAACAACCCAAATATTTTTGTTTTTTTTCATTTGCTTATGTACTTCATGTGCAAATGCAGCTCTCATTAATTTTTTTTCAACTGAATTTTTCTTCATGATAATAGTTTTTGAGCAATCTCATAATCTTTAGTAGTCATAGTATAGTAATGTGCATCCAAGTCTTTTAAGAATGGAAGTTGACCGGAATTAGTATATGCATAAATTACTTTAAATCCATTTACAGACTTTTTCAGTGCTTTAATTATCTTTTTATCGCTATGCCCATCAATTTCTATAACTTTTGCTCCAAAACCTTTTAACTTTTTTAAAAGTGATGAAAGATTAACTTTATCATATGCACTCCAGCCATTTGCATTAACAACAAGCGTTAAGTTATGAATTTTAAACTTTACCGCAATATTAAGAGTTTCCCAAATGCTTCCTTCAGTTGATTCACCATCTGAAATCATACAATAAATAGACTTTTTTTTATCACTAAGCGCCATGCCTAATGCGATAGCAAATCCTTGTCCAAGACTACCACTTGATACATGAATCCCCAAATCCTTTGATCTGTCAGGATGAACATATAGCTTTTCTGAAATATTTTTGTCTTTTATATATCCAAATTTTTCCAGTATTGTATAGTACGCAACTCCAGCGTGGCCATTAGA
This sequence comes from Patescibacteria group bacterium, assembly GCA_036381535.1. Classification (GTDB taxonomy): domain Bacteria; phylum Patescibacteriota; class Microgenomatia; order Levybacterales; family UBA12049; genus DASQJJ01. The sequence goes on along the minus strand of DASVCQ010000058.1, from coordinate 2,257 downwards.
CAAAACAAAAATGTCTTTAGTCTTTTTAACTTTATATATAGAATAAATAAGATCAATTGCACTTAAGCACGATCCAAGGTGCGAAAAATTATTATGAAAAGATATTTCAAGAACTCTTTTTCGTAAATCCTTTTGAATTTTTGACAATGATTTAAGACTAAATTTAGCCATATATTTTTTTGTATTTTTCTTTATTCTCAACAAACCAATCATATGTTTTTTTGAGTCCATCTTTAAGGGGAGTACCAGCAATCCAACTCAAGTCTTCTTTTGAATGTTGAGAATTTGCAATCCAGTAATTTGTATCCCAGCTTCTCTTTGAAAATGCACCTTTTTTAATTTTAAGCTTGTTATTATTTAATGATTTTATTATTTTTGCGACGTCATCGTTACTGTATTGTTTGCCTGTTCCTATATTGTATATTTCACCCGGTTTTATTTTTTTCTTCATAGTTTGTAAATATGCTTTTACCACATCCTCAACGTAAATAAAATCCCTTTTTACTATACCCGAAGTCAAAGCTAAAGTTTTATTTGATAATGCTGATGTTATAGCTGTTGGTATGAGTCTTGTTGGGTCCTCATAAGGCCCGAATACTGAAAAAAGTCTAAAAGTAATAATTGGTTTATTATATTTTTTGGCAAAGACTTGAGAAAGATATGTTGCGGATGCTTTTGTTGCTGCGTAAAAACTTTCAGGTTGCAACAGATCTGTTTCTTTCATTGGTTTTTGCTTATACCCATATTCAGACGAGCTTCCTGTATTAACAAAACACTTGTAGGAAATAGCTAAGGATGCTTCAAGTAAGTTCGAAAGCCCGATAATATTTGTTGCAATCATTTCATCTAAATTTGTCTGGGATGAATATGCGCCGTGTGCTGCCAAATGAAAAATATAATCAGGTTTTATCTTGGCAACAATAGTACTTAGAGCTTTTTTATCCAATAAATCAGAATCATAGATATTTACCTGAGAAAGTATATTATTAATTCTCCAGATGTTTGTTTTTTTGCGCAGTAAGAGATTCACTTCATGTTTTGAGTTAATTAAAGATCTGATAAGATTTGCACCAACAAATCCGCTGCCGCCTGTTATAAGTATTTTAGAAGATTTCATAAGTCCTATATAAGATAAGATGTTTGTATTATAATATAATAGGTATAACAAGCAAGAGTTAAAACTATATGAAAACATTGCACTGTGCTATTTGTAAACAAAAAGAAAAGGTAAAGCTTTTGTATAAAGCAACATTTGACAGGGGAAAAATAAATGATAATACATTTTCCGCTCGTCGTACTCCAGATAGAATGCATTATCAATTTTTAAAATGCTTAAGGTGCGGACTCATTTTTTCTAGTCCAATTTTTGATAACAACAAGATAACCGATTTTTATTCTAAAAGTACTTTTGATTATGACAGTGAGGCTAAATTTCTAAAAAAAACATATGGAAGTTACCTTAAAGAAGTAGTAAAGGGTTTAAAGGGGAAGTTAAGTCTACTAGATATTGGGTGTGGTAACGGGTTTTTCCTTGAAGAAGCAATGAATTTTGGTGTTAAGGATGTGTATGGAGTTGAGCCAGGCAGAAAAACAGTTGAGAAAGCCTCTAAAATAATACAAAAAAGAATAAAGGTAGCAATGTACGATGAAAAATTATTTCCAAAAGGTAAATTTTCTATAATTACCTGCTTTCATACGTTGGACCATATTGTTAATCCAAATAAATTTTTAAAAGGTGTTATTAGTAACCTAAAAAAGAATGGAAAAATATTATTTATTGTACATGACACAAAGGGAATGTCAGTTAAATTATTTGGTGAGAAATCTCCTATTTTTGATATAGAGCATATTTATTTATTTGATAAAAAATCCCTAGCTCAGATATTCAAACGGGCGGGTTTTAAAAATATACAGGTATTTTCTATCAAGAATACATATCCTTTATCTTATTGGTTCCGTATGGTACCATTGCCTTGGAGTTTGAAATCAGTTGTTGAAAAGTTGATTTTCAATACATTCTTAGGTGACATACCCTTTACTATTCCAGCGGGAAACATTGGTATTATTGCACAGAAGTAATCTATGAAAAAAATAGCATTGGTTAGGGGTAAATTTTTAAATGCATATGAAATGCAAATTTTTGAGCCGCTTGTCAAAAAATATGATATTACAGCCTTTGGGAGTCTTGCTCCCTACCACGAAAAATTTGCTTTCCCGGTAATAAAGCTTCCCTCACCAATGGACTTGCCCAATTTTC
>DASVCQ010000057.1:0-7670 GCA_036381535.1 Patescibacteria group bacterium | reverse complement strand
GACAACGCACCATTGCTGAGCGGTCAAGGATATATTTTATATTGGAAGGGGAGGCAGAATTTGAAATAAATGGCGAAAAATTTCTTGCCAAAAAAGATGATACCGTCGCCATTCCCTCATTTGCAACCTACAATCTTTGGCCCAAAACAGAAGTTGTAAAGGTCCTACTTTTTATGGAACTTCTTGATACTTCCAAATTACCCAAATAAAGTTAGCTTCTAAATTATTCCTAGCACTCCTACTTTGACAAAAGAATACAGATATGAGACATTACCTTCATGAGAAGTGCAGAAGTCGGTAAAGACATGCCAACAGGCGATGCTTGGTTTACAAGTAGAAGGCTTGTAAATTTTTTAAAAAAGGCACATGCAACTTATGGAGAATTTAATCCGGGGGAGGATGTTGCGGGTTTTGAGGCAATACCTGAAATTAATGTTCCTAAGCTGTCTGTCTATGCAAAAGAAGTATTGCCGGGTAAGTCAAGTGATTAGTTAATTATCCTTTTGTCCAACCTTTTATGGCATTATTTGACCGATAGAAGTTATTATGCCATTATAAATTTATGGCGACTCAAATAAATTGCCCCTTTTGTCATTCAATAATCTCTGACGAATTTATCTATTGTCCCAATTGCGGTAAGCAGGTTAAGGATGCACCTATTACTCTTTCCAAGCAAATTGGGATTTATCTAATAAGTATATTTCTTCCACCTCTTGGTCTTTTCCCCGGAATTAAATATTTATTTAGGACAGATCCCAAAGCAAAGCAAGTTGGAATAATTGCAATCCTTCTGACAATTGTGGCAACAGTTGTAACTCTTTGGGCAACGCTAGGTCTTTTTAATCAAATTAATAGTCAAATAAATTCGCAGCTTGATCAATATAACGTCTTGCTAAAGTAAAACTTGTCCTCTAGTTAAAAAGTCCCTTGACAAGTTTTTATACTTTTGTCATTATTTTATTATGCCAAAGAAAACTGCCCGAAAGACTGCCAAAAGAGTAGTTGCAAAAAAACCAGTAAGAAAAGTATCAAGAAGTGTACGCTCTATCTCCAGATCTTCATCTAAAGGCTTTTTTGAAAAACATAAAAATCTTAAATGGATAATTCCTCTTTTTGTAGTTTTGTTATTCGGACTCTTACTTCTAAATCATTCCGTAGGTGAATCCCCAACAGACGATAATGGTACAGGAATAAAGGCTCAGGTTAGAAATATGCTTCACATGCCTCAGGATAGTGACTCATCAAGAATGATGCAGGTAAGTCCGACAGGTACAGATAATTCAACAATTACACCATATGTAACAGTTGCTCCAACTGGGTCCTCAGTGCAAGGTTATTAATTTTTCTGCTTTTTAATTTTCAGATGAAGGTGTTGATGTTATGGTACTTGTAAAGTAGTCATATACGTTTTGAGAAATTAGAGCTATCCTTTCTTTTGCTTGATTTGGGTCATCACTCTCTGAAAGTACAACTATGATATAGTCTCCGGCACCGCTATATATAATTCCAGCGTCATGGGTGAAAGTATCCAACTCACCGGTTTTGTGAGCAACAATTACATCATCAGGAAGATATTTTGGAATTTTATCATTTAGCCTTTGACCTTTAAGAAGAGTAATCATTTTCTCAGTATAAATGCTGTCTGCAAGTTGACCTTTATATAATTTTTCAAAAAGCTCTGAAATATCCAAGGCATCTGTTATTGGAGGGCTGTCACCTGTTCCAACTTTTGAAGAAGAAAAATTGTATAGCTTTAGAAAATTACTGATTGCAGGTATTGAAATGTTATCTGTTAGTAAAAGTGCAGCATTATTGCTTGAAATAGTTATCATTTGATATAGCGCATCATCTACATTCATTGAAATTGTTCCATCCGACTGTTCTGTTCCATCTGGCTCTACATCAAATTCTTTATAAAGGTCAGAAGCGTCTTTTTGCAAAATATCAGACTCATTTAAATTACCGTCATGAATTTTTTCAAAAACAACGGCCATAACCCATAATTTATACAAACTTCCTGACTCGAATATCTTTTTCTCATTTTGATAATAACTTTCACCCGTTGAAAGGTTTTTTATGACAATTCCATAGCTCCCGTGTGATCCACTAAGGGCATTCTCAACCGCACTTGTTAAGCCAGGACTATTTTTAGGTAAAGGTGTAGGTGTATTTGTTGGGACTGAGTTGCCGAGTGGGGAGGTAACATCAGTTATCTTAGGTCTTGATGATAAAATAAAATAGCTTAATGCAATAACAAAAATAAAAAAAAGAAGTAAAAAGAATCTAATTTTTTTCTTACCTTTTTGCCTCCTTGATCTATAAGTATAAACCTCATTGTACATATCAACCATTTTATCAAAGTAGACACAGAATAAAATAAGTAATTAATTATGAAATACATTTTTGATAGAATTTAGGACATTAATGTCGTAATAAATTGACATATGTGATTGAGTGGGGAGCTGAAATGAATCTGCGTCTTTTCTTCGTGAGACATCGGGGTTAATAATTCCTGAATTGGGAGTATAGAGACTAATAAGCCTTAGGGAATCAGGTTTTTTCCCCAAAAGCAAATTATTAATTCTTTTATCTTTAAGTAAATCATTGACAGAATAAAGAGTTGCCCAATGATTAAAATCTGATTTGGTTATAGGTAGTAGGGGTGAGTCAACGGCTATAACTCTTTCGACTGCTATTCCTCTTTCCAAACATTCTAATGCAGCAAGATACGCAACAAGTCCACCGAGACTAAATCCAACAAGTCTTACAGGATTTTTGTAATTTTTTATGACGCTAACAAGATGCTCGACTTGCTTTAGGACTTTATCTTTTGGGAGAGGATTTACAATATCTACTTGTTTTAAACCTCCTAATTTTAAAAACCACTCTTTGGTTAATTTAAGGTCATTTTCGCTGCCAAGTGCTCCGGGAATAAGAATTGTTGGGACAGAGTCAGTCTGAGGTTCTTTTCTATTACTTGCGAGTTCGGATTGAAGTCTTATTTTTGTAATTGGCAGTGCAAAAGTCTCTGTCCAAAGATGCAATCCATCAGTCAAGGGATTTCTCCTTTTTTCCACAGGAATAGTATATCACTATTACCATTTAAAAAATTATAAAATCTTTAAAATTGAGTAGAAAGGGGGATAATTGCTTTGCTTGGCACCTCAAACCAATAGGAAGCGGACTTTGCGCCATTTTTGGTGGTATTGATAATAAGTAAATTGTCTGCTGCCCAACCTGTTGTTTGCTGATACGAATTGCCTGTATTTCTTAAATCAAAGAGATTTGTAACGTTAAAAGTATTTTCGCTGCCTGAAAGAGGTTTGCCATCAGCTCTCATAACAAGTGCTTCTGTATTATCAGAAGTAATATGTTCTATAAAAATATATTGGTTGTCAGGTGACCAAGTGTTAAATGGAATATTTAGGCTTTCACTTTGGGGAAGATTTGTTGTGTAGACTGTTGTTTCATCTTCTCCTGAGTCAGTTGAGGTTGTGATAGTGTAGGATTTGGTTTTGGTTGAATTTACTATTGTTGTCATTGTCACTTTTTTTGTCCCGTCAGGAGACAACTGAACAGATATAGTCTTATTATTTGGAGCAATACTTGGGAGAGAATTTGTATTTTGTATAACTGGTATAACAAAAGATGAAGGAGATTTGGAATTATGATTTGAGGTCATGGCAAGAACTGTCCCAATAATTGCCGCGGCTATTATAAATGACGTAAAGTCTAATTCTAATGTATGTCTTGTTGTCATAGTTATTGTACTGGGTTATTTTGAATACACTTATTATCTTGAGTCAGGCTGTCACAAACAGAAACTTCTGTCCCGAGAGTACTACCCGAGGGTCCATCTGCCCAATCATAAAGTACTTTAGCGTCAACTTGCCTCATATTTACACATCCATGACTCATTACGTGTCCAAAATTGTCATGCCAGTATGCTCCGTGGAGCCCGTAATCCTGATAGAAATACATAACATATGGGACATTAGGCAAGTCGTATGCATCCGCTCCCTCGCCCCCGGACATGCGAGTTGCGCGCAATTTCTCCCAAATATGGAAATTACCGGTTGGAGTAGGATTCCATTTGCCGGTTGAAACATATGTTTTGAGAATTAGGCTATTCCCTTGATAGGCGTAAAGTGTTTGGGAAGACAGATCAACATATATGTGTTTTTCGCCACTTTTACTTTCTGCACCCAAAACAGGAGAAATGGTAGTATCATTTAGACTATTTATCTTAGGTGGAATAATTTTTTTACCTTCAAAAATGCCGACTGAGTTGTTATCTATTTGAAGACTAAGATCTGTCTTGCAGCTTTTTGAATTAGCACAAGTTGGGATAGTGGTAAAATGATTTTTGAGTAAAGTTGTTGCCGAAAAAAATAATACTCCCACAAAAAGAAGAATCGAAAATCTGACAAAGATTCTGTGATAACTTTTAGACTGCTTTATTTTTTTAGTTGTTCTTTTTCTCACCTATTATAGCGTAAAGTTAATTTTAATTTTTTTCAAGTATTAATTGTGTAAGTATTTAGTACTTGACATACAATTACCATAAGAGCTAATATTTTTTATGAATGGTAGATGCTGAGTCTGGTAAAGGACAAGAGCCAACACATTCTCCCACAAATGACAGCCAAAGACTTCCCTTTGGTTATACTCCGAGTTCTAAAAGCACAGAATACTCTCCATCTGGTGAGAAGCCTCCTTTTGGACTTGCGCCCATCAAACATATCTATCCCCAGCAGGAAATTATAGAAGAGAGCGGTCCTTTTGGAATGCCTATTAGAAAAAAGGCTGAATTTGATAAAGATGCAAAGGGTAGTAAGTGGCTCAAACTAGATGCTCCAAAAAGAATACCAAATGGCGGACGAAGAAGGCGTAGATAAATCAACTCTGTTTATTTTTCAAGAAAACATCTAAATGTCTTATAAAAGACGTCGTCTGACAAAATCAGTCTCCTCTTGACAAAAAAGCCTAATCCCATATAATAATGCTTTTATGGTAAAAGTAGAAATTCCTGATAAATTAGATTTGAGACCACATCATGTTAGTGCTGAGAGAGGCAAACTCCCAAGACTGTATTTCTACGCGGATCCGAATATGAAGGATAGGGGAGAAACATATCTTGAGGAATTTGTAAGAGATATAGAAAGGTGCAAGGATTATGAAGATTGGGGAGGCCCCATAGACGTAGTCGGAAGTACACCTAAAGATAGAGAGTTATTTAAAGAAAGATTAAGGCGATTTAATTTCCAAATGCGTGATTTTCCACATTCTTTAAAAGTTAGAGTAAGACCGACTACAAAAGATCCTTTTTGTATAGCTTCAATATATGGTAAACATTGTCCTGAATATAAAAGAAGAGGTTGTACGCTGGATATAGAAGAGAGGCTGGCAAGAGGGGTTTTTGAAGACATCCAAACAAATTCAGAGGATCCTGCAGCATTAGTATATTCGGAAGAATTGGGCGCGTACTTTGTTGATACAACTTGGGGCTCACTTTTATCTTATTGGAATAGGGCAAGACTTAATGGAAAAATTTAAATTTTGCATAATTCTTTGAAATTCATTTGACTCCTTTTGATCCTTAAGAAATTTTGTGCTATAACAAAGTAACCATTTATGCCTGAGTTTGTTCCTGAAATCATTCGCTCAAGAAGAGCAAGTATAAGTATTCACATAACTTCCCAAGGAAAAGTAGTTGTAAAGGCTCCTCACCTTATTCCAAATTTTGTTATTAATAATTTTATAAATGAGAAATCATCTTGGATAGAAAATGCTCTTAAAAAAATAAATGCAAGAAAACCTTTAAAAAGAAGCTATGAAGAAGGAGATATTTTTTATTATCTTGGAGAAAAATTTGCTTTGGAATTTTATGCAGGCATTGAGATTGTCCCAAAAAGTGGCAAATTGCTTTTTCCAAAAGCAATTACTTTCAGGATAAAAAAAGAATTAAATGATTGGTTTTTGTCTCAGGCGAAGAAAAAAATTATGGACAGGCTTACTCTTAAGGCAAAAGAAATGGATGCAGAATTTAGAGAAGTGAGATTCTCTGACACGTCTTCTAAATGGGGGACATGTTTTCCTGATAATTCTCTTCAATTTAACTGGCGGCTTATTATGGCACCTTTAATGGTGCTTGATTATGTAGTAATACACGAGCTTGCTCATACTACGGAAAAAAACCACGGAGATAGCTTCTGGAGAAAAGTCAGACAATTTACACCTGCCTATAGACAGCATAGGAAATGGCTAAATGATAACGCGCATTTGTTGACAATATAAGTTAGTATTTAGTATTCAGTATTTAGTATAAAGAACCTACTGGAAGGACTATAAAATCAGGAGAAATTCTAAATCGTTTTTTATATTTAACTTTTAACTTTAAGTTCGACTGCTTGTTTTAGGGCACCAATTTCTTCCCGAGTCAAATTTCTGTATTCACCAATTTTCATTTTTTCCAGACTTAGGGGACCAAAGGCAATTCTTTGCAAGTCCAAAAGCTCAAGACCGAGTGTCTCACACATTCTTCTGATTTGCCTATTTCGTCCTTCATGAAGAGTTACTTCTAAAAGTGTTTGAGACTTTGTTTCTTTAATTATTTTTACCTCTGCAGGAAGTGTTGGGCCATCATCTAAAAGCACTCCATTTCTAAATCTTTCTAGCTGATTTTTTTCGGGTTTTCCTTCAATAATTAATCTATAAACCTTTGGGACATGATATCTTGGATGAATTAACTTATGTGTTAATTCTCCGTCATTTGTCAAAAGTATTAGTCCATGTGTATCTTTATCAAGTCTTCCCACAGGATAAATTCTAAGAGGTGTATCAATAAGTGAGGTCACTGTATCTCTTGAAAATTCATCAGAGGTAGTTGAGATAATGCCAATTGGTTTATTTAACAAAAAATAGACAAAATCCGGCTTTTTTAGAGGTTTGCCATTAATTGTGACTTTATCCTCTGGAGTTACTCTTAGACCTGATTCTGTTGCGCGCTTGTTATTTATAAGTACTTCATTTGTCTTGAGGAATAATTTGATAGCGCGTCTTGAAGCAAGACCATTATTTGAAAGCAATTTATCAAGTCTTATTGTTTGGTTCATAAAAGCATTATATCAACAGTAATCTTATCAGAAAAGCTAGGTTGAAAATATGCTGTATAATTATTTTATGGATGTAAAAGACAAAGTCGCGATTGTTACGGGTGCCTCATCTGGTATCGGTTTGGCAACAGCACGTTTGCTGTTTCAGAAGGGAGCAAAAATTGCTTTGGTAGCACGTTCAAAAGAAATTTTAAAACAACTAGAAAAAGAATTTTCTGATTCTTTTGCAATTGTTGCCGACATGACAAAAGAAGAAGATATTAAGAGCATGGTTAGTCAGACACTCAAACATTTTGGAAAAGTAGATATTCTTATAAATAATGCCGGAGTGGGGTATGACACTTTTGTTGAAAAAATAGATCCTGAAAAATTTACTGATTTATTCAAGCTCAATCTCCTGGGGCCTATTCTCCTTATGCAACAAGCTATTCCTATTATGAGAAAAAATAAAGGTGGGTATATTGTAAATATTTCATCAGGTACTGCACTTATGAATATACCAAATATTAGTGCCTATTCATCTCTTAAAAAAGCACTCTCTGGAATTTCCCTAAC
>DASVCQ010000056.1:0-12490 GCA_036381535.1 Patescibacteria group bacterium | reverse complement strand
CATTCGGCGGGATCACGTTCAAGCGCGATATCACGAAGCCAGTCTCGGGAACGGTGACGGTCTATGACGCAAGCGACGTGGTACTTACGGCGACCATCGACACCACGACGGGGATCGCCACGATCAACACCGGAACCCCGTCCTACTGGATCGGGGAGTTCGACCTGCCGATGACCTTCACTGACAATAAGTGGCGGGCCAGGTTGGAAGTGAGCACGACAAACCTCTACCTCGTGACCGACCCGATCATGATGGAGGAGGTGCTTTGAGCAAGACCCTCTCGGCCGGCATGACCACGATGGTTGCATCAGCCGGGAGAACGCTCAATTGGGCCGTCACGTTTACTCGTTCAGATGGACAGGTGTTCCGCTTCGCCAGTGGCGGTAGGGATGTGACGATCAGCAGTCACCTCTACTCGTCCCAACCGGGGTTCACCGTCTCGTCGATCACTTGCATCTTCTCAAGGTTTTTGGATAGACAACAGTATCAGGATTTAGGAATAAAACATACCTTCCGTGAGCATACGGCAGCCCTTTATTATTCCCTGCAGCAAATCCAATATTTCCTCCATTATCTACAACATGAAAAGATTTTATTTTGGTTCTTTTACCAAACTCCCTAAAGGCTGCTAAAGAATTATCAGGTGATGCATTGTCTGTCACAATAACTTCAAAATTTCCCGAAGCAACTTCACTTGGATAATTTTTTTCTATAGATTTTATTGCCTCAATTGTTATGGTCTTTGTGTTGTAATTTAAAATAATGATTGAGAGGTCTACTCTATTCATTTACTTCTAACGCCTCCTTGTATACTTTTTCCAAAATTTGTGCAATCTTCACCCAACTAAAATTCTTCTCTATAAAAGCTCTGGCATTTTTCCTAAGCTTTTCATATAGCACTTTGTCCTCAAGTAATTTTACAATATTTTTAGCATGCTGCTCAGCAGAATCCGCAACCAATGCATCTACATCTTTTTTTGCTCCAAGGCCCTCCACTCCAAGTAAAGTTGTAACAACCGGCACACCGCTAGCCATACTTTCAATTATTTTGTAACTTGTCCCTCCTCCAACTTGAATAGGTGCAAGAAGGACATCAGCTTTTTTATAAATATCCGACGTTTTGTCTGGTGCATTTTCGTCAAAGAGAATGTTATCAGAGCCATATTTTTTTAAATTTTCGGGAATATTTTTCCCAACAATCCAAAGTTTGATATCCAATTTTACTTTTTGAGAATTTAAAATATTTTCCAACTTTGGCCATATTTCTTTAACAATATATTTTGCCGAGTCTACATTCTGTATCCATTTAAAATCTCCCATAAAAAGCACTACTTTTTCTTTCTTGTCTTTTTTTGTCTGCATCTTAAATTCCTCCAAATTTACGCCGTTTGGCACAACCACAACATCTTTTCTTTTTATTTTTGCCTTATCTTTTTCTGAAACTGCAACCACTTTTGTTGCCTGTCTCCAAACTTTTTCTTCCCAGTATTTTATTTTGTGAATATCAACAGATAAAAGAGGCCTGACAAAAGCAGGTGACCTTTTCATAAATTTTTCATATACCTCATATTCAATATTGTGTTCAACAACAACTGTCGGCAAATATGTCTTTGGAAGATTCTGGTAAACATAAAAAGTCTCAACATGTATAACATCAAATTTTTTGTCTTTTAAGACTTTTACTATTTCTTGTCTCATTTGAGGAAGTCTATGTCCGACAAGAAGAAATGGTAATGATGAAATTGCTGTCTGGATAATAACTTTTGGAGACCATTGTCTTTTTCTGTCAATTGTAATTACCTCTTTACAAATTTTTCTAACCTCATCTATATCGGTATTTGTTTGGTGGCTCCTTTTTTCACAAATTAAGGTCACTTCATTTGTTTTGGAAATTTCTTTTATTAAATTGTAGAGCCTAACATGTCCACCTGAGTGTAGAGGGAAAGGTAAGAATGACGAAATAATAAGAACTTTCATTGTTTGTCACTTAAGTTAAGAATAAGATACTCAGTTGATGATGCAACTACTTTATATTGTTTGCCAAATCCGTTGTAATCATCTTTTGTAGGATTTACCAAGACCATATAACCAGCTCCCAATTTATCAATCATTACAGGCAAATCCTTTTCTAGGCTTGCCCATCCCTGCCTATTTGTTTGGTATAAAAATGATGTATCTCCACCATATGGAGCAATTACTTTTGCATCTTTAGGAAGCAATTTATCTGCCGCCTTTCCGGCGATGACAATTGAGGGATTGTTAATGTTAAAATAATCCCTTACCTGATACCAACCAAACATCAGCATAAAAATACTACAAATTGCCACTATCCCAATTCCTGCCCATTTTTTACCCAACTGATTGATAACAACATCTGCTCCGAGTCCAAAAAGGAGAGCAAGGGTTGGGATAATAAGAATTTGATAATAATCATGTTGTACATTACCTCGGGCTATAACTGTTAAGTAAATTAGAGAGCTCAAGACAAAAGATCCAACAAAAAATAGACTTTTTTTACGACTCAAAAAGGCACTCATTACAATTGATACTCCCCAATATCCCAAAATTAATTTTGATATTCTTTCAGCAAAAATCCAGTAAAAGTATGCTCCTGTAAAGCGAATATTTCCTCCGTTAAAAAGCCAGTCACTAACAGGAATTCCTTCGGGAAATTGTCTCATCCAAAGTCTCCACCAAAGAAGAGGAATTCCCATTAAGATTATTCCAATATAGAGAATATTTTTTTTAAATAAGCCAAATTGCCATTCTTCCCAGGCAATAAGAATTAGTGACAAGAAGAAAAATGCTGCGTAAGGCTTAAGAAGTAGTGCCAACATGCCGGACAAAAGACTTGCCAAAAATAAAACCCAAACAAAAAAACCAAACTTTTGACTTTTGCCTTTTAACTTTTGGCTTTCTTCAACATATTTATCAAAAAAATAAATACATGCAAGGGTTGCGGTAACCATAGAAGGGTCAGGAAGGATTACACGGCTGTAGTAAATGTTATAAGGAATAAAAGCAAAAAAACCCGCTGCAAAGAAAGCAGCAGTTGTGCCAATGTGTCTTTTGCCTAAAAGAAAAATAAATACAGTCGAGAAAAGAGACATTATTATTGTAATAACCCTTCCCCACTGCTCAAGTGTTAAAATACCAAATAACTTGTAGCCTCCTGCCTGAAGTAGATTATAAATTGGAAATTCAACAAATCTATATCCTTTTGGGTTATCCAGCCCTGACGGGACATTTGACAAATCTTCGAATGTCGGGTGAAGAAGATCAAAACCATACTTTACAAAATTTCTGGAAACGGCCGAAGTGTCCGCCTGACGCCAGGAATGCCAATCAGCAATTGGACCATTAAAGCGGTACAGTCTCACAAAAAATGCACCGATAAGAATCAATGTAAGCAGCACAAATACTAACTTTTTGTTATTTAGTTTTGATTTCAGAAATAGTTCCATCATGGTTAAATGAGAAAATAATTGTTGGTTTTTCAGGTTTCATAATTGTTGATTGTAAAATCAATGCTTTTTTAAGAGACGCAACTTGATATATTTTTATTGTATCATCATGATAAATAAACCACATTGCATCAGATAGACCGACGGGGAAAATCCACGTGTCATTTTTTCTAATTGGAACATTTATAAAAATAAGTTGGGTATTGGGAGTAAGTGTTGGGTGCTCTTCCAAAAAGAATAAAAATGTTTTTCTGGTCGTTGCACTCGCCATTTGCCACTGGTTATTTTCAAAATTATTTTGGAAGGCAAAAGCTATAATAAGAATAATAAAAAGTACAAGCGGAAGTGTCCTTTTCGCATAGGGATAAAGATTTTTTACTTTTTCGGCAAATAATTTAAATAAAATCCCAAGCAAGATAGCATATCCCATAGACGACACATACGCATATCGAGCAGAAATATTGCCTAGCGCTAAAAATGGCAAAAGGCCTATTACAATCCAAGAAAAAACAAACCATATCAAAGGATATTGTAGGCACCTAATAATTGATCGTTTTTTTAATAAAAGTATAACTGCTAAAATTCCAATGATTATAGATCCTAAAATTATAACAATAGAAAATGGTTTGGCATTTACACGAAGTAAGTTGTACCAAGGGAGTGCGCTAGACCCAAAAACAAAGAGACTTAAATAGCCAAGTAAGTTACCTATTAAATTTGGAATAAGATGCTGGATGCTATAGGAATAGTCTCCCCCAACAGGTGCAACATGAGAAAACGACCTTAGTAAAAAGTAAACTCCATCCAAAATAAAAAGTGGAGCATAAAAAAGTAGATCTATTTTCTTTATTTTACGGTTTAGGAGTAGAATATCAACAATAAGAATAAAAAGGGGAAATACAACTGCCTGCTCATAGGAGAAAAGTGCTAAGATAGTAAATACTAAAACTCCAAGATAATAAAAAATTGATCTACTTTCTCTGAATCTCAAATACGACCATACTCCCCAAATAATAAAAAGTCCAACCAAATTATTGGAGATTGTTGAAATCCAGAAAACATTTTCAAAATGCATTGGAAGAAGGAGAAAAATAGATGAAGCCATAACACTATATACTTTTGTTTTGAAAATTCTCAGACTAACAAAATAAAGTCCAACAGCGCTGCCAAAAATAAGAAGAAGATTTACCAAATGATATCCAACAGGTTGGAAGGAGAAAAATGTATACATAAAAAACATAAGTGTCTTATCAATCGGGCGATAGAAAAATCCCTGTGCATTTATAAAATATTTCGAAATGTCATTAAAAGTAGCTGTTGCTGCCCATTTTAGCCAAGTAAAATCATCAGCAACAAAGAAATTGGTCAAAATATTTCCAAAAAAGACAAAAATACCAATAAGTAGGTACACCATAATGAAAAATGAGGAAGTAAAAATCTTTCTTAATTCATTTAAATAATCAATTTTAACACGAGTCTGGATAGCAATTGCCCCAACCCCAATACCAGTTAGTAACCAAAAACTTTCCCCCACCTTTGATGCCTCATATACATCAATTAGTAAAGCATTAGCCAAAAGACCAATAGTACCACCTGCAATTCCAAAAATAAGAGCTTGAGTCAGAGTAGAAGTCTGTTTCCCGGTGTGCTTAAGGTAAATACCCAAGACAATAAAAATAAGGAAAAATGTAACAAATCCTAATGTACCAGTCTCACCAAGTGCACGTAAATAATCATTATCTGAGGCAAGTGTAAGGGAGGAATAGCCCATGCCAAGCACGGGATATCGCAGATAGGCATTAAAATCCCGAGGCCACTCTGCTTGAAATCTTGTGGTAAACGAAATATCCAATGCATATGCTTTTTGGACAAGAAAAGCACCGGACCGAGTTGAGATAGATCCTTCAACATTTAATTCCGAAAGTTCTTTATCAGTCAAAACACTAGTTACGGTTTGGGATTGATTTGTCTGTTTTGATGCTGGTGATGAAAGGGTAATAGTACCAGGAGGAGGAGACTCAGGTGTTTGGTTTTCTTGGGTTTCTTTTGTCTTTTTGATTATTTTTTGTAAATCATTTGGAAGTTCTTTATTTGGACTAACGGTCACAACATTAACAGGCTGAATTGTCTTAAGAAGTCTTGCCAAAGTATCTCCTTTAAATGCAAACAAAACGCCAATACTAAGAATACAAACAGGAATTATCCACCATTTTTTCTTCCAAAAAATTAACGCTGCCACGGCCCCAATAAGATACGCTACATATGATGTACGAGAAGATGTGTAGTTAAGTAAGACAAGAGATCCCAAAACAATCAGAAAAGAAAGTATTCGTACATACCATTTCTTAATAACAACAAATACACCAATAAAAATTGGAATTACAAAGACAAGATAGGCTGCCAAATCATAATGACCCCCGAAAGTTGAGGCAACACGAGAAGTATCGGCAAGACAAAAAGGAAGACCTTTCGCAAATTCTTCATTCCCTGTCAAGAAGGCAGGAAAACAAAAAGGATTTTTTTCAAAAAATGACGGGAAAAGATGCCAAAGATAGACATAGTTACGCTGTCCCAAGCCATATAAAACAACTCCAAAAAGCGTTGCCCCCAAGATGATAATATAATCCCTAACATCCTTAAGACTTTTTATTGTTGTAAATCCAACAAAGAAAAGTATCATGTACTCAATACGCCTTAAATACTCAAGCACAGCAACAGTCGGGAAAAAATTTGCCAGGCCCGGTGCTATAAAGATAAGACAATAGAGAAGTGAAATAAGTCCAATACCCCAATAAAGTACAATCGCCCATCCAAGAGGCAGGGGAAATGAAACCTTCCTTCGTACAACCTGAATTAGCCAAACAATAACAGTTATACCAATTAAAAAGTCCTCAAGCCTCACATATACCCATGTGTGTGTTATTCCTATACTGGGTAGCTTAGGATACAGCACAATAAATGCTATAAGAAATCCTACCAGATATTTCAGAGTGTTTTCATCTAACCATTTCAAGAGCTTTTTCATAGGTAACCACAAAATACTCTTTCTTAAAGAGCTTACCATATAATATCAGAATAATGGCCTTTGTTTGAAGTAGGGATTTTACAATAAAATATTCCCAAAAAGGGCGATGCTTTTTGTAAAAATAAAGCATATTTTTATAAATATTTACTACGGCGAATGTTCTATTGCTACTTCCTTGGTCTTTATGCAAAATTCCATCCGTTGGGAAAAAGTAGGAAAAATATCCCATTTTTGCTGCTCTGTAGCAAAGCTCCATGTCTTCTGTGTACATGAAAATATTCTCATCAAATCCTCCCAGCTTTTCAAAAACATGTTTCCTTATCATAAGAAGCGCACCTTTTACCCAATCAACTCTAGTAATTTTTGTTGGATTTTTATCTACCAAGCCAAATTTTTGCATTCCCAAAAGAAGAAATGTAAAGGAGAGAATAGTATAAAATTTTCCTGACGATACTTGTGGGGTTCCATTTTCATTTTTTAACTCTCCTCCAAGAATTGGTATCTCAGGATGCTCTTGCATATATAAAAGCATATCTTTTATCCCCTGACCCTGAATAGTCGTGTCATTATTCAAAAATAAAATATATTCCCCTTTTGCCTTTTGTGCCCCCAAATTATTCCCAGCCCCAAACCCCGAATTTTTCGGATTTTGAAGAAAGTGCAAACCTTCCTTTCCCTCAATTTCTTTTTTAATTTTTAATGCTGAGTCGTCTTCTGAATTATTATCAACAACAATATATTCCCACTGCTTTTCTTCAAAATATTTCCCGTATACTTTTAAAAGACTCTTAATGCAGGCAATAGTCAAATCAGGTTTTTTATAATTAAGAGATATAATAGAAAGCTTCATAGTTTTTTAAAGTTATAAGGTTTGTAATGTTAGTAAAGTTTATAAAAGCAAACTTAATTATCGGAAAAGTCTGGCTCGTCCCAATTTGTATGAGTATTCCTTAATATTTCTTTTACTTATTTCTTTTGCCGGAACTCCGCCAACAATCGAATTTTCCAATACATTTTTGGTAACAACTGCACCCGCTGCAACAACTGCACCCCTCCCAATATGCACACCGGGTAAAATAATTGCACGGGGACCAATAAAGACATAGTCCTCAATAACAACTTCCCTCTCAATTGGTGAAAAATTTGGGTCTTGCAAGTCGTGTTCTGAATTATAAATCATTACCTCAGAGGCTATATCTACATGATTCCCTATTGCTAACTTGTCCCGCCCGTCCAGTACCGCATTTTCACCAATAATTGTATCCTCTCCAATACTTACATTTCGACTGTCATAAAAGACTGCTCCCATATGAATTGTTGAGCCTTTGCCAATTTTAACTCCACACAATCTGTAAAAAAATCTTCTTACATGATGAGAAGGGACACATCCAACATATTTAAGTACCATCATCTCAAATTCCAAATCCATCGAGGCCAAACGATTCCAGACCTTTTGTAAAATTTCTCCAAATGTTAATTGTTTTCCATTTCTATCTCTCATAAATTAGTATTTAGTATCTTGTATCTAGTATTTTGTACAGAATTTTATTCACTTCATTTCTCTTGTCATTCAAAATTAAAGTCTTTTCATAAATCTTGAAACTTTAATTATTTTCAGTTTTTGGTTTGTTTTGCAATTTGTTGCAAAACATCCAAAGTCTCCTTTGCTGCTTTTTTCCAAGAAAACATCTTAATATGATTGTATCCTTTTTTTACCATTTCCTCACGTAATTTCGGACTTTCTATAACTTTTTCAATTTTCTCCGCAATATCCTGAGTATCAAGAGGGTCAAAATATAAAGCTGCATCCCCTCCTGCCTCAGGAAGACTAGATACATTACTTGTCACAACAGGACAACCATACTTCATTGCCTCAACAACTGGAAGCCCAAATCCCTCATAAAGACTTGGCAAGACATAACAAAGAGCATTTTTATAAAGACTCGGCAAATCTTTATCCTCAACAAAATTCAAAAATTTCACACTCTCCTCAACTCCGAATTTCTTTGGCGCCTCAAGTATAGGCTCGTATAGCCACCCTTTTTTACCCACCACAACAAGCTGCAAACCATTTGTCATTCTGGCTTGTCCAGAATCTCCTTTAACAATCAAGCTAAAAGCCTCAATGAGTCTTTCAATATTTTTCCTTGGCTGAAGCGTCCCGACAAAAAGTATGTAATTTCCTTTTATTCCAAACTTCTCCTCCAACTCTTTAATATTTGATATTTTCTCTTCCATATTTTCTTTGATACCCGGATAAGTAACAATAATTTTCTTTGAATCTATCCTGTACTCTTTGATTATATCATCCTTAGATGCCTGACTAATAGTAAATATCTTTGACGCATTTTTTACCGAATAAGAGGTCCAATTCTTCAACTGATACAAATCTTTTTTTGCAAATAATTCCGGAAAGTGAATATAAGACAAATCCATTACAGAAATTACTGTCGGCACAGGAGACCATCTTGGGCCGTAATGGGTTGGAGTAAAAAAAATATCGGGTCTTGGAAAATGAGTAAAAAGATACAGAGGAAGTCCTATCTGAGTCCATAATTTTTTTGGCCCAACAATAATATATTTCCAATTTTCACTTTCTTGAGGCATTTCAGGCCTTGGTGGATTTTTAAGATAAATTCTAAAAACAACCTTTGAAAATTCTGAATTAGAAATTGAAAATTCTTTGAATTTCAATAATAATTCAAAGGCATATTCCCCAATGCCGACTTTTCTTTCCACATTTGCTTCATTTCCATCAATTCCAATAATCATAGTATTTTGTATCCAGTATTATGTATCTAGTATCTGGTACCTTTTTATACTAAATACCATATACAAAATACCAAATACAATTTATATTCCTGGATAAATAACCTCCAAACGATTTTCTTCAATTCCCAAAATATCCTCTGCATCTTTTTTGGTAGCCTTTGAAATACAAAGAATTTTATCTACTTCTTTTTTTACCCAAAATAAGCGACGTTTTTGAGAAGCTACAATATTGGGTGATAAAAGAAAATTTTTAAGATTAAACTGAGTCCTATTGTGTGTTTCCTGAGGGTATTTATAGACAATCAAATCATACAAAATAGTCACTCTTTTTGCTTTGGTTGGAGGCTGTGTCCAGTCTGAGGAAATAAATATATCAACAGGCCCAATAAACCACTCAATCGGCAAAATATGAAGTCTATTCCAAAGTAAATCAAGAATCGTCGGGGGAAACCTAAATTGTTTTATTCTAACTCGTGAACTCGTTAACCCGTTAATAAAGGAATTATCCAATTCCTTTCGTAGACTTGAATAAAACAAAACATATTCATTCTCACTATCCTCCTCAATCAAACTTTTCACCAAATTTTCAACAAAATTAGCTACTCCTGTCTTTTCGTAAGCAACTTGTGATATATCAATTCCAATCTTCATAAATTTATTATATATTAACGGGTTACTTAATTCTTAGGTACAAGTGTCATCCTGGAGAGGCTGAAAGCCTCGATAGGATCTTTACACAATTTTTAACTCATCAAACATAGGATTTTTTGACCTTATTAATTCAATCTTTTTAGACCTTAGAAGATTTTTCAGAGACTTCTCTCGCTTTATTGCATTTTCAGGATCATTAAAGACTTCAAAATAAACAAGCTTAAATACGTTATATTTTTTAGTAAATCCATCTATCAATTTCTGCTTATGTTCATATGTTCTTCTTATTAAGTTATTCGTTATACCAATATAAAAAACTTTGTTCGTAAAGTTTGTTAGTATATAAACAAAATAATCTCTCATACAAAGATTCTATCGCTTCGCTCCAGAATGACTGTTACTCTTTAACTCGTTAATAACCAATAACACAATACTTGCTAGTAAAAATCCTCCTGCGTACCATGTAAGCCTTTCAGCCGTAAAAAATATCCAAAAAGCAAAGAGTGGTATTGAGGCAGCTATGCAAATAAGTCCGGCCAAAGCAAAATATTTAGGATTGTGTTTGTAAAGAAGTACCAAAAAAACTACAAAAAAAAGTATGTCTTGAGGCTTCATACAGTTAGATACTTAAATTTCCACCTTCTTTTTTGTCTGAGCGATATTTAAGGTGAAAATACATTCTTTCCTCAATAGATCTTGGTGTATGGGAAAGGTTAATTATCAAATCTGCCAAAAATCCGGTTATAAGTACCTGAAGCCCTGCCAAAAGAAGCACTATTCCAAGTAGTAGAAGAGGACGAGACCCTATTGCGTGACCGCTAAAATGGACCCCTGTAAGATATACTAGGACAACTATTCCAATTGTAAATAAAAGACCGCCAACCATACCAAAGAAATGAAGTGGACGCTTACTGTATTTGGTGATAAAAAGCATAGTGAGAATATCCGGCAAGTCTTTCCATAATTTGGAAAATCCATATTTAGACTTTCCATAAAGTCTAATACTATGCTCAACAGGCTCCTCAACTACATTAAATCCCTGCCCATAGACTAAAAGCGGAATAAATCTATGCATTCCCCCATAAAGTCTTAAGCTCTTTGCAGCGTCTTTTGCATACAATTTAAGACCGCAGTTGTAGTCATGCATATCCAAACCCCAGAAAAATTTTGCAATAAAGTTAAATAGCTTTGAAGATAATATCTTTTTAAGTGGATCTTTTCTGTCTTTTCTCCATCCGGCAACCAAATCATATCCTTCTTTGGCTCTTTTGTATAACTTTTCTACTTCCTCCGGCAAATCCTGCAGATCCGCATCAAGTGTTACTACATAGTCTCCTTTTGCCATCTGAAATCCAAGTGTCAGGCCTTCTGATTTTCCTTGATTTTTGCGGAAAGAGAAGATTTTTACATGCTTATCCTTTTTTTCGTAATTTTGAAGGAGCGTAAGAGTAGCGTCTGTTGACCCGTCATCAATAAAGAGTACTTCATAGTTTTCTCTTATTTTTTGCGCAGCTTTAGTGAGCCTTTCATAAAAAGTTGGCAAGCTCTCTTCTTCATTATATACAGGGATCACAAAACTTATCATACAGTTACAATTGTACCATTTTACGCTTCCCAAACCAAGAATGACCGAATATTAGAAGACAAAAAACAACGAGAGTAAAAGTTATCCCACTCACCCAAAGCCCAATATTCACCCATTCTTGTGGTTGATAAAATACTTTAACCATATAATCCCCATTTTGGGACAAAACAAAACTATTGAGAATATTCTCGTAATTCGTACTGCTTATTGTGCTATTTTTACTGTTTTCGGTTTTAGGTTTTAAGTTTTTTATCGATGCAATCCAGCCATTGTCATAACTTTCCGAAAAAATAAGTAAGTCACCTTTCTTTGCATTTTTTAAATTGACAACATATTCGGTTGGATTTATTTCTTTATAGGAAATTTGTGAATTATCCTTTGTCCAAAAATGACCTTTAGAATTTGATAGCTCAAATACATGTATTTTTCCAAATCCGGACATTTCTTTAAGCCAAGAAATTTTTTTTACTTGAGCAACAGTCTTTTCATAAGTTGCTTCGTCATATTTTCTATCTTTTAGAAAAAGCTCTTCTTCACTATCAAATGGAACAATAACATATTTTACTGATGAATCTTGCAACAATCTTTCCGCATTGGGCTTTTTAAGAAAGTCCATTACACCGGAAAGACTCGCAACATGATAAAAATCCTGCGAAGATACCGCAGGATGAAGTGCAGAATAAAATCCAAATCGCTGAGTACTAGGTATCCAGAAAGTACGAGAAAAATCCTTTTGTGAGCTTAGTAAAACTTCAAAGTTGTTATAATCATTTGGTACTTGATGCGATTTAAAAGTTCCTCCTAACTGTCCGAAAAGTGCTGGGCGAATGATAAATAAAAGATATGTTATTACCCCTAAGACAAATAGTTGAGGTATATATTTTTTCATGCAAATCTCCTTTTTAGTCCTTCATAAATTTTGCCAACTGTGTAAGGAATAAGAATTGAATAGCTAAGTACAATAAGTAAATACCATTTTGTTGGATCCCTAAA
>DASVCQ010000055.1:0-5503 GCA_036381535.1 Patescibacteria group bacterium | reverse complement strand
ACAACGCTTGGTCAAAGACTTTTAGACAGGATTGATAAATATTCCGGAGAAGCGATAGCCAAAAATTACGAAGGAGTAAATAAATATCAAGCGGATGATTTTTATAAAAGGCGCATGCTTGATGCAAATAATTTTGTTAATGAATACACAAAGCTACTTTTCCCATCTGTTGAGGATATAGTAAGACTTAATAACGATGTCAGGCTTATTTCAAGCAAGCGTTCTACAATTCTTGGAATTTTGCTTAACAACCCAATAGATAAGCATTTATTTTTTGAAGTTCAAAGACATTTGGTACTCTCAAATATTGCAGCAGAGTTATCAGAGAGGTCACGTACTTTCAATCTTAACGAGCAGGTAAATGAAGTACAAAAAGAATTATCAACCAATCTCTTTAAGCCTCCTTTCGGACATACGGAGTATGCAGAAACTTACGCGAAGATTGATCCATCAACAAATTCCGTAATCTCTGTGTATGAAGCACAAACTGAATCAAAGCCAGGAGATATTATTAGACATTTTCAAAAAAGAATGAGAATTATTCCACAAGAAATTTTAGGAGGGAATAAAGATCAGTCTGTTTTATGCGAGGTCCGTACCAAACCTCGTACTTCAGAAATTATAAAGGCGTTAAAAAAACCTTATGAAAGTTATCTTTCAGGAGGTAGTGATTTTATAGATGTTAGGAAAGATGTTAGGGATACAATGGGTTTGATGTTTGTAGTCAAGGGTACAATGGATAGCTTTGAGGAGCCTGTGAATAACACAGTCAGTGCCGTCAGAAAAGTTATACTTAACAAGTGGCCAAAAGCCAAATTTGAGGTGAAAAATCATACAAGAGATGACGGAACACAGTCTAAAGATCAGAAGTATCAGAGATATGATGTTTTTTTGGATGAGGTGGTAACACTTCCCTTTGAAATGATTTTTTACGGTGAAGGAGATTTCTTAAATAGTGAAATAAGCATTGGTGAAAAAAAGGAGACTGTGGATAGTAATGGCAGAAGGAATGTTTTATTTACCGGTCGTGCACATGACTTATACAAAATAAAACAAGCACAGAAAATTGTGCCCTTAGTCATGCCTTCCTCAGTACCTTTTTATAATGGCATATTAAATCTGAAAGAGCTGGCAAATAAGACTTTAGAAGATACAGCCGAAAAGTTAAAGTTAAATAAACAAACTCACTTTAGTTAAGTAAAATATCTATTGACAGACTCTCATTTATGTTGTAATATTTGTTTGTAATATTAAATCTATGAGTACATTTACAGCAAAATTTATTTTTAACATTCTCCTCATTCAGTGAGGAGATTGGGCGTGAAATATACGCATTTTCCAATCTCCTTTTGAAGAAAGGAGATTTTTTTTGGTTATAGAGGACTTTAGTCAGGTAAAGGAGGTGAAAATTATGAGCACAAGTGAAAATAATAGAGGACGACATGAGAATGGAAAGCCTGCAGCAAATTCTAGAGATGCAGCTTGGAATTCTGTTTCGCCAACAAACCGTGGGTGGAGAGAAAGTGGAAGACCCGCAGATAGTAGACCAGGACCACAAGCAGGTAATAGACAACCAGGAAATCAGGCAAGGTAAATCGAATTTATCCGAATTGGCAAAGCATCGGGTCAATTTAGGCATGAATAGATGCATAAATGAAAGGAGGTGAAATAAATTATGAGTACAGCAGAAAAACCAGGACAAGGTCATGCAAAAAACCCTAGAGGAGAAAGAGAAGGTGGATCTGGAAGAGGAAGTGTTAGTGCACCGGCTGAAAGGGCAGATGCAAGAAGACCTTACTCCAATGGTAAGAACACAGGAAGAAGAGCTTAAGTTTTATGAATTCATATGTATAGACGGTGTGAGGAATTTTCCCCACCGTCTATATTTTTATATCGCGCAGCTTTAGTTGAAGATTTCGTTTGTCACGCCAAACATTCATATCTATAGTATAGGCAAATTGAATATTATCCCCTACTTTTAATTTTGATTGCATCTCCCCCATTCCAAAAGCAATTGCATCCATCCCATTAACCTTTAATTTAAGATGTTTTCCTTCCTGTCCAACAGTCCTAATATCCTCAACTCTTGCCTCAGCACTAAAAACAGGCTCGGGATTTCCCATACCAAATGGCCCTAACTCTTGAATTTTTTCATACAAATTCTCACTAATTAGGTTAAGAGGAAGAGGACAGTCAATTTTTACTATTCTTTGCAAAATGTCACTACCAATTTCTTTTTGAGCAGCATTTTCCAAAAATTCCTGAAGCATCTTAATTTTGTCTGTCTCTATACTAAATCCCGCTGCCATAGGATGTCCTCCTGCATTAATAAGTAAATGAGATGCGCTTCTTATAAAATCAATAATATTGAATCCACTAACAGACCGCGCAGATGCTTTGCTCACTCTTTCACCTTTTGCAATAACAATTGCCGGTCGGTAAAATTCTTCTACCAATTTTCCGGCAATAAGTCCGATTATTCCCTCTTCGTATGAATCGTTTGCAACAATTAAAATATTTTTAAGTGATTCCCTATCTTTGACATATTTTTTTGCGTGTTCTGATAGACTTTGAGTAAGTATTTGTCTTTGTCTATTTGTCGAGCCCAATTTGTCTGCATATACTTTTGCTTGCATTCTGTCTTTTGTACACAAAAGTCTCAAACTATCCATTGCCGATTCCATCCTCCCCATCGCATTAATTCTTGGACCGAGAATATGCCCTATTGTATAGACAGAAATATCTTTGGGGCTAACTTGTGCCTCATTACACATAGCCAAAAGACCAGGTCTATTTGTTTTGTGTAAGTACTTTAGTCCTTCGACAAGAATTGCTCTATTGGCATCTTGGAGTGGTACCAAGTCAGCAACTGTAGCCAAAGCAGCGAGCGCCAAATGATCAGACGGTACTTCTTGATATCCTTTTGCCAGTGTATTATCCTTTCCACGCCTTGCGGAATTTTTACCAGAATTTGATTCAACACTAGATTTTATTTCCTCAGAAAGAAGATAAGCAACACTAGACCCGCAAAGCTTGGTCGTGTGTACTATTGCATATGCATCAGGCAACTTTTTACCAACCGTATGATGATCTGAAATAATTACATCTATTCCCTTTTTCTTGGCATACTCCACTGCTTCATTGGCAACAATTCCATTATCAACGGTTACAATAACTTTTGTATCCGGCTTTTCTGACAAAACATTTTCTATACCCTTTTGTGAAAGACCATACCCTTCCTCCACCCTATGAGGAATATACGGGGTAACTTTAAAGCCTAAGCCGTAAAGTGTCTCCCACATAATTGCAGTACCTGTAATTCCGTCAACATCATAGTCTCCAAAAATAACAATTCCTTCATTGTCAGCTTTCACTTTTTGTAGTCTATCAACTGTTTTGGCAACCGCTTTTTTATCTATACCAACGGAGGAAATTGTAATATCTTCAAAATTTGGGTTTAGAAAATTTTCTATTTCCTTCTTATTTTTCAGACCGCGGTTATTAAGAAGTAATTTAACAACATCATCTATAAGAAATTCGCCATTTGGCTGGCTTTCTTTAGACTTCAAGCTTTTTAATCCTTTTACTTCACTTAAGATTTCCCATTTTTTGCCTCTATCCATAGTGGTATAATTCTATCATAAGAAGCAAGAGTCATGAGTTATGAATTAAGGGTATAATTTTGTTTCTTAGATTTATGCAGATAGAAATTCCTGAGACTATACTTTCTATATATAAGACACTACAAGAAAACAACTTTGAAATCTATTTGGTTGGCGGGTGTGTCAGAAATATGCTTCTAGAAAAACCAGTTAAAGACTGGGATATGACAACAAATGCCACTCCTGAGGAAATTCTCAAAATATTTCCTGATGGATTTTACGATAATCAATTTGGGACGGTTGGAGTGCCTGTAGATATTCAAACAAGCAAAGAAACAACCAGTCCTGTCATTCTAGAGAGTGAAACGACTCCAGAATCAGAAGTTTCAAATGCAGAACAACCCAACATGACAACAAAATCAGTCGTAGAAATCACTACCTACCGCACTGAAAGAAATTATTCGGACTCAAGACACCCAGGCGAGGTTACTTGGGGTACAACAATTGAGGAGGATTTACAAAGACGGGATTTTACAGTCAATGCCATGGCACTAAAACTCAACTTCTCACCTAATGATTTAGGAGAATCAAATAGTACACAACTACAAAATACTAAATACAATATACCAGATACCAGTTTGGTCGATCCCTTTAACGGCCAAAAAGATTTGGAAGAACATGTTTTAAGAGCAGTTGGAGACGCAACAAAACGTTTTAAGGAAGATGCACTTCGTCTAATGCGCGCAATTAGATTTGCCACACAACTTTCATTTGTCATAGACGAGTCAACCTGGAACGCAATCCAAGAAGACGCTCAGCTATTAGAGATGATCTCTGGAGAAAGAATAAGAGACGAGTTATTAAAAATTTTAGCAAGTGATTTCCCCTATGAGGGAATAATGCTTTTAAAAAATGCAGGACTTCTAAAATATATTTTGCCTGAGCTTTTGGAAGGAGTAGGGATTTCACAGGAAAGACCGGGAAGACACCACACAACGGATGTTTTTACACATAATGTTGATTCGCTAAAATTTACTCCCTCAAAAGACCCTATTGTTAGGTTTGCAACGCTTATCCATGACGCCGGCAAACCAAGAGTTGAGGGGAAAGATGAAAACGGTTTGGTTATTTTCTACAATCATGAAATAACTGGTGCACAACTTGCATACGAAATATCCAATAGACTTCATTTTTCAAAAAAAGATAGAAAGAAAATTGTAAATCTTATTCGCTGGCACATGTTTTCGGTTGATGAGCATATAACTGACGCGGCCATTAGAAGATTTATCAGAAGAATTGGAATTGAGAATGTAAAAGACATGATAGATTTGAGGATTGGTGACAGACTTGGGTCAGGTACTCAGACTGCCGAGTCTTGGCGTCTTAAATTATTTAAAGATCGAATAGAAAAAGAATTAGCACCTGGTCCTTTTTCAATTAATGATTTAGCAATAGATGGTAATGATATTATGAAGGAGTTAAATATAAAACCAGGAAAAATAGTTGGAGAATTACTGCAAAAACTTTTTGAGGAAGTAGATGAAAATTTAGAGCTAAATACAAAAGACTATCTTCTCAAGAGAGTAAAAGAATTGCATTCCTCGAGCAAAAATCAGTGAGTCCAAAAGATAACCGCCCACGATTTGGCAAGATTTTTCTTCCCTGAGCCCAGTCGAAGGATTTATTATTAATACTTTATTCCTCGAGCAAGTTTTACAGAGAGTTTATCAAACTGCTCAGCATTTTTTTAGAAACACCTGGACGATAACTTCAGAAGCCCTCGACAAGCTCGACCAAGAATATTATAATACATATATGCTTAAAGGCCAACTAAAAGACCAGCTTAAAGAAGCAATGCTTGCAAAAGACAGTCTTAAGACATCTGTCATAAGATTTATTCT
>DASVCQ010000054.1:0-10018 GCA_036381535.1 Patescibacteria group bacterium | reverse complement strand
TGTAATTGAGCCTTTGTATTTTGCGACAATTGCATATACTTGGTCGGAAATTTCAGGAATTGCAGTCCTAACTTTTGGATTTTTAATATCTACAAGTGGAATAATATGGAAATTTCCATTTCCAACATGTCCTGCAACTGTAAAAATGAACTCTGGATGCTTTTTTAAAATATCCGTTACTTGTGGAATAACTTCAGCTATATACTGAGGCTGAATAACAAAATCATCAATAAATGGAGCAGTGTGCTTATTCCTAATTTTATTTCTAAGCAAATTAAAACTCTCACGTCTTACTAACCAATATTTTTTCTCCTGGTCGTCTACTGCAATAGTTGTTTGGGGATGAAGAGGTTTTAATTTTTCTCTTAGGGTTGCAATTTTTTGCTTTAGCTCCTCTGGATCATCACTTGCAAAGTCAACTTGAAGAATGAGCTTTGGCAATTTGCCAATGAGCATATCCAAAAAGGCCGGAAGGAAGGCAAGCCCTGCCTGAATAAGTCCCCAAGGGCCAAGTTGTTTGATAAATTCAGGGAAAAATTTAAGGGCAAGCATGAGGGTGTTATCGTCATAGCTTTCAAAACTTTCAGGGCCAAGAGGAAGAACAGCATCTATGATTTGTCCCAAATGGCTCATATCTTGAAGATAAATGACTTCCATTTCATGATGTTTTTTAACGGGTACAAGCTCTAGGTCTGCCTCGAGCATAAGTCCGAGTGTGCCTTGTGCTCCGACCCATAATTTAGTCAAATCAAAAGTTTTTTTCTCTGGGTCCCAAACATTCCAAAGATAATATCCTGCTGAATTTTTGGTTACTTGAGGCTTGGCTTTGGAGATAGTCTCCCAATTTTTGGTGATGAGTTGATAAATTTCTTTATATATTTTCCCTTCAAAGTCTTTTTGCTCCATTTTTTTCTTGAGTTGCTCAAAATTTAGAGGCTTGAGTTCGCAAATACTACCATCAGACAAAACTACTTTAATTCTTTTTACATATTTTTCCGTCTTGCCGTACTGAAGGGATTTTTCTCCGCCTGAATTATTGTTGACAATTCCACCCATTGCGCAAAGTCCTCGAGAAGCAGGGTAGGAAGCAAAGATAAGATTTTCTTTTAAAGTCTGGACTTCAAAGTCTCTATAAAATTGTCCGGGCTCGGCTGTTGCGATATTTCCTTTAATAACTGCCGGGTGATTGAAATATTTACCAAAAGCAACGGTTATTGAATCATTTATAGATCCTCCACCCATATCTGTGCCGGCTGCACGTCCTGTGAGAGACAGATTGGGGTGATTTTTTTTATTTTCGTCAACGAATTTGACTAAATTTTGGACATCTTCTGCATCTTTTGGAAAGACAACCACTTGGGGCTTAATTTCAAAAAGGCTTGCGTCATGGCTGAAATTTTCGAGGGTTTCCTCTGAGGTATCAACATCTCCTTTTACTTTTGATTTTAATTCTTCGAGCAGTTTTTCATCCATGGCAGTCTATATATAGTATAGACACCTTTAATACCTCTTGGCAAGGAAGAAAAATGGGATTAGTTATGAGTTATAAAGTTTTTAAAGTTTATAAAGTTTGTAAAGTTATAAATATAACATTGCTATACTGTTAAATTGTTATATTGTTAAAGAGTTAAACCTTTTTATCCCTAAATACCAGATACAAAATACTAGATACTAGCTGGGGGGATATTTATCTTTTTCTGGAGATAACTTTTTTAACTGCATCTTTAATACCAGTTACTCCCATGCCATATTTTTCAACCAATTCTTTAGGTGTACCTGATTCACCAAATGTATTTTGAAGACCGACAAATTCCATAGGTAGGGGAATAGTCTTTGCTAATTCCTCAGAAATTGCACCTCCCAGACCACCCATGACTTGATGATCCTCAACTGTCACGACCGCTTTTGATTTTTCTGTAAACTTAAGAAGTGCTTCCCGATCCAAAGGTTTGATGGTTGGAGTATTCACAACCAGTACCTCAATTCCTTCTGCTTCTAATTCTTTTGCCGCCAAAAGGGCATAGTGTGTCATATATCCCATGGAAAAAATAGTCACTTGAGGATTGTCAGATATCCAAAAATCATACATCTTACCAACTTCAAAAGGTGTATCTTTGGTAGTCATTACAGGAGTCTTGTCTCTTGTGTAACGAAGATAGACAGGAAGGGGAGTATCTGCACTTTTTATGGTTGCCTTTTCTGCTTCTATGCTATCACATGGGACTATAACCTGGATATTCGGCCAGCACCTGGTAATTGCTACATCCTCAGTTGCTTGATGAGTTGCGCCGTCAGGCCCTGTCATAATTCCTGCATGATGTCCTGCAATTTTTACATTCGCTTGATTGTAGACGATTGTTGTGCGAATTGTCTCCCAATTTTTACCTGGAGAAAAGGTAGCATAAGAAGTAATAAAAGCTATTTTACCAGATACTCCAAGGCCAGCTGCAATTGCTGCCATATTTTGCTCGCCGATTCCTACTTCAAAAAATCTCTCGGGGAATTTTTCGGCAAATTTATGTGCATGTGTTGACTCAGTCAAGTCTGCTGAAAGTGCAACAACATTAGGGTTAGTCTCACCAAGCTTAAGAAGTCCTGTCCCGAATCCCGCTCTGGTTGGAGCGACCTCAGTGTCTTTGTCAAATAATTTTTCGTTAAGTTTTAAATTTGGATTTAACATAGTTTTATCTTTTGTTTATTTATGCCTGGTGCTCACTGACTATTCTTCCTTTTAATGTCCTCAACTCATCCAGTGCAGTCTTTGCCTGTTGACCTTTTGCCGGAGCACCCGTTACTTCCTGTGAATCAGGAGGCATTCCGTGCCACCTAAAGTCTTTTTCCATAAATTCCACACCTTTTCCCGCAATTGTATGAGCAATAATTACAGTCGGCTTTTCATATACTGCTTGTGCCTCAGCTACTGCATCAATAAATGAGCGGATATTATGTCCGTCAGTCTCTAAAACTTCCCAATTAAATGCTCTAAATTTGTTTTTTAAATCCTCAAGAGGCATAACATCCTCAGTAAATCCGTCAATTTGTATATTATTTCTATCCACAACAGCAGTCAGATTGTTAAGTTTTTTCTTGCCTGCAAACATCACTGCCTCCCAAATATTCCCCTCGTCTAATTCACCGTCTCCTGTCAGGACATACGTGTAGTAGCGTTTTTTGTCTATTTTTGCAGCTAGGGCTATACCAATTCCTTGAGAAAGTCCCTCACCCAAGGGGCCTGAAGTTGTTTCAAGACCGGGAAGCGCGGTCCTATGAGGATGCCCCTGAAGCCTTGAATTTAATTTTCTTAAAGTCTTCAATTCATCAAGCGGGAAGTATCCGGACATTGCCATAGTAACGTATCTAATGGGACAAATGTGTCCATTTGAGAGTACTAATCTGTCTCTATCAGGCCAGTCAGGATTTTTTGGGTCATGGTTGAGAATGTGGAAATAAAAGGCAGTAAAAATATCTGCCATATCAAGTGGCCCTGCAGAATGTCCTGAGCCTGCCTCAATTAAAGTTTCAATGACAAGTTGTCTTGCTTCATTGGCCTTTATTTCCAGCTCTCTTAATTTTTCATCATGAATTGGATCAACCATAGTTTTTTTAAATTCTTAATCCCAAACCCTAAATTCTAAACAATTTTTAAAATTCAAAATCTTAAATGTTCAAAAAAATTGTTTTGTAAATACTTACCTTTTTATAACTATATACAAATCCGACACATTAGATTCTTGTTTGCCTGTACGTATCCCATCACCAATTCTCTCAAGAAGTCCGTAACTATTATCATCGTCCAAATATTCATTGACGTCAATATTCATCTCCTTAATTTTTTTCTTTGTATCTTTATCAACCATTGCTCCAGCAAACCAATAAAAGTCCCATCCATCTGTACTGAAAGATACCAGTAGTGTATTTTCATCTAAAAAGGGGAGTGAGAAAAGTGCTAATGCTTGATTGCGTCCTCCAAGCCCTCGTCCGACTACTTTCATGGTTGTTTCTCCACCAGCCAGTAAAATTTCCCCGGAATGGGTTTCATTAATAAGCTTTTCACCTGTTACCCTTGCATCTCCCTGAAGCCTATCTGTTAGAGTGCGAGGTGTAAAACCTAATTCTTCTGCTTTCTTTGCCATTGCATTAATCGCCGTTAAGTTACTTAACATAAGAATATTTTTTACTTTCTCAAAGTACTTATCTTCTTTTGGCCTTTCAACCAAGTCACTTTCTGTTGGTATAGTCAAATTATATTTTTTAATGACTTCTTTTGCTTCTTCAATTGTTGTTGGGTCCTTAACAAGTGGCGCAGAGGCAATTACAGATAAGTCATTTCCCGGTACATCTGAAAAAATGATATTTACAACACTTGCAGGATACAAAATTTTTGCCAGCCCTCCGCCTTTTACTTGGGAAACATGTTTTCTAATAGTATTCATTTCAGAAATTGTCGCGCCGCATTCAAGTAGGCCTTTATTCATCTTTTGCATCTCTTCAAGGCTAAAAGTATTTGGTTTTTCAAATAATGCAGATCCACCTCCACAAGTGACAACAATGACAAAATCTTTTTCCGTAAGACCTGTTAATTTCTCAATCACTTTTGCTGTATAATCAAAATTTTCCTGAGAAGGAAGTGGGTGAGTGCCTTTTGTATATTCAATTTTTTTAAATGGAGTCTCATCTACAACATCTATGTCATAGCCCACTGTCAGTCTGTCTCCCAATTTTTCTTCTATAATTCTTGACATCTCGGCAGAGCCTTTTCCAAATCCAACCAAAAAAACGCGGTCAAAATTGGAAAGATCAAATTCTTCTTCAAGAATTTTTAATTTATTATCTTCAAATAAAAAATTTTTGAAAATTTCCTGAGGAGTTAGGGAGGAAAAAGCGGTTTCAATAAGCTCAAGTGCTATTTTGCGGTTTTCGTTTGAGTTAAGCGTATCGTAATTTTTAATAATTCCCATCTTTTTCTAGCATAACACAGCTTTTTTGAGTGTACAATAGATCTACATACTTTTATGTGTTTTGTAGACTTTTTTACTTTTTCAACTTCTGCTATACTTTAATTTCTCCATATGGTTAGGAATCGTAATATATACATTATCGCGCTTATTGCTGTGGTTAACATGCTTGGGTATGGGATCATCATACCTATTCTTTACGCATACTCTAAAAAATTTGGCCTGACTGACTTTCAGAATGGACTTCTTTTTGCATCCTTTTCTATCTGCCAATTTATCTCAACGCCAATTATCGGTAGACTTTCAGATAAATATGGTAGACGACCGATGCTTCTTTTATCTATATCCGGTACTGTAGTCTCATTTTTTATGATGGCATTTGCTCCTAGTGCAATTTTTCTTTTTCTGGCTCGTGCACTGGACGGCCTAACAGCAGGAAATATTCCCGTTGCTTTTGCCGTAATCTCTGATTCAACAAGTGTTGAGGACAGACCAAAATCTTTCGGTATTATAGGTGCGTCTTTTAGCTTTGGCTTTGTATTTGGTCCGGCAATTTCTGCGCTAACGGTTGGGATAAGTCAGGGTTTTCCATTTATTATTGCAGGAGTGATAAGTCTTATTGCGGTAATTATTACTGCACTTTTCCTTCCTGAGACAAATAAGCATATGGGGGAAGTAAAACATGGAAAATTATTTGATTTTGGAAAACTTTGGCATACACTTTACGATCCGAATGTAGGTGTTACTTTTCTTATTTCCCTTGTTTTTTATCTTGCTTTTTCGTGTGCGATTATTTATGGATTCCAGCCATTCACTCTTGAGGTGCTAAAAATTTCTGCGTCCCAAAATGCACTGTTATTTACAATGTTTGGGATAATCGGTCTTTTGTCTCAGGTATTTATTGTTCAAAAAGTCTCAAAATGGTTAGGGCTTAGAAAAGCCTTCTCAGTGAGTTTGATTTTTACATCAATTGCTTTTGTTGGGATGTTTTTTTCAAAATCCTTAATACCTTTTATTGCAGCATCTATAATTCTTGGGGTATTTAACAGTCTTGTACAGACTTTTATCCCGACAATTCTTTCGCAGGAAGCAGACCCTAAATCTCAGGGCTCTATAATGGGACTTAATTCCTCATACCAGAGTATTGGAATGATAATTGGTCCAATTTTGGGGGGAGTTATAGCAACGCTTTATATTCCTTTGCCATTTATTGTAGGAAGCATTTTGGCGCTTGTTTGCTTTTTCCTGTCTTTTGAAGTATTAAGACCCGGTATAAAAAAAGAATCCGCATTTTAGGCCTCTAAGCTTTTTCTCAGTTGGGGTTGTTAAAGTGTTTTAACAATCGTTTTAAGAATTTTTCTTAGGACATTAAGGAGGTGAGAATATGCTAAAAAAACAATTATTTTCAGGTCTTTTGATAATTTTGGTTGGACTGACACCTGTTGTTGCTGTTGCACCGGCATACGCTGCAACAAATACTGCAGTTCATCAAAATTTTTGGGATAGTCTAGTATCATTTTTTACACAAAAATTCGGACTGGACCAAAATCAAGTAAAGACGGCAGTTACAGAGTTTCAGGCTCAGCATAAGGCTCAAGTTGAGCAGAATGCACAAAACCGCGAGAAAACAAGACTCGATAAATTAGTGAGTCAAGGCAAGATAACAAGTAGTGAGGAGCAAGCAATTTTGGATGAATTATCAAAGTTGCAGCAAGAATATAGTAGCAGTAGTTTGCAGAATATGACTCCTCAAGAGAAGCGCCAGGCATTTAAAAAAGAACACCAGGAGCTTCTGGACTGGGCAAAAGGTCAGAATATAGACCCCAATTTAGTCCTTCCGGGATTTGGAATGGGGAGAGGCAAATTTATGATGCATCGTGGATGGTTTGGTACGTCCCCGACGCCGACACCAGGTGCATAGGATAATTTCTTTTGGGCAAAAAACAACTCTCAGAATAACTGGGAGTTGTTTTGATTATGGGAGTAGGGAAAGTCTGTAAAGTTATTAAAGTTTATAAAGTTATAATGTTCATAAAGTTTGTAAAGTTCTTAAATAATTGTTAGATTGTTATATTGCTATATTGTTTGTGAAGTTTATAAAGTTTAGAAAGTAAATATTGTTATATTGTTTTTCAAATCTTAAAAAATTTTTTTCCGTAAATACTAAATACTAGGTTCTGGGGGTCATTCTTCAGGCTCTGGGGGGAGGAATTCTTCACCACCACTATCTGTTGCCTGGGGATAATCCGAAGCTTTTAGCCATTGAATATATGTACATCCTGTTGCTTTTTTAAGCTTAGCGTCCCAACCGGCAGTAGAGCACTTTTTCATCTTTTTACCGTTTGCTGTTGTGTACAAGACAAGTTTGTTTCCACATTCTGGACAATCTTCATCAAGTGGCTCGGATGTACCATTTATCCACTCAACATAATCACATCCCGTTGCTTTTTTAGCTTTTGCGTCCCATCCGCCGGTTGAGCATTTTTTCATCTTTTTACCAAACCGTGTAAAAGTAAGAATAAGAGGAGATCCACATTTGGGACATTTTTCGTCCAATTCTTTTGGTTTTACCTCAAGCCATTTTACATAGTCACATCCTACATTTTTTTTAGTTGCTGCGTCCCAGGATCCTTTGGAACACCTTTGTAACTCGCGTCCTGTCTTGGTGGTTGTTACGGGTCCAAGAGGGGATCCGCACTTAGGGCAAACTTCATTTTTGTCAGAATTTTCTGTCATAGATTTTAATAATAGAAGTTTTGACTAACAAAAGTCAACACACTTTTTTGATGTATACTAAAAAGGGGAGGTGATAATATGCAATTTTCTTTTGTATGTCCGATAGAAGGATGTGGTCTTAAAATGAATGCTGAGGCAATGGATAAAGAAGCAGCAGCAGTAATGCTTGTTAATGATGCCAAAAAACATTTACAAGAGACTCATCCAAATTTACACAAAACAGATGAAGAGGTAAATATAGATATCCGCTCGCATATGGTTGAAGAAAAATAAATTTCTATTCCCATTCTTTTTCTGCGTCTAATTTGGTAATATGAATAATTCCGTCTTTATGTACAGATGGAGCATAGACGGTATATAATTTCATATCCTCATCTCCAGTATTAATAATATTGTGTTTGGTACCTGAGGGGACAAAGACAACGCTTTTTTTACCTATTTTTGTCATCTTGCCGTTGAGTATTGCCTCACCCTCGCCACTCACAATAAAAAGAATTTGATCATTATCCTCATGCGTTTCTTCTCCAATATCTTCCTTCGGTAAGAGACTCATAAGTACTAATTGGCTATGGTTACCTGTATATATAACATGTCGAAAATTTGTATTTTCTTTTGTTAATTCTTTTATATTTTCAAAAATCATAATTCACCTCCTTTACTAGACTCTAGCTAATTTCAATTTTTTTTACAGTGATAGTAGTCACTGAAGAAAAATTATTTACATTTTACAATAAATAAAATGATAACAGTTACTGAAAGAGGATTATACCGTTTGATTGAAACAAAAAATCATACAAAAATAATAACCCTTGATGATAATGCTTCCTTTGCATGGATAAGCGCAGGTGAAATAGGGGAAATTCTTGTTGTCTCACATAAAAAGCACAATACGGATTATGTTTTAAGTATTGGTAATTACAGAATATATAGTGTAAAAAATGAACCTAATTTGTCGGACCAAATGCATTTAGAATTAAGGGTAGGATTGGGGGAATGGCAGGGATACTTACTTCCAACTGGACTTCCCAAAGATGATGATAAAAGAAAAAGAATTATTCCAACTAACGAGTTAATTACTACTTTTAACGAAGCAGCAAATCCTCCATCTTCTGAATATCATGCACTATAATTATTCCTTTATCAAAAGTTACATATTTTTCTTTTCTTAATTTTTGTAATTCCCGGCTTGCTGTTTCTCTGGACATTCCGGCATAATTTGCCAAATCCCTCTCACTCATTTTTAGATCAACCATCAAACCATTTTCCTCTTTCTTGCCAAACCTTTTGGCAAGAACTACCAATGATGCCACTAATTTTGTATAAGAATTTCCAGCTGTTAAGGATTCAAGGTGCATCCATAATCCCTCCATTCCAATATAAATTCTTCTTAGAAGATCATAGACAACATCCGGTTCTTTTTTTAAAAATAAAATTACTTCTTCTCTCGGAGCGCGGTTAACAACTACAGGAGTCATTGCTTCGTAAAAATGAGTGTTTGTGACATTTCCAATAGCCCAGGACATAGGAAGAAATGCGTGAGGTTTGTATAAATTTAAAGTTACTTCTTCGCCATTTTCAGAAAGGTAATATCTTCTCACTATACCACTTTCTATATAAAAAATGCCTTGTGGATTTCCAGTTGCTTGAATAATAATTTCTCCTTTTTTGTATTCATACTTAGGAAATTTGAGAAAAAATTCCTCTAATTTTTTTATTACATTATCATCCATACACATAATTATATCATCTCGTGACAAGTGTCACTGCAAAATTTATCACACAGGAGTATTTTGACAGTGTTATGAATAAGTATTTCACTAATTTTTTAAAAAGCTTGGAGGATGTCATTAAAGCATGGATTTTGTTATTTTCAGTGGAGATGAGGTGAAAATTATGATGTGTCCAAAATGCCAAAATAGAGATCTCAAAACAATAGTTTTAAAAAGTGGACAAAAGGGAAAAGCTTGCGACATGTGTTTAAATTTTTGGTTTGAAGACGAAAATATTGAAGAAAAATCAGGGCATCTTTTGTCAGGGTATTCACAGGAAGAAGATATTGGTTTTGGAGTCTCTGAATATGATTTAAAAGACTGGGAGCATGAAAGTCTTCCTAAAGAAAAGAGCAAATATGAAGAAGATTTTTAATAATAATGGGAAAAGAATATTGATTATTGATAACAATCCGTACATAAGAGAAGCATTAAAAGCATTACTTCAGGAAGAAAATTTTAGAGTTGAAACAACAGATATAGTGCATTGTCCCAATAAATTAAAGAGAGACAGACTCGATATTGCTATTGCAGATATTTCATATTTGGATTTTGAAA
>DASVCQ010000053.1:0-4989 GCA_036381535.1 Patescibacteria group bacterium | reverse complement strand
TAATTACTGGTACATGTTCTCCCAAACTCATATTCTTTTCACCTCCTTTCTTATTCCACGAAATATCATAAATATTATACCAGAGCTGTCAAGTAGAGTTGGAAAGTTAGTAAAGTTATAAAGTTTGTTAAGTTAGTAAAGTTTATAATGTTCTTAAAGTTGTAAAGTTGTAAAGTTGTAAAGTAATTATTGTTCGAGCGGAGAGAGAACTAACTTTGGGTAAGAAATTTGATTAGGCACTAATCAGAGAAAAAGGGGAGTTATTGTTGTTTTCTCTTTAATAATGCAAAAGAAATAAAACCCAATGCAGAAAGTCCAAAGGCAATTAATGATGCCTTATCGACAAATTCTGTTGCGAATGCCTGAGGTAAATGAGACATGAAAACATTGTATAGCCTAAAAGGCAAGTCTCCATCTGTCATTAATTTCATAAATTGCTCACCAGGGTTGACCAACTCCTGAAGACCAATTGCTTGATGTGCTTTCATGTAGTCATGAGCATTATGAAGTAGAATTCCTGTCCCTAATCCCAAAACTCCAATAACGAGTCCAGGGTGCGTTTTTTTTCGATCATTTGCAATAGCTTCTTTGGCTTTTCCAAATATTGTTAGTTCTTGTGGATGGTTTCTTATATCTACCCTCATATTCGCTATAGGATATAATATTTATGACAAAAAGTCAAGGAAAAGCTTTATTCTAAATTAAGTAATAGGAGTTATAAGATAAAAAATAATGGTTATTGTTGGCAGGTAGTAACAGAAGAGCCTGAAGGAATTTGGCAAAGAGATACAGTCATAAGACTGGCAGATGAGGCATTTATATCTTGTTGAAATTCTAGTTGGTACTTAATTGTCTCTTGAGAAGTTATTTTTGTATAGTTACAGATTGAATAACCGCTTCCTTGGCAATTCCATGAAGCATTTGAAAGATTTTCTCTAAAGAGCTTTTGTGAAGCAAGTTGGGAGGCATTTTTTGCATCCTTTGTAGCTAAATTTAGGACAGGCGGATTGAAGGAATTAAGTGTTAATTTATAACTGCTTGGAATATTTGAGTCTTCTGAAAGTGTGAGTATTGCCTGGGCATTAATAAATGCTGAGGCTGTACCTACTTTGCCATTGGGGACATTCCAGGGTGAGGTGAAAATATTTTTATTCTCAAGAAAAATAAATGCGCTTTCGGATGCATCTTGGGATTTTGGCAAATAATCATCATTCAGAGTCTTTTTGGCAAAAGTCTCGACTAAATTATATGCTCCCTCTGTATCGTAAATAAAAGGTCCTTTTGGAGCAGTTGATATTGCTGTATTGGGAGGATTTTCTTGGGATAAAGATTGTCTGTGCGGCAAAAAAGAGAGCTGAGGAATTACACTGGAAATTTTGAGAATATTGAAATAATTTAATACTCCAAATACAAGTCCCAAAAGGAGCAAAACAAAAACAACTTCCAGAAGACCAACTTCAAAAAGTAAAAGACCCTTCATTTTATTTTTTGGAGGTGGATTTTGAGGTGTCTGGGGCAACACAATTTGGTTATTGGGTATTTGTTGAGGTAGTATTTGTTGTTGTGGGGGCAGTTGGTCCATACAATAATGGTAGGGGGTTTGGGAAGATAGGTCAAGTTGGGGAATTATCCTTGCTGTTGGAGTTCCATTAATTTTCTGGCTGCTAACTCCTGGGTCTTTCGAATAGCATCATTAAAAACTTCTGCAAGTTGGGGATATTCCTGGCCGTTAATGACAACAGATCTGACATATTGATCTCCTCGCATTATAATTTTTACTTGGCCGATTTCTGATGTAACTTCTTGTTGCTGAAGAGCTTGCTGCATTTTTAGAGACTGGTCTCTTAATTTTTGTAAATTGTCATCCATATGCACAGGATAGCATGAGTCTATTTATGAGTCAAGAAGAAAAGTAAAAGTTATCTTTCTCTTTTTAAATATCTTTTGAGCCACGCAACAATACCTTCTAAATTCATCTTTTTATTTTCTATGGAAAGCGCGAATTGAATCAATTCATTCTGTGAGCAGAGGAGATTGTAGTCATTCAAGTGTAAAAAAACGAGTAAAGAGGCCATACTTGTCCTTTTATTACCATCAACAAAGGCATGATTTAGAAGAAGAGAATGCACTAATACAGCTGTTTTTTCAAAAAATGATGGGTATAAATCTTCACCTCCAAAGGAAGACTGTGGTCTAAAAAGCGCTGATTCTAGAAGCCCTAAATCTCTTA
The DNA here is from genome assembly GCA_036381535.1 of Patescibacteria group bacterium. GTDB lineage: Bacteria > Patescibacteriota > Microgenomatia > Levybacterales > UBA12049 > DASQJJ01. The sequence continues at coordinate 2,759 of DASVCQ010000053.1, read as the reverse complement.
TTCCATGACTGCCACCATATCTTTCTATCTGATCTGTATGAATAACCAGTATGTCATCAAGAGTTAAGTAGATAATTTCTTTAAAGTTGTGCGAGTTTTTTGAGAGCTTGACCATATTCTTTATTTACCTTATCCAAGATGGTAAGTAGACGAGGTGAAACTGTAAATTTATTTTTCTGATTTTTTTTGGAAATAATAATTGATTTTGTTGTGGCATCTGTACTAAGAGATGCTAATTCTCCACCTTTAAAACCAAGCTCTTTCAAAACTTCTTTAGGAATAATAATTCCTGTTGAATTACCTATTGAAATAAATTTCTGATCCATAGTTATAACATGTTATAACATTTTTACTTTCTTGTCAAGTCTCTGTACTAAGAAGTTATGTATTATTTTGCAGAGTTGGAGGCTGCAGCAGGGGACATTTTGACAACTAATTTTAGAGTTGATCGGATAGTTGCCAAATCACTTCTTATTTTTGCAAAATCAGACCTTACTCCAGCTAAATCTTTTCTAACTTGGACAAAGACAGACTGAGGATTTGTGCTGCCAACATTTACATTGCTGACAAGGGTTTTGTCTGTTGAAAGGGTTGTATTTATTGTTGTGAGTTGTGAATTTATATCATCCAATGCACTTTGTGCTGCTGTTGTGTCTTTGCCTTGAGATTTGAGATCGGTAATTAAAGTCTGGACTCTTCCTGAAAGGGAAGAAACATTATCTGTTGTTGTCTGTAGATTGCTGATGATTGTTAGAAGCCTCAGCTTTGGCTCAAAAATTACGTATATTCTATAATTTGTAATTATTGATTTTGCATCTTCTCTTGCGGTTGTTTCATCTGTATCTGCGTCTATTTTTGTCTTTAAATTTTGCAAATCTGTACTTGCCGTATTTATATCACTTGTCAGGCTGGTTTTATCTGTATCAGAAAGTCTTTTGTCAGAAGTTATGCGACTTAGGAGTTTTTGTAAACTATCAAGACGGGTTGTAATAAGCTGGTCTGCTCTTTGAATAATTCTTGTGAGTGCATCTGCTTGTTTGGCGGCAGCAGCTGATGCCCGATTTTCAATTTTTTGAGCAACTCTAAGAGTACTTGTGCCGAGTGAGGCATAAGAGGGTTGGGCAATTACTCCAACAAGCAATATAAGAAGTCCTAATATAGCAAATTTTATTTTCATATTTTATAGTCCGGCTGTTGAATCTTGAGATGTATCAATTTGAGAGACAGCATTCAAATCAACTGTTGTCTGATCCATTGCTTGCTTAATTTGTTGGTCTTCTGTCTCAAGTGTGCTATCTGCATTTTGCTCGTTTAACGGCGCGACTGTTGGGCTAGGGGTCGGCTGTGTCATTGAAGTATTGGGTTTTTTGGACAAGAGAAGAAGAGGAATTGCGGCAACGATAATAATGATAAGACTAATTATAGTGAATTTATATTTTTGCATATAATAAATGGAGTAAATAAAACGTATCAAAGCGTATACATGTTGTCAAGAAGATCTTCATGACAATTTAAAGCCCAAGTAGGCTTAGTGCAATTTGGTAAATTTGATTGATAAAATTCGGCAGATAAAATCCTCCTATTGGGAATGAAAGGAGGAAAAAAAGAATTACAATTCCCACCATCCCAATAGACATATAAGCTGCAGCTTCACGGTCAGGTAAAAGCATGGCAAAGACTTTAGACCCATCAAGTGGAGGAAGTGGAAGCAGATTGAAAATAGCTAGATAAAGATTGATTTGGACAATTATCTGAAGAATATACTGTAAAGTTGTATAGACATAAATAAGGCTTGGCTGAATAGGCACAAAAGTTAGGCCATGTAAAAGGAGTGCTCCGGCAACTGCCAACAAAATATTTGTAGCAGGACCGGCAAGTGAGACAAGAGCCATATCTTTTTTGCCTTCTTTTAAATTAAATGGGTCAACAGGGACAGGTTTTGCCCCGCCAAAAATAATGTGGCTCCCGGAAAACAATAATAAAAGTGGCAGGGCAAGACTCATGATAGGATCTATATGCTTTCTTGGATCCAGGGTAAGACGCCCCATGAGACGGGCTGTCGGGTCACCGAGTCTGTCTGCAACCAGTCCATGAGCTATTTCATGCAAAATTGCTGAAAAAAGCAGGACTGTTAGGGAAATAACGAGTGTAATAACAAAATCCATAAAAAAAATTCTAAGCTCTAATTTCTAAATTCTAAACAAATTTAAATATTAAATCAACCAAACTACTTTGTTTTCTCATATATTGCTCCAAATATCTTCAGAATTTCCGTTGCTTCATTTAATAATTTTGTTCTTTCGTTTTCATTTTCCGTTGAGATGAGTTTTAGCCAATAACATGTTTCTTTAGCTTCTTTTCTGCATATCATAATCCTCATTTTAAAATCCTTTTTGCTAAGCGATTCATTTGCCTCTATATAATTGGCTCCAATTGATCCTGAAGAACGAATGAGTTGTTTGCCGTCTTCTAAATTAGTGAGACTTCTGGGTAAATCCTTAATAAAGAGTCTCACATTTTTTGCAAAATTAAGGGTGCGTTCTTCTAAGTCAAATCTTTTGATATTTTGATTTACTGACATTTGTATTTATTTAGAATTTAGTGCTTGGGTATTGGAATTTGCCTTGTTTTATGGTATCATTACCTAACAGGCAAAGCAATTTTGCATTTTGCCTTTTGAATTTTTAATTAACTTATGGCACTTGTTTGTATGAATTGCGGAAAAGGCGTCCAATACGGGCATAACGTCAGTCACGCAA
>DASVCQ010000052.1:0-16817 GCA_036381535.1 Patescibacteria group bacterium | reverse complement strand
CAAACAAAATCAGAATAAAGCTAACCCTTTTTTTCATGATAGATTTCTAGTATGTATAAAACAGTACCAATAAACAAAATAAGAAAAAAGTAAGTAGTAAATCTTAATGCTATATTTTCATGATTCAGCAAAATAAAAACTCCAGACAACAAAAGTAAGAAAATAGATAATTTAAAAACAGGCCCTGACCTAAACATCTTAGTTAACTTCTTTCTTCCTTATTCTTTCTGAGAAAAGCTTTATCACAAAAACTATCCATAAGGTAAACGCAATTCTCAAAATAAACTCTGATATTTGCCATAAATAAAATATATCAAATATCCCACCTAAAAGGATAAGCGGAAATATGGAAAGCACAATTTTTTTGGATTGGATTTTAAAACCAAAAGCTAAAATAAAAGTAACAAAAAATACAATCCAATATATAAATTCATTTAATATTCTGTTAAAGGTAGCAAAGTAGCTTATATAGGTAAGAAGTGACACAAAACCCAAATAAATACAAACTCCAAAAAAAACAACTATTGTTAAACCAAATATTTTTTTAGTTCTTTCCTTCATCTAAACCTCTTTCTTAGATATAAGATAGCAAAAAGCGCTGCACATCCCAGTATAGTTGCAATAGATATTGCCCATCCAACCCTTAACATTTTTTCCGGAAAAAATTCTAGTGTCATCTCAAAATCTCCTTTTTTATCAACCCACCAGCCATTTGCATAGTCATTTATAAGAACATGGTTCGCTTCTGGCAATTTAACCAATTTATCTCCCTCTTTTATAAAAGCTTGCCACCCTGCGTCATAAAGATTTGAAAACGCCAGCAAAAAATTCCCAGTTGATCCTTTAACATTTATATCGTATTTAGTTGAACTTATCTTGTTGAAATCTACAGATGGCGCCTCTATCCCATTTCCTTTACTATCCAAAAGTAGCATTGACCTTGGCAGCCTTGGGACAATAGACAAATTCTTAATTGTATTTGAAGTTGGCCTGTCAAAAGAATTCTTTAAAACTTCATCTTTGCACTTATCTGGAGTTTTAAAATAGATCGCGATGCAATCATTCCAAGGCTTTGCAGAAAAAACTAGCTTAGCTGAACTAGCAGAGGGATCTGAAGTAAAAATTGTAGAGAAATGCTTAAAATCATAGAAATAGTTATCCGGAAATATGCTGGTGGTGTAATAGTAGTGGACATCTTCCTTGTTTTTAGATGGAAGATCATTATCCAGCCCAACAGAAAAAGTAAAACCATCTCCATATCTGGTCCAGTAATCAAAAGAAATATCATATTGAGTATAAGGATCAAACTTTGTAAGTGGAATCTCTATTTCTCTACTACCAGACACAGCTTCAATATTAAAATCTTTGAATGTTTGGATAGTATTTACTTGAGGAAGTTTGTTAAAACTAATTTCATGAATTCCTTTCTCAAAATGAATGGAACCAAATGAAACCTGATTTCCAGAAAATTCTATTCTTCTTTTTTCTACTTTATCATCAACCTGAAATTCCACTTCCTGCTTTAAATTAAAGTAATACGGAAACGTGTCTGTCTTTAAAATTACTATTTCATAATCAGATGGCTCCGAAACATCAAATTGATACACTAATCTTTCAGACACTGGAAACTCTTTACTTGTCAACAAATCATAGTATGGTATTATCTTTGCTTTTGCAGTCCGAGTATGGAAATTGGCTAAGGTCCTACTAACCATTTCCTCATTAGCAAATTTTCCAGATTTAAAATTATTAATAAGGTTTAGATGACTACTAAATATTCTAAAAAGACTTTTTTCGTGCCAGATTTGCTCATCCTTAGCTTTAGCAGTTTTAGTAAGTTCGTCTACTGTAGTAGTTACTTTAGGAAGTTCATCATTATAGATTGTAAGTGATTTATTAAAAGCTTTAAGATCACCAAACTCCTCAGCTTTTTTAGCCTCCATTAACCTCTTACCCAAAAGTATAATTTGCTGATTTACTCTTTCCTCTCTTCCAGATAGAAACATCAAATCAATCTTCTCTCTCAAAAGAATGAGCGGATACAAAAAAGAGGTTGAGGTCTTGCTAACATGAGGAAATGTATCAGGCGTTAAAGAAAAAAGTGGGAACTCAGGTCCAGGAATCTGAAAGACTGCTTGATTATGTACAATTCCAATAAAGTCTCTTCCTTCAAGATTCTTTGTGGGTTGTGTATCTGGATAAAGAACATCATACTTCTGAAAATCATAGGCAAATAAATCTTCCAACGTACTATCATTATCTGTAAGCACAATTCTTTTTGCAGCATAAATAAATGGCGTTATAACATTGTCAGCAAATTTGTAAAACTTTAACGGACCAAATGATTGAGCAAAAGAAAGCATTGATTCTGGATTATTCGCCTTCTTATCTAATTCAACATTCATTAAAGCAGGATCCTTCATGGTTGATCGTTGAAAATCGAAGTCCGGCCTTAATAAAAGGTACTTAACATTTAGCACACTAGCAACCTTATAAAAATCAGTGTGCGTAATAAACAATTTTTCCAAAGAGCTTGCAATCTGGCTGTAATATGGAAAATCAACCTTGTTTGAAATACTCGGGTTAGAAAACAATACAGCTGCCTGTTCTACACCTATATAACCCTTTGGCCAATTATAAAAGATACCCTCGCCCCCCAATGGAAATGAAATGAATCTTTCTAATCCCATATTCTTAGCCAACCAGCTACTCGCTGGTTTGTAGTAGTCAGGTACTTGAACTTGGATACCTATATTAGGATCATTCGCAGGTGGCTTATCGTTAGTAAAAACTAACCCGGTCCAAAAAGGAAATCCTAGAAAAACTAAAATATAAATAAAATACACAATAATCGTAAGCTTTCTAAACTTAGGAAGTAAATTAGCAAATTCAATACACCCAACTCCTACTAGTAGAGACATTGAAAACGACATTAAAATTCCCAGTTTTTCAAATGGATTTCTAAAAAACTGTAAGAAGGAAAATTTGTTAAATAAAAAGTTAAAAATTTCTCCAAGCGGAGGAGAATTTCCCTTAGAAATAAAAATGGCAAATGTAAATAAACCTATAAAGAATAACACCCAATTTTTTCTCAACCTCTTTACACACATCAAAAGCACCGTCAACGTAAAAAGCCATTCTAGAAAAACTGAGATGGGTCCGCTATAAAAATTTGTCCATTTATACGCAAACTGGTTGTCACCAATAAAATAACTTCCATGTTTTAATAAAACTAGATTTGCAATCTTACCTAAAATTGCGCTCAAAGAATTAAGAGCATCCTGATTGCCAGAAGAGGTAAAAAATAGATTTACAGAAGATTTAAAAAATCCTGAAAAACTAAAATAAATTTCCTGCGATAACCACCAAAAGTTAAACAAAGTCCAAAGCAGTAAACTAAGAAATAAATACTTTATTAAAAAAATTCTCTTCTTCCTGTCAACAAATATAAAAAATAGGTAGAATAGAACAAAAAGAAGAATTAATCCCCAAAAAATAATCACATGAGTAGGAGTTGAAAACGCATATGAAAATACAGCTGATAGTGCAGATATTATTATTGAGTAGCCATAGTTTTTCTTTTTTATACCTAAAACAAATATCCAAACAAGAAGCGGGAGAATAGAATAAAAAAGCATCATGTTGAGAAGAAACCTGCCCCAGATGTTAACTAAACTATAAAGGTTGAAAAGATAAAAGAGTGAAGATAAAACCCAAGCACCATCTCCATATTTTGGAAATATTTCTCTAGATAGTAAGTACATTGAAACAAGTGAAATAAATATCATTACAAAGAAAAATCCTGCCTGGAGAATATACCCTGGAATACCTTGAATCTGTAAAAAACTAAGTACTGTAAAAAATGGAATATTTGCAACAACCTGTCCTATGTAAAGACCCAGAAGATTGTCTACCCAAGTACTACCACTAATGGTAAGCATCCTTGATAAGTCATAAAATGCTGCCCCTGATTCTCCACCTCCCAAAAGAGATCTTCCTCTAAAGAAAACACAAACTAAAACAAATGAAATGGCTAAAAAAAATAGAAGAACCTTCTTATTCATGGCTTCTTAAGGACTGTACAAATAACGCCATGGTCACCTTTTAAGGTTGCATTAATTTTCTCTATTTGTTTTTCACTACAAGGTTCAAATACGTGCGGTACACTAACAGGAGCAAAAAAACTTGTCTCTTGAATCTTAAACTTTCCTATCAATCTCCTGAATGTTCTTTTGTCATAAACTCTATGCTTATTATAAAAAACCGTCCCTTTCCCCGCATATGGTGTAGTTAATATACAATATCCACCTTTAACACAAACTCTATATATTTCCTTCATCGCAATAACATCTCCATCTCTTACCTCTTTTTCACCAAACCTCGGCAATCCACAGTGTTCTATTGTTGAAATATTTGTAATTACATCAAAACTTTCAGACTTAAATGGTAGGTTTTTCAAATCACCAACAATATATTTAAAACCTGGGAACTTTATTTCCCACTTTGATATATCAACTCCTGTAATATTAAATCCCAACGATGCAAGTATCGGCCCAAAAGGAGACCCAAACGCTCCGGCATCAAGAATTTTCTTAACTTTTTTCTTTTTATCTAACTTTACAACTTTGCTAATTCCATAAGGATATTCAAAATGTCTAGAGGTTACACCAGAGTAAGATTGCATCTCAAACTCTTCCTCAATTGCTTCAGCAAATTTCGTATATCTTAACTGATTGTAAAAAAACTTTACTATAGTTCTTAATATATTTCTCATTTTCTCCTTTTTACATCTTTGTATGCTACAAAATAATAATCAGCAAACGGCTGATACATATAATATAAAGGACTAATTATGACATTACTAAAAAAAATAAGCTTTCTAATAATATCTACGTTTATTTTATGTACTATACCATTATCTCCAAAAACGGACTTTCTGCCATACTTTACGACCTTATATCCTAGCCTCTCAAAATCCTCAGGATAAAAAAAAGATTTGTGTAGCTGTAATTTGTTTCCATCTACAGCCGGATGATACATTTCACCTGTTGGGGTTGCAATAATCACTTGCTTTTTTGCAATTCTTTCTAAATCCTTAATAAATTTATTTGTATCTTTTTTTGGCAAATGCTCAATTATCTGAGAAGCAATAACAACATCAAAACTTCTTGGCTTGAATTTCATCTTTCTTACATCACAAAAAACATAATCATCATGCAACCCTTCTTCTTTCGCCTCCACAATATATTTCTTGAACAAATCAACTCCCACAACCCTTTTAGGTTTCATTATGTGTCTTATTAGTCTCATTGGATATCCTTGTCCACAACCAACATCTAGAATTGACTCAGCAGACCTGTCAATTACATGACAAATTGGTTCAACCATTGAATCAAGTCTAGCTCCTAGTAGAAAAAATAAACTTTTTTTATTGCTCATAATGGATATCTATTTAGTCTCAGTTTTTCAAGCACATCCTTTTTTATGTTTACAAGTCTATCACCTTCTAATCTAAAAGCATATATTCTGTCAGCTGGAACAATTTGAGGTTTCTGTCCACTAGCAGGATAACTTCCATTATTAGTTACTAACAACAAATCACTAAATTGATTAACATAAATTGGAATCTCATTTCTAACTTGTTCAGGAAGATCGTATGTTATAGCCATTTTTGGCGGAAACCCAAAGAGGAAAACACTATAAGTGACCTCGGGATCCCCTTCAATATAAACTACTGTTAACTTACTAGTTGGCTTGTACCCTTCCTGATTTAAGTTAGTAATTAGTTGATTCCAAGCAGAATCAAACAACTTCGCATCTCTTGCTCTACTCAAATTTCCTAAATAAGCGTTAGCAAAACTAAATTGAATTGCTCCAAGTACACAAACTAAAACAATGACTAGAGTTCTTCTAACTCCATATAGCTTGGATATCAATAAACTAGATAGTAATGGAAATACTATTCCTGGAATAGTTGAATATCTAAATACAGTTTCCAATGAACTAAAATTATTACGCGACCAAGGAATTATTCCCATTACAAAAGGCCAAGAAATAATTAGAAGCAAATAATAAACAAATCCTGCCCTTCTCACAATTAATAGCCAAGATAAAAGAACAATAAGTAAGTAACCGCCAAAAAATAATGAAAAAAGAACGCTCAAATTTAAAAGACTACTTAATGGATCACTTATGGCTTGTCTTAAATAGAGAGTCCAAAGTAGACCTCCTGTAAAGCTTAAGGCAAAAAACTTAAATTTGTTCTTCTTTAGAAGGAAAGTTATTAGAAAAATAACTCCAGTGAATATAATAAAAAAAGGTTTGCTTCTTGGAAATATTAAAGAATTACCAATAATGCTTGATGTAATTCTGGACACTCCCTCTGTCACCCAAAAAGTATTTGGTATAAAGAAATTACCAAACGAAGATACCAAGCTCGTCCAGAAATAATATTTTTCAGTTGATAGATTACTTGTAATCTGTCCCAAAAGCCAAGCTCTATCTCCCTCTCCTCCAAAAGTGTTAAATTTTGTTAAAAAATAAGTAACTACAAGAAGTAATAAAAACCTTACAGTTACCCTTCCAAAATTTTTCAGTTTAAAATTTCTAATTAACCAAATAAAATCAGCAAAAGCAAAAAATAAAATCGCCCCGTGCATTCTCTGGGGAAAAGAAGCAACAGAAAATATAAGTAATAATAAAGAAACTAAATATCTGCTCCAGTTTTTATGAGAAGTGATAGAAAACCAAAAAGAAATACAAAAGAAAAAAACTGCTAAATAAGTTGCCATATTCCAACCACCCCAACTTACTGTCTCTATTCCTGACACAGAAACTCCAAAAAGAACTCCTGCCACTAAAGCCGCAAATGTAGTTTTTGTCATTTTATAAGCCAAAAAGAAAACGCTTGTTGCAGCTAGACTTCTTAATAAATAAACAAAAATATAATAAACTTGGTGATTATATCCCCAAAAATGGGAAATAAGAGCCATTAGATGAATTGGTATTGCATAAGGTCCCAAAAATCCTCTAAAGGTCGTATAATCTACTGTAGTACCTGGTCCATAATTGAATTTGACTGTATAAAGCCCCAACCAGTCATCTCCAAACAAAGAAAAATTAAAACTTGGTTTAACAGTCAAGTAAGTTGCTGAAAATATCAAAAATATAGATAGAATAACTTTAAGCCATAGGGCCTTGTTGTATAAAAGTGCATATTTAAGTCCCGAAAACACACCTTGCCAGTATTTTAGAAGAATGTCTAGCCTTCGTCCTATCAAAATAATTGTGGTATGAAGTACAGCATACATCGGGACAAAAACAAATAAAAAAATAATAAAATTAATTGTTGTTGCATGCTTCCTCATAAAAATCATTTTATTTCTAGGAACCCTATAAGCTCTTTCAGGTATTGTTATTCCCATCCACTCAAGAAGGGGATGCACCTTCATTTTTTTGCTAGGATGATATGCCGCAGCCTTACCATAACAATAAACCCCAAAACCCGCTTTTAAGGCTCTATAAGATAGATCAGTATCTTCATACGGAATAAAATAATCTTCATCAAACATTCCTATCTTATCTATAACTTCCTTTTTAAAAATACATATCCCACCAACCATTGGTATTTCTCTTATCTCATCATATTGCCCATGGTCAGGCTCCATTAAACCCCATGCTCTCGCCATACCAGTTAGCATATTCATTCTATGTCCAGCACCTTGCACCAAATTCTTTCTATCTTTATCCATAACTTTAGGCTGTACCACTCCTGCATTATTTCTCTTTTTAAAAACCTCCATCATATACTCGATCATGTCTTTATGCGCATATGCATCATCATCCATGAAAAGATAATAATCACCCTTTGCGTTGACTATACCGATATTTCTTCCAGCTGCAGCACCAACATTCTTATCAGTTCTAAATATCTTTACTTTTGGAAACTTCTTTTTAAGCCAAGAAGAAACTGGAGTCTCTGAATGATTATCAACCACAATAACCTCAAAAGGCTTGAGGCTTGATTTATAAAGAGAGGAAATACATTCATCTAACTCTTTCCTTCTATCTCTAGTTACAATAATAGCTGATATTTTTTCTCTCATTGCTATTTGTCTTTAACAGCCATAATACCAGCACCAAAAGAAGGCATAATATAAACAATAGGTGACATTAGATAAGAAACTATCGTAGCAATTGTCATAACTACCTTACTTTTGGATCTTGCTAAGCCCTCCTCTGACCAAGACAGATTAAATCCAACTCCATATACTCTGTACCCCCTCTCTCTAAAGTCATCCAAACTCCATCCTGATTTATGATATTGGTAAGGGTTATCACCTATAAAAACTTCAGGCTGATTCATAAATCCTCTAGGAGTACCAAAATAGATTCTGCTCTTTGCTAATTTATCAGACAAACTGAGTATTTCTTCTCCCTGCTTCCTCGTTATATGTTCAATCACTTGTGAGCAAAATACTAAGTCATATTTCTTTCTTTGTTGTACGAGCTTTTTTGCAGTTCTAACTAAATCACCCTTTATAAGTTTTTTATAAACACCTGTTTTTTCAGCTTTCTTTAAACTTTTGGAGAAAATATCAATTCCTGTAACCTCCCAATCATCGTCAGCAATGATTGACATAATTTTCCCATCTCCACAACCTAAATCGAGAACTGTTTTTGGATTTCCCGATAGCTTCTTCAGATACCACATGTAACCAAAGGGCAAATAAGTAAATATTCCTCTCATTATTTATTTATAAAATCAAAAACACTGTCAACTCTGTTTTCCCAAGACCAATCTTTTTCGATCATTTTTCTTGCTTCATCTCCTAATCTGTTTCTTAAATTATTATTATTTAAAATCCTTAGTATCTCATCTGAAAACATTTTCAAATCACCAATTTTTACCTTAACCATACCTTTTGGATAATAGGATTTATAGGCAGATAAGTCAAACCCCACAGCTGGCACTCCAAAAGCCATTGCCTCTGCTGACGCCATACCTCCACTGTCAAAAAAAGCAGGGTGACAAACTAGTTTGCTCTGAGAAAATATTTCATATTTTTTACTTCCTTCAAATACATATCCAAACAAAGCAACATTTTTTCCAAGTCTTTCTTTTTTAATTTTTCCCTTAACATCATCCATTAATGGACCATCTCCTATCATTGCAAGTTTTGCATTAGGTTTCCTATTAACTACCATCCTCCAAACATCAATAAGCTCAACTACTCCCTTTTGAGGATGGAATCTTCCTTGAAAAACAGCATCAAACTTCTTTTCATTTTTTTTATGTCTTAATCTATATCTTTTTATATCTGTTACATTAACTCCCCCCAACATGACAACTACACTACCATCTTTATTATGTTTACTAAACTGTTTTCTTTCCGCCTCATTATTAACCAAAACAATATCAGAAAAATAAGAAATAATTGGTTTTACAAACATTTGCACTATCCAGTAATAAAAAGCACTTACCTTGTACGTCTTTTCCCTTTTTCCTTCTGAAAAGCCTTGCCAGGGCTTAGGCGCTGTCTGAAACCAAGCAGCAACCCATTTAACTTTTGGGTATCTAATTTTGATAATAAAAGCTGGCATTACATCCATCCAAAATTCAGAAGCTGAATAAACCACAGATAAAGAAGGGTCTGCTATTTTTAAAAAAAGGGATTCCCATATTCCTTTTACGATTCTACCAGCATAACAAACTACAAATCCCAATTTATTAACCCACCCCATTTTCCAAACTACAATTTTTAGATTTTTGCCAGAAGTCAAACCTTGTCTTTTACACATCTCTTTACCCTCTTCCCAAACATAAATATTTACTTTCTTAACTCTCCTTAATCTTCTAGCCACTTCAATAAAAATTCTATCTCCACCAGAAATACCAGAACCATATGCCCCCATGGCGATTATATTAAGATTTTCGAAAGCCATATTTACTTTAGAGAAGGCAAAGGAATTTTATTACCTTTGTTAAGTGGATAAAAAAATCCAACAACAGTCCCTCTAACCAACTCTATCCATTTGGGAAATATTCCAAACCTTAATGTTTCGACAAAATAGTATCCAAACAACAAAGGTAGAAAAAGCAAGTAGCCTATAACGTTTCCATGCCTTCTCATAAAAAGTGTTCTGTTTCTTCCCAATAAATATGCTCTAGATAAAACCCTTGGCCTCCAAACAGTTGGATCCTTTGACTGATCATGATAACAAATCGCACTTGGCTCATACCAAGTACTAAAACCGGCCTTTTTAGCCCTCAAACAATAATCTGGATCAAAGTAACAAAGAAACCAATCATCAAATCCTCCAATTTTTTCCACAACTTTATTTCTAAAAAGCATCACAGTGCCAGAATTTTGAACCTCTTTTGCTTCTAGATAGTTCTCTTTTGCCCCCCATCCAATAGAAACTTTTCCCGTTGTTAAATCAACACTCGCTCCTGCTTGATTAACCCAGTTTTTGTCATTTAAATAAAGAACCATTGGTGTAACAATTCCTATCTTTTTGTCTTTATCTAGTCTACCAACCAAATTGTTAATCATTTTCTTATCAACTACCACATCAGAATCTATCATCATTATATGATTTCCCTTTTTAGCATGTGCAAAACCTAAGTTGTATGTACCTGTTTGACCAATATTTTCTTGACCACCATCAATCCACCTCACCCATCTAAACTTCTTTTTTCCATCCTTGAGCGTATTATCTCTAGACCCATTATCTACAACCAACACCTCAAATTTTTTATAATCAGACTTTTTTAAAGACAAAAGCAGTCTAAATAAAACCTTCTTACAGTTATAGCTTGGGATAACAATGGATACTCCTTGGCTCATGAGGCTATTTTACTTTTTCTTTGCTTCTTAAACAAATGTAATTTACCCATAATTTCCCTACCCTCTACAAACAATGCAAAAATAAGTAGATATACTACAGATATTTTCATCCCAAGATTCACATAGTTTTGAGGTTTGTACTTTAGTTCCAGGGAATAGTCTCCCCTTCCAGTAACTTTCCAAGAGTTAGCATAAGAATAAATTCTCCCGTGCGTGTCAACAACGCTACCATCCTTAAAGAGTTCCCAATTTGAATTAAATAGATTTAAGAAATATATATTGGTTAAGCCTTTTGCATCTTTAACATCTATTTTGTAATGATCAGGAGATAATTTTATAAAAGAGGTTAAAGTATCTGGGGAATAAACTAAAGAAATATTTTGTGGAATATCAACACTATAAATATCAAGCTTGCCAATTGTTTTTAATTTCTTAATACCTTTTTCCTTATTAAGATCGTTAATTGTCTCATCAACAGTCTTCATACTACTTATCATAGTGTTCTCATCATGATGAAGAACAATATATTTAATCGCTAATTCACTAAGTTCTTTAATAAAGCTTTCTTGCTTAAAATCTGATTTAGAAATATCTGGATCTGGTCCATACGCTCCCTTAAAAAGCTTCCCAAACCTCTCTAGAAGTATATTGTAATAAATTTTATTATAAGTAACATTTTTGGCCAATGACGATTTTGTAAATAAATATTCGCTTGGATCACTACCCTGAAATGGATATTCCCACTCAAGCCTTACCCCATCACCAGGGTTAATAGGCATATGTAAAATTCTAAAATCTCCTGGTTGTGCATTAAACCAATCATCAGCTTCTCTATAATAATCGGGTACCTTAACCCAGGTAGTAATTTTTACACCACCCGCGAAAATTCCTTTCCACATAGGCCAGCAGTAAACACCTGAAACCAAAAACAGAATAACAAATACGACTTTCTTCTCACCTCCAGCAAGTCCTTTTAATTTTTTGGCAACCATACTTATTCCCAATGAAAAAAACACACTATATGCGAGCATTAAGTCAATACCAATTTTCTCGTAAGGACTTCTATAAATTTGCATAAAAGAAATATGGGTAAAAAACCACTTATACAGCCATCCCAATGGAGGGTTGGCACCAAAACTCATAAATAAAGTAAATATCAAAAGTGTTATATAAAATTTAAAACTTTTAAGTTTTTTAAATTCAGGCACTGAGATTACAAGCAAAAATAACGGGATAAAGCTTATTAAAACAAACAAAAAGTTGGAATATATTGGTCCATAAATTTCAGCTTTATAAAGAAACCCATTATGCAAGAGTCTTAAGACTCCTGAAATGGGAAGAGCCCGACTTACTCCAATTAAACTACCTAAATTCTGTTCTAATTGGCCTAACGCTGCTGCAAGATCACTCGTTGTGTTTAGATATGGCAAAATCCACCAAATATTAGTAATAAACCACCCCAACAAAGAAAGAATAAAAAACACAACAACAAATATTCTATCTGCCTTATTTTTGTGATCCCAGAAATACCAAAACGAATACATAAAAACAATTAGCCAAGAAGAAGTTACGTAGCTTAAATTGCCATAAGTCCCAGCAAGTAAAAAATTAGCAAGACTGATAAAGAAAATATATTTAAAACTTTTTTTCTTTACACCCAATATAAATAACCACAAGAAAAGGGGAATATAAGCAAATGGAAAAAACTGCATATAAAGTCCTCTTCCCCAAACTTGTATCATTGAAAAGGGATTAAGTAGGTAAAAAACGGCACCAGAAAAAGGCAGGTAAGGATATTTATCCTTAAGCTCCCTCCCAACTGATTCATAAATGAGTAAATATACAGAAATAACTCCCACCATCATTAAGGTAAAAAACAAAACAGCTTGATCTATATAGCCTGGAATCCCTCTGTCGTAAAGAAACTTAAGTGAAATAAAAAACGGCACCCTATTAATTTCATCTCCTCCAGGAAAACCAGTACCTGTATCTTTCCATGATGATGAATACAGATTCATGGTAGTGTCTAGGTTATAAAATGGAATTTCTTCCTCACCTCCAGCAAAAATCAATCCTTTATGGAACCAAATAAAAATAAGGGATAAACAAATAATAATAAGAAGAAGTATCTGTTTCCTCATGTTAGAATGTCATTTTAAAAGCCTTTGTATATACTTTATCAGTAGAAAATTTTTGAGCAAACTTATATGCATTCTTGCGGTACTCAACTAATTTCTTTCTGTTTGTAAGCAAGCTTATTATTGCAGCAGCAATCTCTTCTTTGTCGTCCTCAACTGCTATTCCACATTTAAACTTGTCTATTTTATATGCAACAGGAGGAACCTTTGTTATAACAACAGGCAACCCGCAAGCCAAATAATCCTTAGGTTTGCCAGGATCAGCATATCTAGTAAAAGTTTTTGCATCATCAGTATAAGGAGCAACCCCAATTGCAGATTTCAAAAAAAGATCTTCAACATCGGAATATTTTTCAATGTATCCAGTAAAACGTATATGTTTATTTAACTTCATATTCTTAACCTTTTTCCTAAGGTCTTTCTCTAAAGGCCCTGTGCCAATTACAAGTAAATTAGCATAAGGAATTCTTTTAACAATTTGTGGCATAACATTTATAAGTGTCTCAATACCCGTGCGTGGTCGCAAATGGCTTGCAAAAACAATTCTATATCTATCTATTTTATTGACAGGAAGAGGAGAATAATATTTCTCAATTGCAAATGGCACCTCCATCTGCTTTTTACGATAAATTTGTTTTACTCCTTTTGTTTCTCTAGCATCAGTCATCGCAGAAGACAAATTCCAAACAAGATCACAATTCCTTAAGGCAAACCTATCAAACCAATGATAAATGGTGTTTAAAACTGAATTAGAAAAACGATCAGGAACATAGTCAATAGTGTAAAAAACTAATTTTTTTGTTTTCCCAAGTAACTTTAACAAAACTCCAGTAAAAGCGTTTAAACTATCCCAACAAATAATGGCATCAAACTTTGGTTCTTTATATGTCCAGTAAAGCGTCAAAAATACATCTCTTAAATAAAAAATAAGATCTGGTCCTCTCCATACAACGTGTTTGTTATCCTCTACAAGTTTTCCTTTTTCGTATTTCTTCAAAAAACTTCTTGTATCTTGCCTATAAGAAAACGAGTGACCAATAAAAAGAATTGATTTAACCTTCTTCCTAATAAGATATTCCTCAACTCTTGATGCTGTTCCAGTTGTGTAAAAGTGGGTTATCAAACAAAATCTTTTATTTTTTATATCAGTCATAAATTGCAAGCTGTGCATATACTACCATTTTTTTATTTATTTATCAGTTTAAACGTTATTGACAAAAAACATTTATAATGCAAATATCTCGTTAAATCCATCTATGAATGTATCAGTTATCGGACTAGGTAAACTTGGAAGCCCACTTGTTGCAACACTTGCTTCAAAAGGACATCACGTAGTTGGTGTTGATCTTAAACAAGACCTAGTTAGTAAAATAAGCCAAGGAATTGCTCCGGTTGAAGAAACTGATTTAGCAAAATATTTAAAAAAATATAAATCTGATATAAAAGCAACAACTGATACCGAGAAAGGTGTGCTTGAAACTGATATTACTTTTATTATTGTTCCAACACCAAGTGAAGAAAATGGCTCATTCTCTCCCGTCTTTGTCGAAGAAGCTGCGTTAAAAATAGGCAGAGCACTCAAAAAGAAAGATACCTACCATCTTGTTCTTCTTACAAGCACTGTTATGCCAGGCACCTCAGAAAGAATAAAAAAACTTATAGAAATAATCTCTGAAAAAAAGTGTGGTAACGAATTTGGTTTTTGCTACAATCCTGAATTTATTGCCCTCGGAAGTGTGATTAAAAATCTACTAAATCCAGATCTAATTTTAATCGGTGAATCTGATAAAAAGGCGGGAGATTTAACCGAATCATTCTATAAAACCTGCGTTGATAACAAACCTTATTTTGCAAGAATGAACTTTGTTAATGCTGAGATTTCAAAAATTTCTGTAAACACCTTTGTTACAACAAAGATCTCTTATGCCAACATGCTCTCAGAAATATGTGAAAAAATTGAAGGAGCCAATGTGGATGTAGTAACCGCCACTCTCGGCCAAGACTCTAGAATCGGAATAAAATACATAAAAGGTGGGGGTGCTTTTGGAGGACCATGTTTCCCCAGAGATAATGTTGCATTTATTCATTTAGCTAAAAAAATTGGAGCTAATTCGGATATAGCTCAAGCTACTCACACCATAAATCAAAATCAAACAAATAGGATTGTTAAATTAATAAAACAAAACACCAACGGTGACAAACCAACAGTAGGTATTTTGGGCCTCTCCTATAAACCATACACAAACGTTTTTGAAGAGTCCCAAGGTTTCCACCTTTTAAATGAGCTTTCAAAAGACAATATTAACTTAACAGTATACGACCCGCAAATAAAAAAGAGCGACAGCAAACTAGACGACATTCAAGTCCATTTCTGCAAAAGCGCTAAAGAGTGTATCTCTACATCAGATATTGTTGTAATAACAACCAATTGGCCAGAATTTGAAAACCTAATCAGTTCTTTTATTAATGGCAAAGAAAAAACAATTATTGACCCTTGGAGAATGCTAAAAGTAGATAAAATTCCGAAAAACGTAAAATACATCCCACTGGGAATTGGAACTAAAATAAATTAAGTGAAAGCGCGTAAACCATCCTCAACCAAAATCACCCAATATTGGTGGCTATTAATAATTGCGCTAATAGCATTAGCTGTTTTCTGGCCTGTCTTTAAATTTAATATAACCCTTCAGGACATAGAAGTATTTTATTTTATAAATTATCATTTTGGATCCGGCCCTCTACTTTTAAAATTTCCTTTGTCATATTATTTCTCTCAATATGGCACACTCTATATTACAATCGACATAATTCATCAAATTTTTAAATATCATTCAATTCTATATTATATTTTCAATATAGCTTTAAGAATACTGTCTGCATTTTCAATATATTTTCTTAGTAAAAAATGGACAAGTAGCACATTAGCTGCCTTTTTTTCCGCCTTAACTTTTACAGCTGCCTATCCAGGATTAGAAAGCACAACTTGGCCAACACAATTTCTTGCATATGTTGGAGTAATAATGATGTGTGCCTATCTATTAATCTGGAAAAATTTTCACAACAATCCAACCAAAAAGTTAGCGAAAATTTCTGTAATCTTTTTCTCGCTCACAATATTTATTAGCCACATAAGAGTCTTTGCCCTACCATTTGTAATATTCCCATTTGAGTTCTACTATCTATTAAAAAATAGAAACAGAAAGTATCTACAATTAAAAATACTTCACCTCGTATCCCTGATTATCGTATTTGTTGTTTTCTATTTTTTTACTGATGTAATGAAAGCAACACCTGAACTGGCTGGCAAAATAACCCAGCCGCTAATTTTTGCCAAGTCCCTCCTAACAGGTTATCCCCCAACACTGGCTTCCTTATTCCTTTTTGTAAGCTTCATACTTCCTAGCTACCATGTTGTATCTTTTGCGAATGATCTCAAAATCATTCCACTAAATACAAATTTTATGTTCTTAGCAACTTTTTTCTTATCTACTTTTTCAACAATAATAGGCTTAATCTTTCTTGTAAAAAGAAAGATTAAAATCTTCACCGGAATCACTCTTGCTATTATTTACCCATTCGCACTTTATTTTGTAGGAAAAGAACTCCTTTCAGAAGGGTGGCCACAACTATGGCTTATATCAACTCTTTTTGGAGGAGAAATACTAATATTTATTTTTTTGGACATCTTTGTTATCAGCAAACATAATATTTACTATCTTGAAATAATGGCACTGGGTGTACTAATTTTTTCATTACACCTATTTCTACATTGGATATCCGTTCCACTTTTAGAATTTAATGATCAGGCAGCATATTCCTTCTTTAGCAG
>DASVCQ010000051.1:0-2121 GCA_036381535.1 Patescibacteria group bacterium | reverse complement strand
AAAAAAAGATTTATTCTTTATGATTCCAATTATCTGGCTTTTAGTAGGACCTATTGCCTCTGCCCTAACAACAGAAGATATTCCAAATATACAACGTGCACTTTTTATGCTTCCCGGATTCCAAATACTTGAGGCATATGGTATTTATTATACTTTCAAGTTAACAATGGGAATATGGAGGAAATTATTCATAATTATTTTAGTCTTGGCTTTTTTGTTAAATATTATTTACTTTTTTCATCAATATATAGTCCATTCACCAAGTTATGTTGCGTATAGACGTGATGATGGAACCGAACAACTCTTCCAAAATTTAGTATCAAAAGAAAATAATTACAAGGCTATCTATCTATCAAGTTATCAGGATTTACCTTTGTATTATTATTATTTGCATCCACAAAATGTAACGTTTCCAACTTACAATCAAAAAAATATTGATAAAGGTATGAGGGTAGGCAAGTATATTTTTGTGCCTGATGAGTGTCCCGAAAGAATAGTAGATTTAAAGATTTTGAAATCGCAAAAATCATTAATTGTTGACTTCGGTACATGTACAAATTCGGATAGTAATTTGCATAATCTAGATAGTATTATTCGACATGATGGTACAACTGCATATATAATAAAAACAACTAATTAGAATTCATGAAAAATCTATCATTCTCATCAGTACTTCTATTTCCGCTTGTTATCTTTTTTATAATGCAATATAGGATAGGTTATGGTGACACTCCTTTTTGGCTTTTTAGTGTTATTTTTGCATTACTTATTTTTTACATTATGCTTGATGTATTTTCTCTAAAAGAAAAAGTTTATCAATTACTTAAAAATACTACACTTTGGGTTACAATCGTTGTTGTCTTAGGCGCGGCCTTTTCATCTGCAATTATTGTCAGACACCAGACAGCGCCCGTGTATGGTGTACACGATATAATTTTGCAGCAGGAAGCGGCAATTAGATATATTGTTCATGGTAAAAATCCTTACAGTGAGACTTACTTTGGTACACCTCTTCAGGATTGGCATTACTCAGACACTGAAATAAATCCAGCATTATATCATTTTGTGATGGAACCTTTTTATCTCTTATTTGCAATTCCTTTTTACTACATAAGTAATCATACAATAGGATATTTTGATGGGAGAATTCCGCTTTTATTCTTGTTTGGTATGCTCTTAATTACCGCTTTTTTTGTTCCAAAGGAAAATGAGCAGAAGCGAACTTTTGTAACACTTTTGGCCTTCAATCCTGCAATGCTTGGATATACTTTGGAGGGAAGGTCTGACTTATTTATGTTTGCATTTATGTTTTTGGGACTTTATCTTTTACATAAAAATAAAATTTTCTGGGCAGGAATTCCGTTTGGACTGGCTTTTATGGTAAAACAATCAATATGGCCTTTTTTTCCAATATATTTGTTTTATTTGATATTTATTGGGATGAAATATAAGAAAAATCCCAAATTTTTGTCTCTATATCTTCTTAAAAATCTTTCCGGTTTTATAGCGATTTGTCTTATCTTTAGTGTGCCTTTCTTAATCTGGAATTCTAGCGCATTTTTAAATAGTACAATTTTCTATTTATCTGGTAATGACATACATAGCTATCCAATATCAGGTTATGGATTGGGGATGATGCTTCACCAATTTGGATTTATAAAAAATGTACATGATTACTATCCATTTACACTATGGCAAATTATTTTAGGCATTCCAACTCTTATTGCCTCGGTATTTTGGATTTATAAAAAACCCACGCTTCATAGACTTATTATTTCTTATGGTATTTTCTTATTTATTTTTTGGTATTCTTCGCGTTATTTTAACAATAGTCATCTAGGATATCTGTCTATGGTTTTTCTTACAGCGTACTTCTGGCCGGAGAATAGTACAAAACAGAAGTTAACTCAAGCTTAAATTTATATTTGGAATTGAAATAATAATTAAATTCAGTCTAATAAATTTAATAAGCTGGTTGAGTTAAGGAGCTAAGGACATCCTCTAGATTTTTTTCTTCATCAAGAAGTATCTTATCTGGAAGACTGTCTGAATGGGGTGACATTCTTATTGAAAGATCTTTGCCATTTAACTTCAGGTCGGGAATAAAGCTTCCGCACCAGC
>DASVCQ010000050.1:0-7723 GCA_036381535.1 Patescibacteria group bacterium | reverse complement strand
TGGAGGATGATGTTTTTCATCCACTCATTACTGCGGTTAAATGGAAAAAGGGAAAAGGGGGACAGTAATAATTGTTTGGCGTCACCTAATAACTGATTGATATAATCTCATTTTTGTTTTTACTTTTGTCATTCCTGCGAAAACAGAAATCCAGACTAAATTCGATTATATAAATCTTTCCAATTAGGATTTAGCTTTTCAATAAGTTCTAATTTCCAAATCCTTTTCCAAACTTTTATTCTCTTTTCTCTAGTAATAGCATGCTCTACATTGTTATATTCCTCAAAGTAAACAAGCATATGAACATTATATTGTTTGGTAAACCCATCAACTGCGTTTTCTTTGTGTTCATAGATCCGTTTTTTTAAGTTACTCGTTACACCAACATAGAGTGTTCCATTCTTTTTGCTTGAAAGAATATATACGAAATAACTTTTCACTATTTCAGAGTAAACTTTTCTGGATCCCGGATCAAGTCCGGGATGACAAATAAAATAAAAAAAAGATTTACGACAATTGACCTACACTATTTTGCTGAGGGGGTTGCTTGCTGAAGAGGCATAGCAGAAGGCATGCCTGTTGGAAGAGGAATAGTTATATCTTGTGTTGATTCAAGTACCGATTCAAGAATTTTATCTGCACTTACTGCTGTTTTGGGGAGGAAGGAGATTTTTGCTGTATCATTAGGCTTTGTTGCATGAGATAGATTGAAAGAAATTGTTGCGATTGTCCCTTTACCGGTCTTTCCCGTTAAGTCAACTTGCTCAGCTAAGGCATATGAAATACGTCCATTATTTGCATCTACTGAGTTAAGAAGAACATTTGGCTCCTTAAAAAATGTACCTGGATGCAAAGTTACATTGGTAATCTTTTGAGAATCATAACTTAACTCAAGTTGGACGCCATTGACTTTGTTAGTTGTATCAACAACTACGGCAACAGTATAGTCAGCAGTACGGGATGATTCGGTGGCTGACGCTGTGGTAAGAGTAAGCGTAGTCTTTGCATTGACCGAAATGGGTGTTGGGGTAGGATTTGTTGCAGTCTCTTTTTTTTGTACAGGAGTATTGGTAATTGCCAAATACAAAAGTCCACAAGTTATAAGAAAAAGAATGATTATTAGTATTGTTGTTTTATTTGGCATAGTATTAGAGTATAGCCTAAAGGCCTAAGCGTCAAGTATAGATTTACTTTCCTTGAGATCTTAAAAACCCTCTTAGCCACAAATTATAGTTAAATGACCATTCATCTCCCTGTGTCCCTCCGTCTGGATAATCAAAGAAATTCATCAGGTCTGAGCAGGTTAGTGAGACAGTATTACTTCCACTTGTGAATGTCTGAGGAGTATTAGGAGCTACATTGTGACAGGCTCTAACTATTGCATAGTCATTGATATCTATTTTGTCGTCTCCAACAATGACTTTTGTTGACAAATCAACTTTATTTATATCTCCTGCAATTGGATTCAGATTTATTGTACTGTCCGTGCCATATGTAACAGTTGCTGAGGCAGGTAAGTATCGTGGAATTTTAACAGTAACTTTGTAAGTATTAGAGCAGACAAGTCCTGTTCCGAGACCTACTTTTGAAGCATTAAACCTTCCATTTGAATGGCTAAATGCTTCAGAAGAATTATTATAAATTGTCGAATTATTTTTGTCAGTAACTTTTGTGTAGATAGCATTTCTGGTTGTGTGGGCAGGGGAATGATTTTCAAAACTACCCGTACCTATTCCCTCAAATTTTAGACTAAGAGTCATAGATGTTGATTTGCCATTGGTACATGAGGATCCACCACCTGTTCCACCACCACTGCCAGTAGGTTTGGGAGTAGTCTTGGGTGTGCAACAAACATATGTACCACTAGGGCAGCTGGCTGTTACTTCATTTGAGTTAGTTGGACATGAATGGTTAGCATAACAAGTCCCGTGAAGGCTTGAGCAAGAGGGCATAGGGCTAGGGGATGGGGGTTTTGAAGGTGTTTTTGCACAGCAAACAAATTCTGGACCTTGTGCG
Organism: Patescibacteria group bacterium; assembly: GCA_036381535.1. Taxonomy (GTDB): domain Bacteria; phylum Patescibacteriota; class Microgenomatia; order Levybacterales; family UBA12049; genus DASQJJ01. The sequence goes on along the minus strand of DASVCQ010000050.1, from coordinate 5,707 downwards.
CAGGAATAAGTATTACCGCTGCTTGATTTGGCAACACCTTCTCCTGATGCACATTGGTATTTTTCACATGCTCCAACGTCTAATGTACATGCCGTGCTATCGTTAAAAACACAATCCCAAGCATCCGTGGCAGGATTGCCTACATATTGTGAAAGTTTGTAATACTGTGGAGCTTTACATTGAGGAGCAGACTTTGCAGCCTGTTGTTGACACATTGCATTTGTGACTGTTGCGCCTGATGGGTTATCTAGTCTAAATGTATTACAACCTAATGATATGTCCTGTGTACATGGCCAAAGGCCACCCTGTGCACCTTTTGTTGAATTAGAGCAAATATACCCTGTTCCACAAGATCTTTGAACATAACCATTATTACAAGTAAATGAAGATTTGCCTGTACAGCTGCATGAATTTGGGTCGATATTGTGACAAACTCCTCCTAAAGAGGATTGTTGTTTGCCTGCGTCTGAGCAGTATTGGTTGCCCGCGCAAAATCCTGAATCTCCGCCGGTAGTCTGATAGCCGTTATTAGGAGTGGATGCATCTTTAGATGCTATAGTTGACAGATGGTTATATATACAAGAGTATGTTTGGGTGCCACTGACACAACAAACCTGGTCTATTCCACAGGTTCCTCCTTTTGGATTTAGGACCTTTCCTGAAGGACAGCTGTATTTAGCGCAAGTACCTCCTTTACTAAGACAGGAATTAGGATCCACTGTTGGGGGAGGATTATAACCACATGATGGAGAATTTGCCGTTGAGGTATAGGTAATTTTACAGTATTTATCTTGAGTGCCCACATATTTGGTTGTTCCTTTACAGTATGTATCTACTACTTTGGCAATACATATTCCGCAATGTCCGGCAACTTGGCCTAAATCTGTGCAATAATTCTTGCAAGTGCTTCCAGTATCTACTCTGACATAATGGGAACTACTTATTGCTGTTGAGATATTAGAACAATTTCCTGCAGCCATCCCACAACTGTATGATGTCTCAGGACTGCAGTAAAGTGCTGCATGTTGTTGGGTTTGGGTGCGTTGCTGAAGGACAACAACTGTTACAGGCAGAGCAATAATTATGAGAAGAATCCCAATAAGAGTCAGAGTGCGTCCATATGATGCTGTTGCAAAAAAGGAATGAAAATTAAAGTCGCGAATTCTCTGCCACCAGCTTCTTTTAGCAACAAAACCATGATTTTTTTTCTCTTCATGGGAATGTTGGATAATTTTTTTTTCTTCGTCACTCATACAAAAAACCGCGGCAAAGTACGCTTACTTTTAGAATATGCAAACTGTATTGATATATCAAGAGGGAAAGTGAAATAAATTAACCTAATTGCTCTAATTATTTAAAAAACGACTAAATTAGAAATTAGAAATCTGATCTACTTTGTCCTATTTTAAAAAACAAAAGTATTTGTTAGACTGTCTTTTATGCTCTTCCTGACGGGAGAAGACTCTAGAAGAGATAATTGATAAAGATCCTGAAATCCCCTTAGGGGCTAGCTCCCATCCAATCGGAGCGGCGCAGTTCAGGATGAGAGTTTTGAATAGAGTCTTTTTTTAAAAGACAAGCAGTAAAGTTTGATACTAGATACCAAATACTTTATACTAAATACTAACTTATGATTCTTTCTGACCGAGACATTAAAAAATCACTTAAAGAAAAAAGAATAGTTATTACTCCCACTCCAGATTTATCAACCCAATTAGGCTCTTGTTCGATTGATTTAAGGTTAGGAAATGAATTTAGAGTCTTTGATCACTCAAGATTTCCTTTTATAGACCCTTCCAAAAAAGATTTCTCCAATGAAATAACAAAAGTAGTAAAAGTAAAAAAAGGAGGCAATTTTATCATGCAGCCGGGAGATTTTGTCCTTGCAGTGACTTTAGAAAATGTAAAAATACCAGCAGATATTATGGGTAGACTTGAAGGTAGATCCTCACTCGGGCGACTTGGCCTGGTTGTACATTCGACAGCATCAACATTTGACGCAGGTTGGGATGGTAAACCTGTCTTGGAGCTGGGTAACTTGGGGAGAATGGCCATCCAACTTACCCCGGGCATGCGCATTTGCGCAATGACATTTGAAGAGTTATCCAGCCCCGCCGAAACTCCATATACGAATAAAAAATTTGCTAAATATAAATTCCAACAAGCACCGGAGGAGAGTCGCATACACCAGGAAAGATAAGTTAAAAGTTAAAATGCAAAATTCAAAATTTTAAGGTAAAATTGTTAATTAATACTTTCACTTTTGACTTTTGACCTTTGACCTTTGAATTTTAACTTATGAAGCATAATATTTCATTTGATTTGGAATTTAGAAAAAATCCGTACCCTGGAAAGTTAATTGTTATTGAAGGAATGGACGGAGCAGGTAAAACAACTCAAGCAAAGGAGTTGGTAAAAATGCTCAATAAATCAGGATATAATGCTTCCTATACAAAAGAACCTACAGACCAAATTGTCGGACAATTTATCCGAGAAAAAATTCTTTCAGGAAATTTGAAAATAGATCCGCTTGCTCTTCAATATTTATTTAATGCAGACCGTGTTATGCATATGACAAAGATAGAATCACTCCTTGAAAAGGGGATGATTATTGTTATGGATAGATATTTTTGGTCGTCTGTTGCTTATGCTCTTGCTGATTTGGGGGGAGTAAAAGAATGGTATCTAACAGCTTTTTCTGTGCTCTCTTTTTATCATCAATTTATAGTTCCAGATATATCTATTTATCTTGATGTTGATATTGAAATTGCGCTAAGACGTATTGAAAAAAGCGGTAAGCATGGAGAAATTTATGATAACGATAAAAAATTACCGCTAATTGCCAAAAATTATAGACAGCTTCTTAAGGAATTTCCTGAAATGTTTGAAGTAGTTGATGCGAATGGAAAAGCTGTTGAGATAACTCCTGTTTTGTTTGATTTAGTTAAAAAATTAGCAGACAAAAAATAATTTTTAAATTTTATATGATTTTGGGACCTAAAAAATTACTTGAATTGGTAAAAAAAATAAAATTGGTTGAGGGATTGTCCGAGCGTGAATTAACCAATCCTGAAGGAGCCGGATTTGATCTTCGTTTGGGGGAGGTTTATAAAATCTCAGGTGATGCTTTTTTGGGAGAAACAGAAAGAAAGACAGCAGATATAGATCTTGTTGAGGAATATAAGGAAGGGGAAAAAAGAACAGTTGTCTTAAAACCCGGAGATTATGTTTTGGTGGCAACCATTGAAAAAGTAAACATGCCTCTTTTCCTTACGGCAAATTTTAAGCCCAGGACAACAACTTTTAGGTCAGGTTTGTTTTTAAGAACAGGCAATGTTGCACCAGGATATAGTGGCAAATTAACATTCGGTCTGAAAAATGATGGACCTATTGAGGTGACAATTGAGATGGGTGCAAGATTTGTGCATATGCAGGTTGAGGAAGTTTTGGGGGAGGGGTCAAAGTACCGTGGCCAATGGCAAGGAGGACGAGTCGCAGCAACAAAGAAAGAAGTACAGGTTTAGTTAAGTATTAAGTATTAAGTATTAAGTATTTAGTATTTAGTATTTAGTATTTAGTATTTAGTATTTAGTATATCTTACCTTAGAGAGATTTTTTAAAGTTTTTTCCTCTTTTCTCACTATGAGCATTTTGTTATAATGCCCACGAAATGAAAGATAGTCCGCAATTCAATTTATCCAAATATTTAAGGCTTGATGGCAATGCTATGCAAAGAGCATCAAGACTTCCTAACCACGTAGAAAAATGCGATGTCAGGCAAGAGCTTTTTACTACCGCAAAAGTTGCACAAAGACATATTGTAGAATTTTTGCAAGACGCCGTTGGAGTTGATTGTCGTCAATTATTAAAAGACTTTTCTCAGTGGGAGAGTCAGCCTCTTACTGCGCCTTCAACAACATCAGAAAGAGTCTTAAGCTATTTTAATACAGTTATAAAAGGAGAAGACAAACCTAAAAACAATGAAGATAGAGGTGGGGGAGTTGCAATAGCCAGTAGCCCTATGACAGAATTTGCGCCAACTATTTCGTATTTTAATCTATTTTTAAAGTCATTAGGTATTGCAGGCACTGTGCAAGACGAAAAGGGCAAAACCATACCCGGATTTGACAGACAAATATCAAAAGGATTTATTGATGATTTTATAAAAGCGACAATTGGTAAAGATCCGAAGGAAGAAAAAAGATTTAGAGCATTTTTAGCAGGACATTTATTTGACGAAATTCATAGAACTCTTATTTATCCACCAAGTCCTATGGTTAGGGATATTGATGCATGGAAAAATCATGAATATTTTCCTGAGGGACTTATGCCAAAAGAGGTAGAGCGCGGACTCAGTGAAATGTATAAAGTTTTAAAGGACTTACCTTTTTCTGCATCAAGCACTTTCCAAGTTGAGTCGAAAGAGCTTTTTGGTATGAATATCTATCCTCGTTTGCTTTCATATTTTTCGGCTCTTGGTTGGAGGGAGGAACTTAAGAAAAGAGTAACTCTTCCTTATATGCTTAGTCTTCGCCAAATTAGTCAAAGCCTCTTTGCAGATTTGAATTAAATTGTTTTTTGAGGATTATAAATGTATACTACTGATATGAATTTCTCCAAAAAAAATATTTCTGAGATACCTCTTGAAGAGGCACATGGTGGGTCGGGTTCAAGACAGATGCTTTTAAATGTGGATGCTGTGATGAGTAAAAATTGGGAAGCAGTTACGAAGGGATTTTTACCTCAGGGTAGTATGTTTGATTGGCATATTCATGATGATTCAGATGAAATGTTTTTGGTGACAAGAGGTACTGGTAAGTTTTATTGTGAGGGTGAAATTACTGAATATACTCCTGGAGATATTATTCTGGTAAAAGCAAAAACAAAGCACAAAATCGTTAATGACGGTGATGAAACAACAGAAGGATTTTTTATAAGGATTAAAACTTGACTCCGGTTGAATCGGGGTTGACGAACTAGTAAAAACCTTGGTATAATTATTTCAATATGATAAATAAAATTCTCGCAGTCCTTATTGTCTCTTAATTGAGGCGGGATTTTTGTGAGAAAAATGATCCGCCTTAAAGAGGCGGTTTTTTATTGGGAAAAATACAAATAACAAAGAACAAATTCTAAACAATACCGAATTATCGAATTATAAAAAAACTAAAAATTTTTGAAATTTAATAATTGTAATTTGGAATTTGTTTGGGGTTTAGGAATTTGTACTTAGAATTTATGAGATTATTTAGAAATAATATTGTTCTTCCAATTATTGTCCTTCTTGAGGAAGGGTAATTTTGTGGGAAGAAAGTGATGAAAAAGACTCCTCCCACAAAAGGGAGGATTTTTTTATGGAAAAGGTGAAGGTCCGCCTAATCTTACCATTCGGCTTACCTACTATTCGTAGCGCGCCTTATGGAGCGATTTTTAGGCGGGACTTAAGAATCTCTAAGCCTTTTTGTACCAAAAATTCAAGAGATTCTAAAGGGGGTGATAAATATGATGTCAAATGAAATGGTAGAAATGTTTGGAGTAACAGATGCAATGCAACGAGCATCGGAATTTGGTGATCACGGGCATATGCCTAAGACACCAAGTGAGCCAAAACCGGGGGAGAGGTTTAGGCAAGCTAGAGAAAAACATGCGGCTATGAGTGAAGACCAACATGCAGCAAGGAGATTTGGACGAAATCCAAAGGGATATA
>DASVCQ010000049.1:0-12548 GCA_036381535.1 Patescibacteria group bacterium | reverse complement strand
CATATCCTCCCCATCCCATCATATTAAATTCACCTCCATTCTCTAAATTTTGTGTTCCCATCCATCCATAGTTAGCATTTTTGCAGCCCAAATATCTTTTTGCCATTCCTATATGCATATTGGAGAGAGTCTTAGATCCTTCTCCACCCATCATATTATCCATATTCTCATGAGCGTTTTCATTAGGTATCATTACATCCATCCATGAATCCCCTAATTTTTCTAATTGATCGCTTGGAATTTTGCTGCAATCTAATTTGTCAACAGATGTTACCCCTTGAGATTTTAAAATATCATTTACCAGGAGTTGAAATTTTTGTTGATTATCTTGTTCGGTTTGGGAAACAACTGATGATGAAGAGGAGTCACTATTATAATAGTCTCCCATCATTCCACTCTGAGCATAAGATGATTTATCATTAAATAAAAAGATAACTCCTAATATTGTTAGTACAAACAACAGCTTTTTCATTTATTTTTCACTTCCCTCAATACAAAATATATAAAGAGACCAAAAAGTACTAGAAAGAGTATATTAATTATTATATTACCACCAAAATATTGATTTACATAATTTTCCGCATTATTTATATAGTGAGTAAATCCACTTACATCTCCCATACCCAATTTACCAATTGCTTTTAAGTACAGAATTAAAATACCAGTTGTAAAGAAAATAATACTTGCAATTAAATTACTAAAAGTAAGATTCCTATGCTTGCCTAAAAAATCAAATTGAAGGGCACTTCTTTTAAGAAAAAGAAACTTATCTGCTTTTCCTGATAAAAAAAGGGAAATAATAAGAAGGGGCGTTATCATTCCCAACACATATACTCCCCCAATCCCCAAAGCGCCCAAAAAACTTGGAGAAAGAAATGTAAGTGTTAAAATACCAATAAGCACGGGGGCACAACATGCACTGGTAATTCCTGAAAATATTCCCAGAATAAAAATAGATAAAGGATCGGCTTTCTGAGTTGCACGTCCAGGAATCATCACCATAGGAAGTTTTATTCCCAAAAAAGTTATAGCTGAGATAATAAGCATTACAAATCCACCAACTATATAAAGTCCGTCATGATATACAAAAAGAGCCTTAGATAAAAGAGCGACTCCCAAGACAGCAGGAAGCATGACAATAAATATTCCAAATCCAAAAATAAGGGTCATAAGTAGGACTTTTTCTTTCTCTTTGAAAACAGTACCAATATAGGCAGGCAGAAGAAAAGAAATACAACATGGTGCAAAAAGTGCAATCATCCCGGCAACAAATGCTGCCAAAATAGATGTTTGAAAAAAAATTGTGTCCATTAATTAACAGCTACCTCCTTTACTTGTTAGACCGGGAATATCCCTAACTTTTTGCATAATGTCATTTGTACCTTGCGAAGAAGAATAATTATTACCCAAAGCAAGCTTTGAGTCGATTTTATTCCAATCTGTTTTCTGCTGTTTGAAATATGCAGCAAGGGTTACGTATTGCTGAGGAAACCAAAATGAGTTAAGAGCTAAAACGTCTTTATATATTTTATTTTCAGAGATCCCTTCTTTGACAGCAAGCTCAATGTATCCAAGCACAGCCATTCCGTGATTACAATCAGGAAAAGAAACAGGATTTCCACAACAAGGTCTATAAATAGTTGAGGCAATCTTTTCAACTAATGCTTGCTGCTCTGAAGTCAAAGTTATAATTTGAGCAGATGAGTACAATTTGTCTGTATTTTTTGTACCCAAATTCCAGCCACCTGTTGAAGCATATTGCATAGGATCGCCCTGACCGTAGGTTTTCATCGCTCCTTTTTCTAAAATTTCATTTTTATTTACAAGTCCTAAAGCCCAAAGAGTATTGACCATAAAATTTGAATTTGCCTCGGAAATTTTCATATGATCCTTTGAGCCATGAGTAAGATAATTCATCATTTTAGTGTCCCCGGGGTCCTGCGAGAAAAGCTCTTTATATTTTTCTTTATCTATCACTCCTGTTTCAAGAAGTCTTTGCCCTATGTCCCCCCATGTTACTCCCAATGTATATCCGTCCTTAGGCAATACTTCTTGTTTTAATATTTGCAATAATTCATCAGGACTTTTAGTTTTTTCAGCAAGCTCTGAGAGTGATTTATTAAATTCTTTGTGAAGTATGTAATATTCAGCAATACCAATTGCTGCACTAGATTGAAATGAAATTACAATTACCATCCATAAAGGCAATGCCAAGGATAAGATTTTTTTAATTTTACTTTTATAAATTCTAATTTTCATCATTTACAACAACACCTGTTAGGGTAAAAGTCAATTTAGGATTTGATTTGTCATTTGTGTCAACCTCTACATATCTTGTAACGGGTCCTATGCCTTGAGGACCATGATATGAAGGATCAAATACCACCGTTAATTTTGCCTTGTCTTTCGGCTTTATTTCACCGGTATATGAGGAAATACTACTTCCCATATCCATACCAAATTCAGGACTATTTACACCGTCAATCGTCAAATATACATTTGTACACATACAAGATGTTCTTATGTTATAGAGCTTGAGAACATCTTTCCCAACATTTTTAATGGTAAAAGTCTTTGTCGCCTTTTTCCCGGAATAATCAATTTTCCCCCAATCAAAATTTTGCCCCTCTACCAATTCCGCTTTTGCATTTTCGGAAGAAATTATTTGAGGTGAATTATTTTGTGACATTCCAAAAATAAAAGCGCTTCCTAAAATTAAGAGAAGTGTTGTAAACGTTAATAATAGAATCGGATTTTTAATTTTCATTTGTTATTTTTTACAACCTGCATTATTTCTTCTATTGCTTTTTTTTGTTTGCCTTCTTTCATAAAATCAACAACGCATGTCTGTAAGTGATTTTCTAAAAGTAAATGATCAATTTCCCGAAGTGCATGCTGGACGGCTCTTGACTGGTGAATAACATCTATACAGTAGTTATCATTTTCTACCATTTCTAAAACTTTAGAAATTTGGCCCTTTGCGATTTTAAGTCTTTTTGCAACATTTAGCCGTGTGTCTGTATGATTTTTCATATACCCAATACCCGTATGGGGTATACACAGAATAGGATAGATATAATTTTTGGTATGTGATTTATGTCACATATAGACGTTATTTTTCTTGTGGAAAGAGTTCTAATGCTTCGGTAATAATATTCTTAGCTACTTCACTAGAAAAAGTATTTTCATTTTCAAAAAAACTTTTATCTTCAGGTTTTTCTTCAACAAATCTATCTTCATCCTCGCTGAATTTTAATTTTGTTTCGTCATATTGCCGCATTATTCTTGCTCTTAAAGGCTGATCCTTTTTTCTTGGAAAATAAAAAGTTAAAACTCTTGCTCCCTCATCCGAAAATGGAGTTGACGAAAAGAATTTAAAGAGAGCAGTATCTTTACCTACAACTTCTGCTAGATCATCATCTTTCAAACTACCTTTTGTGTGGTCGTGGCTATATACTTGCACAGTTAAATATCTTAATTTTCCTTTGCTTCCTCGCATTGCTAGCTCAACCAAACATTTAGCTCCGCCATATTTTTCAACTCTCGCCTTATCAAGTGTGATATCTTTTCCAATTAAGTGCGGATGGAAACCAAGTCTTACTTCACTTTTTGGATACAAAACTCCAGATTTTTCATCTTCCCATTTAGCAGAATGTGAATCATATCTTCCGAAAAGTACAGAATCTCTAATATCTACACGCCTTGTGCTTTTTTCTCTATACAAAGTTTTGGCACCTGCATAAAAAGTGGGGGTAAATCTATTTATAATGTCATATATATCCGCAATATTTTGAGAAGATTTAATTCGATTCAATGCTAAAGCCTCTGAATTTTGAGCAACATCTAAAGGCCCATACATTTCTTCTTCCCGAAGTCTGGGCAGTAAAAGTTGTGGAAGAGGTTTATTTTCTAAATTCATTTTTATTTATTCTCCCCCTCAAGTATTTCTTTTTTTACAAAAATTGCAAATGCCCCCAGTCCAATAACTCCCAAAACCACGAACAATAATATCATTGGAAGCTCGGATGGTCTTTTGGTGATAAGCCCCGGGGTATTGGGATCAACACTAAATTCCCATGAGTCAAAAAAATACTGAAAATCATCTTTACTGATAGGATTTCCTTTTATCACAATGTCATATTCTCCCCAATCAGGGAAAATAAAAGGCATTTTTGTTCCCCAAATACTGGGCTTTGAATTATTTGGCTCAAGTAGTTTTTGGCTAAAAATTTGCTTATCATTTTTGTATACCGAGACAACGCAATTACATTTTGAAAGTTCAAATTTGCCGGATGCGTCATAAAACAAGAAGTACAAATTTGCTTGTTTGTTCGGAGTCGGATTGTCATCGGGGTCAACATGGAGAGTAACTGTTAAATCTCCAACTTTTTCAGGGAAATGAGCAAAGGTGAATTTAGGGAAAAGTAAAAATAAAAACAACAAAAGTAAAAAAATTATTTTTCTCATACATTCAGCTTAACATATAAAAGTTGGTAATAAAACAAAATTTTGAATACATTGATTTAATTTATCTTTATGTCATACTTAATAAGATATGGCAAGGGAATTTTTTTTTGCTAGATTTGGAAAGCAATTTCTTCATAAAAAAATAAGTAACAAATTATTTTTTTGCTTGAGTGCGCTTGTTTTTCTTATATTTTTACTAGTTGGTACCACTAAAATAGCCTATCAACTTAGTGAATTTGGATTTATTTCAAAGAACTTCTATTACAAGACCCAAGGACTTATTTATGTAGTAAGTAATTATATAAATGATCTGACCTACAAGCCTTTACCCACTATTCATCCAACTTATCCTCAAGAAAAGAAGACTCAAAAATTAGCCTCTGATAGATTTTTTATTTATGCAGGAGGATTTGAGCTGAGACAGACTCCAGAAAGAGATATATTAAAGCCCAAACTTTCTAACGGAAGATATACAATATTGCTTGACCAAAGCATGCTTGGTATGACAGCAGAATTACCTGTCGGAACAATAATATTCTTGAGTTTACCACAAGATATGGTAATTATCCCCGACTCCATGACAGGAGTAATTGAACCTGCTCAGGGGAAGTTCAATGCGCCTAATGGAGTAACCAATATATTACAAGTAGTAAAAAGTGGAAATGCAGAGATAATTGTTAAAGAGAAATTAAATAACAAACTATATATCTCCAATAAGTTAGGAATTAGTTTTTATTATGCCCCTTTTATTCCAATACCAGGAAGTGTTGAAAATGGTGAATACAATTTTGTCAGAGAAATAGGTAATAAAATTTATCTATATTCTTCTTATGATCCTGATAAATTCAATAAACCCTTCAAAGGTACGGACCAAGAATTCTTAAATGACAAGTCTATTGGATATAAATATCTTGAAGTATTTTATAAGAATCCTCAAGAATCACTAAGTGATGCAATAAAGGAAAAAATATTTAATAACAATCTTCCCAATCAATGCTATATTAAAACAAACACCATAGATACTGAAGTGAGAGAAGATATGTCATATGAAAGGGCAGAAATATTAGAATACGAAACGCCAACAACAATGAAATATACATATCAACAAAATAGAGATTATATTCTAAGTTGTACTTCTTATGCTGGGAATTATATTGGAGAGAGCTATTTTATGATTAATCCGCAACATCCGGATAGATTTTTGTATATTTCACTTGGACAAGACAACGTGGCATCGGGATATAAAGGATATACTTGGGACGGTACAATTAAAATATTTTAAAAAACTCATTTATAATTATCTGGATTTTCATTTACTTTATACAAAATTGCATATCCTACTTCTTTATATTTTGTTATCACCTTTGCTTTTTCCAAATTTTTAAGGCCCGAGATAAAATTCACTCTGTCTGTCAGTAAATGTCTTATGTCCCAGTCAGACGATGTATCAACAAAAAGATATTCTGGACTATCATACCACCGAAACCAATCACAACTTGTCTGTCCGCAGGGTGAATTTTTGTTAAAATTTCTTTTTTCTGGATACAAGCTGTAAATTTTATCTCTGTGACTTAAATGAGATACAATATTGTTTTGTGCAACTAGAGAGTCAGAAGGCTTTATATAATTAGTCCTTATATAATTTATGTCACTAACTGTTGGTGGCTGATACCAAAATGACTGCTTAGTCAGATAACTAAAAGGAAGATGAAGAGAATATTGGGCAAAGGCAGTAAAAAGTAAAAGGTAAACTGCTATATACCATTTATTAAGCCATTTATATCTTCCAACACTAATAATACTCGCCCAAATAAGAAGTGGTGAAAGTGTTATTCTGTATTGTCCAAAAAATCCTTGTGCGCCAGGCAACTGACTCGCAATAACAAAGTAAGTAAATAAATCCCCTATTATAGGAATTAAATATAGAGGAGAAAGAAGTGGTAAGAATCCAAAAGACAAAAGAGAATAAAAAATAACTTGTCTTTTCTCAGTTGTATCTACAAAACTCTGCAGATGAAAAAGGTTTGAAAATATTCCCCCATTATTTTGATAAAGATATTTCACATGCATAATATATGGAAAAAAGATATAGAAGATAAAGGCAACATATATGACAGACACTGACATAAAAAAATATGGTAATTTGGCTTTTTTATTTTTTACCCAATAGACTCCTGCAATTAGAAAAGTTAGTAGTCCAATATTTTCTTTGGCTGTAATTGCTAGAAAAAAGAACAAAATTGAAAACCATTTTTTCTTTTCCTCAAGAAAATAGACAAACCACATAACAAAACTAGCGGCAAATGAGGCTGAATGTACATCGGACCAAATCGCATTTTGCACGCCGTAAAACCCTAAATAGCCAATAATAAAGGCCAATCTAACCCAAAAATTAATTCTTTTTTTCTTTGCTAAAAGATATACAGCAAGTCCACTGGAGCAGAAAAAAAGCGGCTCAAGAAGAAGGAGCATTTTTCGGCTGTCCCAAATCCAATAAGCGGGAGAAATAAGCGCATAGACTATTTCTACATGCTCGGCAAATTTGGTTTGGTTGGGGTAAGGGTCTATTGTTGTTATTGGATTTTGAAAATGCGCATAGCGCCAGACAACTTGATCATTTATTCCCAAATCATATCCAAAAGATTGGTAATTATCATGTCTGACAAAAGAAAGTACCACATATCCAAAAAAGAAAAGAAAACAGATAAGAAGCGGGGCTATGTAAGATTTTATCCCAAACAATTTAGACATATATTAAGTATAGCAAATATACCAATTCTAAAATTTGCATATTATTGAAAAAGTTATCTTAAAGGTATAAAGTAAAATTAATGCTCATAAACAAATTATTCAGGTTTAGAAGATATACAAGAGGTTTTACTTTACTTGAGCTACTAATTACGCTCGGGATCGTTGCTACATTAATGGCTATTGTTCTTGTTGCCTTAAATCCATTCGAACAAGTCAATCAAGCAAGAGACATTGCACTAAAATCAGTTGCCCAAAATTTTGTCTCTTCAACAAAATATTATTATACCTCAAAGCAAACAACTCCTTGGCAAAAAGACCCTTCATGCACAGATGAGTTATCAAGCAAAGAACTATTGAAAGATATTCCATCCTGTATAAAGGACTTAAGTGAAGATACAAAATTGCAAGAAGAGGTAACTACTTCTCAAGAAGCAAAAGAGACTTATATTACTGAATGTAGCGGCGCAGTTGCAGTCTGCTATAAGCCAGCATCATGGAAATTTGGTCAAAGCCCAGACGCAAAATATACTAAGAATGGTGCGATTAATCCGGGTTGTTTAAATAAATCATCAAATGACTGTTACTCATGTACTTTTTCAACAAATAACGCACAGGAATGTTTTGACGCTCTAAACCCACATGGGAACCTTGCAAGAACAGATTTTCCTGACCCTAATAAAGCTGTACCTATTCCTCAAAGGCATTCTAAAAGCCTCTGTAACAATCCCAAATCAGGACAAGTAAGCTGTCTTGCAGATATTGTTACCGATTCCAGTGGTGATCCTATATCCTCTCTTGCTCTGCCTGCGGGACTTGGTCCGGCACAATTTCATACTGCTTATAATTTGCCTTGCACACCAGGGGGGCCAATACAGCAATCAAATTGCGATACTCCTCCAATTTTTGGCCCAAAAACGATAGCCATTATTGATGCATATAATGCACCCAATCTAGAAACAGATCTTGGTATTTATGACACCACTTATGGTTTGCCTCAATGTACTAGAGATAACGGATGTCTGACTGTTGTCAATCAAAATGGCCTGTCTACCCCATTACCAGAAGTAAATTTATATTGGGCAATGGAAACAACCCTTGATGTCCAAATGGCACATGCTACATGTCAGACATGTAAAATTCTAGTTGTCGAGGCAAATTCAAATTACTTTTCTGATATTACTGTAGCAGTTAATAAAGCTGCAGCAATGGGTGCTGCAGCAATTTCAAATAGCTATGGTATATTAGAAACTGATTCTACTTTGGCTCCTTTAATACCCACATATGACTCGTATTATAATCATCCTGGAATTTTCGTTACCGCAAGTTCGGGAGATTTTGGTGGACAATCATACCCTTCTACATCTAGTAATGTCATTTCTGTCGGAGGAACAACACTATCTTTATTATCAGATAATAACTATGCTTCAGAATCAGCTTGGAAAAACAGTGGGGTTGGTTGTTCGTACTTTGAACTAGCCAATAGTTTTCAGACAAATCTTGCTGAGTGGTTAGCAACAGGTTGTGGAGATAAAAGAGGAAGCGTAGATGTCTCAGCAGTCGGCGATCCAAATACAGGTGTAGCAGTCTATCTTAGCAAACTTAGCTCAGGAGGATACTATATCGATAGTGGTTGGTACATTTTTGGCGGGACAAGTGTTTCTTCTCCTATTGTTGCCTCAGCACTTACAATGGCAGGCGATCCTCCCAGTACAGGACCATCTGCTGCATATATCTATGCAAACAGAAATAAATTTAGGGATGTAACAGCTTATCAAGCTCTAGGTTGCGGTACATCAATTTGTATTGTAGGGCAGGGTTATGATGGTCCAACAGGAGTTGGATCTCCTGATTTTGACCCAAACAATAAGTTACCCGCTCCTCAGATTTCTCCAACTCCAACTCCATTACCAAATCAGGGAATTTGGGGAGAAGCTGTTGTTTTTTCTGGTCATGATCCTGCACATAGCTCAGATTTTTCTTGGAAACAAAGTTATATGGAAAAATCTTACAATCCTAAAATGGACTTTCAAAACAACGCTATGACCGTTGAAGCGTGGATAAAACCAGATATCCCTGATTTTAATTTAAGCGGATCTTATTGGTACCAAATTGTGAATGGCATAGGTGGACTTGTAATGAAAATAAAACCTAACGGAGATAATATTTCTTATAGATATGATTTTACGGCCTTAATTACTAACTCATCAGGATCTTGTCAAGATACCGGTGTTACTTCTTCTAATAGATATGATCCTGAAAATCTTGCTTATTGGGAAACAGTTTCAAAATCCGAATTCACAAAATGGAAACATGTGGCAGGAGTAGTAAATGGGCAAATGCTAACTATATATGAGAATGGTATACCTTTAAATACTAACTATTTTTCGACATCTCTTTGTAAAAATAGCGGAAGAAATTTAGTTATTGGAGCAAATTTAGGAGACAAATATGATTTTATTGATTTCGGGCTTGGAGTAAATACCAATATAGATAATTTTTTAAACGGTGCAGTTGATGAAGTACGAATTTCCGATAACGTCAGATATTATGATACTTTTATTCCTCCAACAAAGCCTTTTGTTGCAGATAATAATACAAAAATGTTATACCACTTTGACAATACTCCTAACGATTCATCAACAAATACTCTAAATGGAATATATGTTGGAAGTTATTATTATATTCTCTCAACAATTCCAACCTCACAAATCATTGCTACACCACCGTCTACTCCGAGCCCTACAATTGCTGTTAATTGTACATCAGTACCATCAATAAGTACTGATTATAATCCACTTACAATTCAGCCGGGACAGACAGTATCAGACCATCTTAACATTTACAATTATGATACTCCTGGTTGCCCTGCCTCTACATATAGTATCTCTACTGGCACTGGTACTCCATATTATTTCACCCTCTCACCAATCCCTTCAAGTATAACTGTTGACAGTGGCTCGAAAGGATCTCTTCCTTACACTGTCTGGATGGCACCAACGACACCTGAAGGTAAATATTATGAAAACTTCATAGTATCCAAAAATAATGGAACTCCAACAACTAAATCTGAATATATCAATGTCGTTGTTCCCACTCCTGCTCCATCTGGTGACTGTTCTCACTACCAGACAGTTTCACTTGGCCTTTACAATCCTGTTAATTTGAAGGTTGGAGGATACATGACAAATGTATTAACAATAAAAAGTAATGATTCGGCTGACTGTACCTCTACATATTATATTAAAGACAGCTTCCCAAAAGGATGGATCACAGGCGATATACCATCATCTATTACTCTATCTGGAGGGACATCAAAAGGTATAAATGTATTTATTCAAACACCTACAGATGCTACGCCCGGGATATACACCTACCAATTTTGGGTTACTAAAGATAATCAGTCATCCATAAATCCAGTAACTGGGACTATATATCTTGGTGCTAACCCTACCCCAACACCAACAATGCAGCCGCTACCAACTCCAACACCAAAATTAACCCCCAATCCTACTACCATACCTAGCACAAATACTCCTACACCATCACCTACTCCTAATATTTCTCTTGATTGTGGTAAGGTAGGTAATTTTCCTTACGATATGCCAACTCACGCAGGAGAGATGAAAGCATTCTTATGGAAGGATGAAGGTAGCTTCTTGATATGCAATCCACCACAAAATGGGCCATATGAAGTTGATGTTTCTTTTGACCCAAATTTTTCCACTCCTGTCTATGACGGAATGCATGATATACCTAATTACGACGGCACAAGAGGAAGTTGTTGTATGACTTTCCACGGATTTGCCTTCTCTGAGAATAATACATGGGGATATATGTATCAGCACTTTGGCAATTTAGTTGAAGCGCTTATCGCACGTCCCAATAATGGCGGTTATGGATTTATTCCGGCATATGACGTATGGGCAAATTACCAATGTGGAAAGACACTTTACTGGAGACTTGTCGATTATTATGACCCAACAATTATAAAGTCCGCAACTCATGCTGATACTATTAGCTGTAACAATTCATTAGGATTATATTATTTAGACTGGTCAAATTACTTTGATTCAAATACAAATACACAGAAGTCATATAATGCCCTTTGGGATGGAAACTACAACAATGTAATGGATGGAGAGGATTATTGGTGGCAAGTATTTAGAGGCCAGGTCTCAACTTATCAAAAATAAGCCCTTTTATAGATATTTTCTTTTTCCAGAGAATAAATCCTACAATTGTCCCAACAATTATTACACCTGCTGCAAGAAGTAGATAAAAAATTATGTTATTTTGTGGTGGAATAGGCGCATTTGATGGGATATTGACTTTGAGATTTTGAAAAGAGGTTTTGCTTATCTCCTGATTAGAAAATATCTCAGTCTTCTCACCTCTATTTGTTGTACTCACAACGCTAATATCATATAGCCCGCTAGGAACAAAAAGTACATAATTTCCGGAAAAATCAGAAGTTGTCGAGGCAATAACTTGCTGCGTAGAATGATCTTTTGCAATAACTTTTGCACCTATCAGTTGATTATTATTCCCATCTACAAGTTTACCTGAAAGTTGTACAACAGCAAAAGTATTACCGACAGATAAAATGAAAAATAGAAATAAAAAACTAAAAAAATTAAATCTCATTTAATTTCATCTTTGCATACCAATAAAAATAATGCAAGCAAAGAGAATTTTGAAGCTATATCTGGTCTGATTGAATCTTTTTATCACATTTTGCAATACCATAACTAAATAATAATTGCTATTCGTATCTATTAAAATTCAGCAACCACTTCTTTAAGTGAAGAAAAGACTTTATCTGCTCCACTATTTTTCAATTTTTCTTGTAGCAATTTATCTTTATTAACTGCATAGACTGTCATACCTGCGGCCTTTCCCGAGACTACACCATTGGGAGCATCTTCAAAGACAAGACAATCTGTTGGATCAATATGCAGCATTTTTGCTGCAACAAGATACATATCAGGCGCGGGTTTGGCCTTTTCAAAATCATCTCCTGATACAAAAATAGTAAAAGATTTTTTCAAACCAAGCAAGTTTATTATTACTTTTGTTTTTTCTTTGGTATGCCCACTTGTTGCAATAGCCATAGGAATATTATGCAAGAATAAGTAATTAATTAATTCACTTGCACCAGGCATAAGGGTTAAATTCTTCAAAAGTAATTCATACATCAAACTTCTTCTTTCTTTAATTAATTCATCAGTATCACCCACCAAACCGTAAGTGGTCTTGAAAAATTCCATTATTTCTCTTAGTCCCATCCCCATAATTTTTTCACTTATGCTGTCTGTATATGGTATGTTGTG
>DASVCQ010000048.1:0-10553 GCA_036381535.1 Patescibacteria group bacterium | reverse complement strand
AGATTCTTAGGATAATGCCTCAGAATGACTTTCTGTCCATAAAAAAACCTCCTTTCGGAGGTAGTAATTGCACGACAACTACAGCCTCCTTTAGAGGGATGTTGTAGTTGTTGTAACTTCTGCAAATTTCTTCATGTATTTATATATTAGCAAATAATTTTATTTTGTCAACTAAAATTTATTCTCTATCTCGTCTGTCTTCTCTTTCCCATCTTGCGATTTCTGCTGGAGTAGGTGGAACACCATCTACAAAATCAATTGGTTCTGGAGCTGGATTGGCAGGAGTAACTCCGTCGCCACCTCTGCCTGACTTTCTCACATTAATACCGCGTTCTTCTCGCCATTTCCTCATTTTATGTCCATTTTCTCCGGAATGTGTCATGAAAGCAATTATACTATAAGATGACTATCTGTCAAGAGCCAATTTACAGTTCTAAATCCTTGGAGATTCCCTGCATTGCATGAAGTGTAATATCTATAAATTCATTAAGTGGTATTCCTAATTTCTCTTCACAAAGAAGAATTTGCTCGCGAGTTGCTCCTTTGGCAAAATCCTTTTGTTTCATGCGATTTAGAATAAATTCTACATTTAGTGAGGCCAATTTTTTGTCTGGATGAACAAGCGCTGCGGCAACAATTAGTCCTGTCAGTTGGTCACAACAGTATATTGCCCAATCCATTGGGGATTCAGGGGCAATTTTTGTAAATTCAAAATTATGTGCTTTTATTGCATGCTCAATAACTGCAGGTATACTATTGGGCTCAAGCTTAAAGAGAAGTAGCCCATGCTCTTCTGGATGCCCTTTAGAACGCTCGTAGTCAGCGTCGTGCAGTAGTCCTACTACTCCCCATTCCTCAACGTCTCCTTCGTAACGAGGGGCCAAAGCGCGCATTGTTGCCTCAGTTGCCAGGGAATGCTTAATAAGATTTGGATTTTTAAGATATTTACTTAGTATTTCCCAGGCTGTTTGGCGTGTCATAATTCTAGTATAAGGCTATCTTCTTGAGTATACAACTCTTGCACCATCCAAATCTTTTGAAATTCTTCCATGTTCCCCGTCTTGTGTGCTACTTTCATTTACATACATTACGCCATGCTTTGATTTGATGACTGCTTGTTTTCGATTGGGATCATCCAGAAGTTTTACAGGGCCCTGAGATGAAACAACTAATTGCTCACCATTATTTGGTATAAAGAGAGTCCCGTCCGGTAAAATTTTGCCATCATCAAGTGCAGTATCTACTACTTTTCCTGGGAAATTATAGACACGGATTACTTCTCGTCTTGTAGCATTTAGAAAAAATTGTTTGGCAAGTTCTTTTAAAAACATTGTTAGTATTTTTGTGAGTGGGCGATACTGGACTCGGACCAGTGACCTTTACAATGTCAATGTAACGCTCTAGCCAGCTGAGCTAACCGCCCAAGTCTATGTATTATAACAAAATTTTTTTTCTAAATAACCTATGAATAACCAAGAGGAAATTCCGGATGGACTATGAGTGCCCTTTTGTCTTGATTCTCAACCCGTCTGCCTCCCCATTTTTTGGGGCTTGCTGTATCCGCATTTTCAAATTCAGTAGGTGAAATAGTTGGAAGTTGCTCAAATATTCCTTTTTCAGGAAGTCTTACTCCACCTTCATTGCCTGTTGCACTTGCATGATGAATATCTACAAAACGTTTCTTGTCCATAACAGAGCAAGTATAACTTGTCTTTTGGTTATTATCAAGCAAACCAAGGGTTATGGGAGACCCAAAATAACCCTTGGTTGTGAATAACTAGATTACCAAGGCCAAGTATTGTCAGTCATCCTGGCGTCTGTTGATAATGCTCTCATGTCTTGATGTCCCACATTTCCCAATGGATTTAGTGGATTTTGTTCTGCATTTGTTCTGCGTGAGCCTTTACGGCCGCCTTTTTCTACTTCTGTCTTTTTTTGTGTTCTATTCTTTTTTTCCATATATTTCACCTCCCCTCCTTCGCTAAAGCTTCGGAGGGCAAGCCCTCTGATACTTTAGTATTTTGTATTTAGTATGTTTTAATTCTGGACAAAGTTAGGTTTCACTTAATTTAAGAGCCAGAATGACATTTTAATCACAAAAAAACCCCGCCTAGCGGGGTGTTGTGTATACTTAGTTTTTTACTCAGCAACACTCATCCCCGACGGGTGAGGTAAAGAGAAAAAAACTAAGACTCTGTGCCAATTTCATATTGTAAAATTATTTTATCAATTTAGGAAAGTAAAGTCAAGAAATTAATTTACTCTTGGAATTTATTGGGAATTTCTTTTGAGATGATCTGTTAACCATTTTGCTGCAGGACTTATTTCTTGTCTTTTTGGACTATTATCTTCAGCAGTTGGCTTTTTTACAAATCTGTCTGGTATATGATGCAGGCTATCCGGGTGAATAGGAGTACCTTCGGTTAGGGGCAAAGCCTCTGTATACAAATCATCACCTGCTTTTACAGAGTAGCCTTCTATATCTGAGTTATCGGATGTTTTGTATTTTGGGCCGATTGCTTTTTCTAAAATAGTATTATTCTCCGTCATTTATTTTACTCCTTTTTATTTTATCTTTTCTTCGCCTTTGAGCAAGTAGAACTGTCCTTTCAGTGTCCTCACTTGTTGGAAAGATTGGACCTGTATGCACCCAAACAGGAGAAATGTAAGGCTCATGACTTCCTGCTTTTGGGGCAGGATAAATATGCTCATGTCCGCCAAATAATTTTTCCCTATCTGTCATATAACGTCATGGTAATACAATGGCTATAAAAAAACCAGGGGTAATAGTATATGATGTATCAGAACATCTGCCACTACCCCTGGAATCTACTTACCATAATCCTTCAGTTGTTTCTTTAGGAAATGTGCTCGCTACATTGGTTTTACCTAGTTCCCTTGGTCTCTCCCCATCTAGTTCGTACCCTTCATATGTCCATGCAGGGAAGTTCATCCCTTCTAACTCCATTGCAGGATATTCTCTTCTTACTCTAACCATTTTTGGTTGTTGAGAATGATCTACTGGTTCAAGAGCTTTTTTTGGATCTCCACCTAAGGAGTCAAAATCTCGAACATAATGTACCATTTGATCATGAGTTGCCCCAAGAAGTCTTAATGTCATAAGACCGTTTGTTAATCTATCTTGTCTGCTCAGTCTAGGTTGTTTTGCTTCTAATGTCATAATTTATTCACCTCCTTTATTATTAAATCTCACCAGGGGTAATAGTATATGATGTATCAGAACATCTGCCACTACCCCTGGAAATTGATTAGAGATTCCCTTGCCAAGGCTTTGGAGCCCTGTCTCTTTGTTCTCTTCTCACTTCAGCAAAACGTCGCTCAAAAGCCATTTCGTGACTAACTGTACCCGGTTTGGCATCCTTAGCTGCTCTTTTACGTGCCTCTTGTGCAGCAGCAGCAGCACTATTTCCTCCCATATTCTCATTTTTCATATTGTTCACCTCCTTCCATAAATAGTATTTAGTATCTTGTATTTTGTATTTGGTATATTTTCTAAATTTAACTATGATTAAGTCGAAATTTAAAAACATTTATTTTGTCATTTATTTTATTCAAAACACAAAAAAACCCGCCTGTTGAGCGGGTATACACTGTATTACAGTATTATATCTCCGCCCGTTAGGGGGTAGCAATAATAATACTAATAATACTTCTAAGTGACATAATCAAAGTATATCAACTACAAATTCTCAATGCAAGCAGTAAAAAAATCACTTCTCATCTTGAAAATCGTCGGTTGAGGAATCCAAAAAATCTTGTCTTTGGTCTATTTGCCATTTCACTTTTGAATTCATCTTCTTTTATTATTCCTGAGTCAAAAAGAAGTTTCAACATATCCTCAGACGGATTATTAAAATATTTCTCCTGAAATTTTTCTCCCCTTTTCAGTGATGATTTTCTGTCTTTTGCGTCGTATATTTTTGAAAGCTCAAGGAGCCTCCTTTTTGCTTTATTTGAAAAATCTGTAAATTTCCTGTCTGAAGATTTATCAAAATTCCAAGTTTTATTGTCTAAAGTAAGAATTTTGGTATCCATTAATAATTGAATAAGCATAAGATTTCCATTTAAATGAGTCCTGTCTATTTGCCTTTGTCCCCATCTTGAGAGTCCTCTCAATTCTTCGGCGAAAAGCCCTTTTGCCAATTTTCCTTTATCTTCAAAAGTAAGAAAATTTGGCGCAAAGCATGCAAAGGCCGATGCTAGGTCTGCTTTTGTCTCGTCCATATCCATGTGAAGCTGGATGCCCATGGTGTGAAATGTCTTTTCACTCTCAAGTAAATTATGTGCATCCTCATGCCCTGCGACAAACCGGCTTAAAAGAATAGGGATAAGCTCTTTTGTATCTCCAAATATTTCCTCTGCTCTATCTTTTCCAAAAACATTTTCAACAAGCGGTTTTCCAATTTCTGAGCGCTCCAAGAAAGTCTGAAAGTCAAAATTAATTTTTGAGCCGTTTGCGATATTCGGATCCTCTCTATCATGTCCCAGTCTGACAGCCGGGTTGTTAGGGACATTTGAGGCAGCAGACCGAAATCTTTCTGATGTGCCTGAGGGAAGGCGAAGATAGACAACAGCCTGAGTTGGCTCAAGGATAGAAAGCGAGTCCTGCATGAGGCGTGATTTTTTAAATGCTGGGTCATTTTTCAAAAGTTGATACATCCATTCTTTAGTCTCCCCTGCTTCCTTATTCATTTTTTCAAATTCCGGTATCTTAACTAAAATGTCATATTGCCACTCAACAAAATTCCCTGCGCTATATGCTTCCATCGGATAAAGTACATCTATATCCATTTTGCTCTGATCCATCTTAGTTACCCAGACAGTATCCAATTTCTTTGCCTGTTCTTCCTGCTTTTTTACAATGCCGTCCTTAATAGTCCCTTCCATATTAAGTAAGGTTTGCAACTCTTGGTGTGTGCTTATCAATGCTTTTGCTTCATCTGTATCAAAAGTGGCAAGCTCACCCATCATTCCATCTATAAGATTTGATATTTTCTCAATTTCCTTAGGATAGGCCATTTTGTAGGTAAGATATTCAAATTGTCCCTCTGGATTTTTTCTTAATAGTCCATAGATAAATTCTCCATGATCTCCAAGTAATTTATCTGACTTTTCTTTATCTTCCATGAGTTTTTTTATTTCTGTAGCATTTTCTCCCTGGACTAATTCTTCATGCCAGAGAATATCTATATCATCCACAACATCTTGAATAGAAAGGCCGTATCTAAGGCTTATTTTTTGTTCAGGACTTACCTCAACTTTTGAATTTGGGTCTTCCAAGGCCTCTTTTATATTTTTCCTGGTAAGTCTATGGTACAAAGACTTTGCTTTGTGAAGGATTGTATATTCACTTGAGAGCTCGTCTATCCCCTGATAATCTCCTTTAAGAAGTACATCACTTAAATGTGGAGTATCTACAGAAAGGCCGGATACTTCCGAAATATGTTTGGGAATATCCTGAAAAGCAAGATTTGCTGCACTTTTTGCCAGATGATTAATAGATTTTTCCTGTCTTAGGAATTCTTTTTGCGTACTGAGGTTTTGCATTTTTTCCATTAATTTATTATAGAAGCAATTTCAAGATTTATCCAGTCTGGTTGGATGAGGACCTCTCTCCAGACATAAGTTGGCTCATATTTTTCTTTAATTTTGTAAATATGCCTTTTTTCTTGCCTTTTACAGACTGTAGCCATGCTCCTGAATTCTCAACACGCTGTCTGGCATCTCGTATAACAATAAGCATCCACTCAAAGAAATTTTTATGATAAGTCCCTACTTTTGTTGGAGCAGAGGGACCTATGGCAATCTCAACATCTTTTTGAATAGCTTTTGTTGATGCGGCAAGCCTTTTTAGCTCGTAGATAATACTTTGTACTTCTTGCCTCATTTGCTGTGCTTCTTTTTGAACTGTATATTGCCCAGCTTCAGCAACTTCCCGATTGTAATTCATGGGAGCTTCATTTTTTGGAGCTTGTTTTTCCTGCTGTCCATTTTTCAGATCTACTGCCTGTCCAGGAGTTAGGTCCCCTCCCATTTTTGGCTTGGGAGATGGATTTTTGTCATACTTTCCGACACCTAAGATAGAATTCCACATGTCAGCACCTGCGTCTTGGATACCTGTTTTGGCTGATTTCACTATAGTGTCTCCGACATTTTTCAGAGACTTAAGGGGATTGTCTATTTCTAGGTCGTTATATACCGGTTTTTGTACTTTTTTCTTTGACCCACTGGCCTGTAGCGTGTTCATATGCTGGCCCTAACCTATCATAAATGCTTGAGGTAGTCAAGCGTTTTCTGTTGTCTGAGGATGCTTGCAAGAAGGTATTTATTTGCCTCAAGATTTTGTCTTTCTGTGTCATCTTTTGCTTTATTTATAGCCTCTTCTACTTCTTTTTCCTCAACAGTTATTTTCTCTTCATCTGCAATTTTTTGAAGTGCAAATTCAAAGGCAATGTCCTGTCTTGCGCGATCTGCATATTCACTTCTTAATTGGTCTATAGTTTTGTGGGTTGATGCTAAATATTGGTCTAGGGATAGCCCAAGACTTTTTACCTCATCAAGCATTTGGGAAAGAAGTCTATCTACTTCACTATCGATAAGCACTTGTGGAACATTTATTTTTACTGAAGAGAGCAATGCTTTTATCAAGTCATCCATATTTACTTCTTGCTGCTCTTTTCCTGGGACAACTATTTTTGATTTGGAAGTAACATCTCCTACAGCTTTTTTATATCCATCAAGTGATACCTCAGGTGCCTCGCATGTAACAGCTTCAAATTCCCAATCATTCCCTTCTTCAATTTTTGAGATATGAATTCTTGGGCTCATAATAGGTCTTAATTTATGCTCTAAAATTGCATCAGAGTAAGCTTTTGGTAAAATTTCACGAAGTGTATCTTCCTGAAGATGTGCCTTGTCTAATTTTTCCTCGACTAAATTTCTTGGAGCTTTGCCTTTTCTAAATCCCGGAAGCTCGGCATTTTCAACAGCCTTTTCTATGACTTGCTCCATTGTCTTTTTGACTTCCTCTTTTGGAAGCGGAATAGTAAGTGTAATTGTGCCGTCTGTTGCTTTTACAATTTGTGTTGCCATATGTATATGATACCTGATTTTGAGGCAAGAAACAAGAAGAAATATGAGAATTAGCCTCTTGTATGCTTTCTAAGACGTCTATCCTGTTGCTTATTAATTGTAAATGCCAAAATTTTATCAGGCTGTCCTTCTCTTGTCACCAAAGTAATGTAATTACCTTCTGCAGCTCTTTGAAGAAGATTATCACACAATAAATGAGCATTTTCATTGGTTATACTTGCTTCTTCTTCAGGAGTTAAAGCAGCCCTAAATGCCTCATTATGTCTTCGACAAGCACCGTACCATTCGTTAAGATTTGCTTCTCTGTCTCCATATTTACTTCTTATATGCGCTTTTTGCATTCTTCTGGTCTTTGCCATCTCTTCAGGAGACATGCCTAAAAACATTTGAGGTGTATCAATACTAAGTTCAAGAAGCTCTCTTATGGCACGAGCCTGCTCTTTCGTAAATAATCTTTGCTTTTCCATAGTGGGGATATTAGCATATAACTAATTTTCAAACAATAATTAATTGGTGCCGACGAGAGGACTCGAATCCCACAAGGGGATCCAGGGATTCGTTTTAGCTCACCCATGACCTCCGGTTCAAGCCCCTCAACACAAAACAAAAAAACGACTTACGCCGTCTTTTCTGTTCTGTGCCGACGAGAGGACTCGAACCTCCACGCTTTTGACAGCATAGCGTTCTGAACACTACGTGTATACCATTTCACCACGTCGGCATATAATCTTGCATTGTCAAATAACTTCTTCTAGCTGAGGCAACTTTGCGCTTCGCGTGTATACTACCCCAAGGGTACTTGCTCCGATCAAATCGGAGCGGCGCACCCCAAGGGTACTTGCTACACAGTAGCGGCGCATTTCACCACGTCGGCATATAAGTTTTATTGCAAACTATATGTAATTCTATCAGAGGCTGCCTCAGCTTGACAAGAAAAAGAAAATATGCGACCATAAATTTTAGACGATATGAGAAAACTGATTCTGCTTGTTAGTTTTTTTCTCATAACCCCAGCCCTTCTTGCCTTTAGCTTGGCTTTGCTTAGTGTGTCCTCAAATCATCCACTCGCAAGTGTTTTGGGAATAAAAAGTGAAGATGTACAATCTGTTGCGTATGCTGCTTTGCCTTCAGTCCAAAATGTAATGGATGCATCAGCTAGTCTTCAAGATAAAAGAGTCGGAGATCTGCAAAGTTTCTTTACAACTTACCACTCCCCTCTTCTTTTGTACTCACAGGAGATAGTAACAAAAGCGGATGAATACGGGATAGATTATCGTCTTTTGCCGGCAATTGCCATGCAAGAGTCAGGTCTTTGTAAAAAAGCACTTTCCAAAGCTCCATATAACTGCTGGGGATTTGGTATATATGGCAAGAAAATAACCAGTTTTTCAAGCTATGACGAAGCTATAGATACTATTACAAGATACTTTGCAAACAAGAAAGAAAATGGAGTGAGTACCCTAGAAGAAATTGGCAAAATATACAATCCAGGCAATACCAACAACTGGATCGAGAATGTTACCACTATAATTGGACAAATATAATTGGTCTCATAGTACCCCTTGACAAACTTATAGTTAGATGCTATAATTCTCTTTAGATCCTAAGGTATGCCCTTCAAATGCATACGTTAGGATTTTTTTTATGCCTTAAAAGACCATTGGTCTTTGGCAAATAATTTATGAAAGCAAAACTATTTATTTTTGCCTTCTTAATACTTTCTACAATTTCGCTTCTAATCCCCCAAAAGACCCATGCACAAGAACAAGCATCTGGGTCATCAGCTACACTAAGTAGCCTCCTTGTAGAGAGGGGTCAGGATCATCGTGCCGAAATCCTTAGAAAGTATTTAGAAAAACATGATTCACCGCTAGCACAATATGCAGACGTATTTGTGTCTCAGGCTGATTTGTATCAGCTTGACTGGAGATTTGTGGCTGCAATTTCTGGTGTTGAATCTACTTTTGGAAAAGCCGTACCTTGCACGAATGCTTGGGGATGGAATATTCCAAATAAAGAGCATATTTATTGTTTTGGCTCTTACGATGAAGGTATACGCACTATTTCAAAAACACTTAGAGAAAAATATATAAATGAGTGGGGAGAAGATACTATCTACAGCATTGGAAGAAGTTATGCTGCGTCTCCTACTTGGGCATCAAGAGTTAATTATTTTATGAATGATATGCAGGATTTTGCTATCTCTCAAAATCAACCACTTTCTATTTCCCTCTAAATTAGCTATACTTTTTCATACTTATCTGGCTAAAAGTCACCGAGCGGACGTGGCGAAATGGTAGACGCGATAGGTTTAGGACCTATTGATGAAAGTCATGGGGGTTCGAGTCCCTTCGTCCGCACAGATAAATTTTCTGCCATTCTGCAATGTTAGCAGTGACAAACGGAAATTCAAACAAAGTTTTTAAAAATAAAAGATAAGCAAATCCCTTTTCAAGCTTTAATTAATAAGGTATAATTGCAATTATCCGCGGATGTGGTGAAATGGTATACACGCTACCTTGAGGTGGTAGTGCTCGCAAGGGCGTGGAGGTTCAACTCCTCTCATCCGCACTAGAGGGGATAGCTTACTTCAAAGCTTATCCACATTGAACTTTTTTTGAACCATTTCGCTTCAAGTTCTCAGGAATCTTAAATAACCTGTTTGTTCCATTCAAGTTGTTTGGGCTCAAAACGGTTCAACTCCTCTTTTCTTGATGTAGAATTAATTTACAAATCGAAATGTAGAAATAAGGTCAATTTGTGTTTGAGTTTTTTGCATGGTCCCATTGAATACAAATACGTATCGGTAATTAGTATTAGGACGAAATACTTGATAAGCAATAAATGGTTTACCACAAGAGCCGGCATCACAATAACCGCTATTTGGCAATACGTCCCATTGTAAAGGTCCAGCTGGAGTAGTTACTGTAATTGTTTCACTCGGCTTTGTACCCAAGTAATTTTTGCTAATACCGCTTGATAAGTTTTGTACATCTGCAACCAAGTCAAGTGTTGAATCTTTTACAAATACCTGAAATTGTCCTGCCTGAGAGTTGTCTTGTTCTTTAATCATTGCATCTGCAGGATAATCAAAAAGTATTCCAACGTTTGATTTTGTATTGTAATAACGTCTAATCTGACTTGGTGAATTAATCGTACTGGGGTCAACGAATTGAAAACTTGCAACAAGCTGGTCAAAAATCGACTGGTACTGATGGTCATTGAGAGAAATCATCCACTTCTTATCACTATGATTAAATAACACAGTTGTTCCAATGTCTCCCGCTTTGGCAAAGCCAACAGATTGCGTAAAAGTTACAGTGTACTCTGTACCAGTAGTTCCTGCTACTGTAACTGGCTTTTGAGTAACTGTTTGATATCTATTCGAAACAAATTGTGAGGAATCATGTGTGTCAGGCTGAATACTTAATACACTATCA
>DASVCQ010000047.1:0-44020 GCA_036381535.1 Patescibacteria group bacterium | reverse complement strand
TGGATCCCCGACTAATTTTTGATTACTTGAATTTACTTCCTTAAAGATTATAATAAGATACATTATGCCTCGCGACAAAGAGCCAAGACCAAATGGCATTAAATTAGGAGAAAATGGAGCAGAGCCAACTTATCCAACAGATGTTGGCAAACTTAAAGCTGCAATAATGAGATCTACAACAGGAAGGGATGTAGTATTTGTTGAACCAACAACTCCAGGAGAAGTAACTGATTTCCTCAATAAGGTCCATAGAGAAAGCTCGGATGGAGCAGACTTCCCAATAGATTTCTTGCAAGCGGTTAGAGAATTAAAAAGGAGAAAAGGCAAATAATTATTTACTGAGCATTTTTTTTGCCTTTACATAAAGATAAGTAACTAAAAGACTTGCCAAAAGAAAGAGAATAAGTGCTCCGAAATCATCCCCAACATCTTCTTTGTCTTTAAATTCTACAACAAGTGCCATTATCTTAAAGGAAAAGGCAAGCCAAACTGCAAGGACAGGAAGAATAGACCTTTTCCACTTATTTTTGCCCCAAAGATACCACCCAAGTAATCCAATTCCAAGCCAAAAAAGCAGAATTTCATCTATTTTAAAAGGCGTTTCTGTCTCTAAAAATGCTTCAGGAACAAAGGCAAAACCTGAAAGTGCAACTATAGTTGTTGCGACAATATTTACAGTACGGTTGACTAATTTCTGCGGCTCCATATATTAAGAATAGAAAAACCCAGTGTCAGTGTCAAGAAAGAAAATCTAGATAGATATTTTAGTATTACTAAACTGAAGCACGAGCAAGAATAGACGAGAGTTTTGCTTCTTTTGCGAAAAAAAAGAACAAAAAATAAATTTAGATCTTTTGCTCTGAGAAATAAAAAAACCGCCTCGTGGCGGTAAATATAGATCCTAAACCAAGTTCAGGATGACAGATAAAATTTACTCTACTCTACCTGTAAATGTGGATTTGGCAAGGAGACCCTGGACAATATTTTGAGGTACAACTTCATAGTGTGAAGGTTCCATGTAGTAAGATGCTCTTCCTTGTGACATACTTCTAAGCTGGGTTGCATATCCTGAAAGCTCGGCAAGTGGAACCATTGCATTAACAATTGTCGCACGACTTCTTTCCTCTGTACCCATAATTTGAGCACGTTTTGAAGACAAATCTCCAATAATATCTCCCATAAATTCAGAAGGAGTTGTAACTTCAACCTTCATGATAGGCTCTAGAAGT
This sequence comes from Patescibacteria group bacterium, assembly GCA_036381535.1. Taxonomy (GTDB): domain Bacteria; phylum Patescibacteriota; class Microgenomatia; order Levybacterales; family UBA12049; genus DASQJJ01. The sequence goes on along the minus strand of DASVCQ010000047.1, from coordinate 42,791 downwards.
TGCATATCACCTTTTTTGGATGCAGCCTGGAAAGCCATAGAAGCAGCAATCTTAAATGCCATATCAGAGGAATCAACCTCATGGAAAGATCCGTCATAGACTGTTACTTTTACATCAACAACAGGATATCCAAGAAGTACTCCATTTTCTTCTGTTTCTTTAACTCCTTTTTGAATAGAAATAACGAATTCTGCAGGGATTGCTCCTCCTTTAATTGCGTTAACAAATTCATTGCCCTCTCCTCTTGGCTTTGGTTCAAGTCTGAGCCAACAATGTCCGTATTGTCCACGTCCTCCGGACTGGCGAATGTATTTTCCTTCACCTTCTGTTAATTTACCGATTGTTTCTTTGTATGCAACTTGTGGTGCTCCGACATTGGCTGAGACTCCAAATTCCCGCTTCATGCGGTCTACCATAATTTCAAGCTGAAGCTCGCCAATTCCTGAAATAATGGTTTGGTTGGTTTCATGATTGGTCTTTACTTGGAATGTTGGATCTTCTTCTGTGAGTCTTTTAAGTGCAAATCCCAATTTTTCCTGATCTGCTTTACTTTGAGGTTCAATTGCTAGAGAAATAACAGGCTCAGGGAATGTAATTTTACCCAAAACAATTGGAGACTTTTCATCACAAAGTGTATCTCCTGTGATTGTATCTTTAAGACCAACAAGTGCGACGATTTCTCCTGCATATGCTTCCTTAATTTCTTCACGGTTATTTGCATGCATAAGAAGAATTCGTCCTACACGCTCTGTTATTCCTTTTGTTGCATTATAAATGTAGCTTCCTGCTTCTACTTTTCCTGAATAAACTCTAAAATATGTAATTTTTCCAACGTGTGGGTCAATTTGGATTTTAAAGGCTAGTCCACACAATTTTTCTTCAGGGACTAATTTTCTCACTTCTTCTTCTTCTGTTTTTGGATTGAGACCTTTAACTTCATCCAAATCAACAGGAGATGGAAGATAATCAATAACAGCATCTAGAAGTGGCTGTACTCCTTTATTTCTCAGAGAAGTACCTGCATAAATTGGGACTAATTTATAAGCAATAACTGCTGCACGAAGTGCTTTCTTTAATTCTTCAACACTAATTTCTTCCCCACCTAAATACTTTTCCAGAAGTGAATCATCTGTCTCAGCAATTTTTTCAACCAATTTTTGGCGATATTCCTCAACTTGTGCTTTCATGTCCTCAGGAATATCATCTGTTACATCAAATTTTGCCCCTAATTCATCTCCACCCCAACGAATTGCTTTTCTTGTGAGAAGATCTACATTCCCCTCATATGTATTTTCAGAGCCGATTGGAAGTACCATAATAGCAGGATTTGCACCTAGTCTGTCCTCGATAGTCTTCACTGTATGCAAAAAGTCTGCACCAAGCTTGTCCATTTTGTTAACAAAACAAATTCTTGGTACTTTGTATTTATCTGCCTGTCTCCATACAGTCTCAGACTGTGACTGAACTCCTTCTTCTGCATCAAGAACTGTAATACCTCCGTCTAGGACTCTGAGTGAGCGCTCAACTTCGGCTGTAAAGTCAACGTGGCCTGGGGTATCAATAATATTAATTCTGTAGTCTTTCCAAAAAGTAGTGGTTGCAGCAGACACGATAGTAATTCCGCGCTCTCTTTCCTGCTCCATCCAGTCCATTTGAGTATTTCCCTCATCAATGTCTCCTATTTTGTAGGATTTTCCTGTGTAGTAAAGAATACGCTCGGTTGTTGTGGTTTTGCCTGCGTCAATATGCGCAATAATACCTATATTTCGGATTTTGTCTAGTTCTGCATGTCTTGCACCTGTATCAGCCATAAAATAAATTAAAAAGTAAAAAATCAAAATTCAAAAGTATAATTAATAAGTCTTAAGTTCAAAAAACGATTTTGCTTTTTGACCTTTGAATTTTGACTTATTGATATTGTACCATATTTTAAGACTGGGGAAAAGAAGAAGTTTTAAATATGTCCCTAAAAATAGTCTATTATATCGCCCTTGCCAAATCTTCTAGTTTGCGACGCAATTCTTCTATTCTTTTTCTCTCATCATCTTCGCCTCCTGATGCTGCGTCAACAAGCATCACAGGAGCAGACTCCATAGGAATGCCCTGAGAACGCTGGAATGGGGAAATAAACGTATTAGTTCTATCTCTTGCAAAACCTTCTGAACCCGTTGATTCAAACCCCCTATTTGACCCTAGCCTCCTACCAGGAAAATTAGAACTCCCAACTAGAGGTCCACTTTCCCTACTTACACCACTAAGAGAAGGGCCATGTCCCAAACCTTCCCCTCTTGCAACGCTCAAGCTTCCACCACGAGAAAATCCACCTCTTGCACCGCCCATTCCACTAAAGGATCCCCCGGTTGATATACCGGCACTAGCTCCCATACCCATCCCTAATCCACCTTTTTCTACCATAAATTGTTATATATATACATCCCTTAAAAGATTTTGTCAAATTAGCAGTTGAAAAAAAATAGATTTGAAGCTAAAATCCATAGTATAATTATGGAAAAATTCCTCTTATTTGTTATTGTTATTGCAGTGGGAGTAATTTCAGGAATTTTTCTTTTGTCAAAGACGCTTCCCTCTCCTGACAATTCAACCCAAGATATAAATACTCTGCTTGGAAATGCTCCAAGTCCAACACCCACTCCAGAGCTTGATTTTTTCAATCAAAATCAAAAGAAAAATACACAGGCACAGCAGCCTTCTCCAACTCCTATCAATCTGCTTTACCCACAGTCTGAGTGGGTAAATACTGCAACCCAAGCAGCAATTCATACAGAAAAAGGAGATATCGTAATCGAGCTATATCCAAAAGACGCGCCAAAAACTGTTACCAATTTTGCAACACTTGCCAAAAAAGGCTACTATGACGGACTTACTTTTCATAGAGTTGAGCCTGGATTTGTGATACAGGGAGGAGATCCGAATGGAGACGGGACCGGTGGCAGATCTATTTATGGAGATACATTTGAAGATGAATTAGACCCAAATACGCCGTCCTATAAAATCGGTTACAAAGAAGGAGTTGTTGCTATGGCCAATCGTGGCCCGAATACAAATGGCAGCCAATTCTTTATAATGCTTGCTGACAACAACACTTTGCCTCATGCTTATACAATTTTTGGAATAGTAACATCTGGTATGGATGTGGTTAAAAAAATTGCAATCGGGGATAAGATGACAAGTATTACAATAGAATAAAAAGGGCCAAAGGAGACGGAAGGGACAGAGGAGACAAAGGAAACAAAAGGCTAGATTATTTAAGGCTTTTTATTAATTGATGTAATAAATAAGCAACCTCCCTACGCTTTTCTTCGATTTGATTGTAAGCATCTATTTTGAAAAATTCTAAATCTAGAGAAATCTCAAGTGCTGCTTCCACTTCAGCCAAGGACGCTTCAGCAATATTAAGAAAATGAAGAAAATCACGTCTACTGCTTCTTCTATAACCCTCAACAATTGTCAAAGCTACAGATACAACCGCCCTTCTTAATTGTCCCTTCAAACCAAATTCTTCTGATTTTGGAAAGGAATCGGTATTTTTATAGACAAGTACAATCAACTGTTTTGCTCTTTGCCACACAATTAATTTATGGTAACCTTTATTACCTTTATCCATATGTCTCATTTGATGCTTTTGTCGCATCCAATACTTTTATTTTTATCCTTCTTGCTCTTTTAATTCTCCAACCAAACTCTCTATTATGTCTTCTATGCTAACAATTCCTTTTGTCTTGTCATGGGAATCAACGACAATTCCCAAGTGCACGCCTGTTTGCTTCATTAGTGTTAGTACATCATCTATTCTTTTATTTTCATGTATATGGAGTGTTTTGCGAATTAAATCTGTTTTTTCAACCGGAATATCTTCTTTGAGTGTTTTGGAAAAAACATACATATCGGTAACAGATACATAACCAACTACTGTATCTAGATTTCCGTTAAAAATCGGAAAACGTGTATGAAGAGTATCTTCAGTAATATCCTTTGCTATCTTCCATACTCCGGTATCTTTTGAGAATGCAATTACTTCTTTTTTCGGCACCATAATCGTCGAAATAGGCAGATCTCCAATTTTAAACACTCTGTAAATAATATCCGCTTCATGTTGATCTATTTCTCCCATCTTTGCACTTTGGGAGAGAATAAGTTTTATTTCCTCCTCACTATGTATCCTATTTTTTGTTTTGGAGGATATTCCAAAAAGTCTAAGTAAGCCTGTCGCAGCAATTTTTAAAAACCAAACAAAGGGTTTGAAGATTGCAGTAAATGCCATAAGAGGAACAATAACAATGAATACTAACTTTTCAGGATTTTGAAGAGCAGTTGTTTTGGGGGCAAGCTCGCCAAAAATTATCTGAAGAAATGTAATAGCAGCAAAAGCAACGGCAATCGCAATTATATGAGACGAGAGAAAAAGTATATGGCCAGGCAGACTAGATTCAAATAATGAAGCAAAAAAACGCGCCAAAGTAGGCTCGCCGAGCCAACCCAAAGCAAGAGAAGCAAGAGTTATTCCAAATTGAGTTGCTGATAGATAGGTTGAAAGGTTATTTATTGCATAGATAACCATTTTTGCTCTTCTATTCCCACTGCTTGCTAATTCTTCCATGCGTGTTTTTCTGACACTTACCAGAGAAAATTCACAGAGAACAAAAAAACCATTTAAAGATATAAAAAAAGCGATAAGAAAAAATTGAAGAAGTATATCCATTGAGAAGTAATTTTATTATAGCAAAGTTAAATTTCAAAATCTCCTTGAATTACTCTTAACTCCGCTCTTTCTTTTTGAATACTAGAGTCCAAAATCCTGGTTAATTCTTCTCCTCCATCTTCTTTTAGGTGGTCTCTTAACCTGCGGATTCTCCTTCTTACTCTAGCTTCCTCATTTGAGCCTGTACCTCCACTCTCCCGTACATCATAAAGTCTATGTTTTTGGAAATAATATTCAACTACTGCGTGGTCTGCCTTCATATTTTCTAAATTTAGACTATCAATATTTCTATATCTTGTAAAGCCTTCAAATTTTCCTCTTCTTTTGTTATAATTATAAAATGACAGAGACTGACAAACCACAAAGAAAGGTTATCGCAGCAATCTCTCCTGCAGAAGATAAAGAAGAAGGAAAGGCAGCCAATACTCTTTTAAAGGCAAATAAAGGAAAATTTGACCCCAAAACCGAACAATTAAGGGAAGACTATTTAGGGCCGGAAGGCGACATTTATGTTGTCAGATTTGAAAAAAGAGAAGAAAAGCCAGTAACTCCACCCAGGTCTCAAGAAGAAAGACCAAAAGCTCCGGTAATAGATATTACCACCCGCCGCGAAAGACAATAAAAAAATCCCCTTTTTAGGAGATTAGCTTAATACTCTATACTAAATACTTAATACTAATTTACCACCTGAAGTGAGCGAAGGCTTTATTTGCGTCAGCCTGTCTATGTGTATTATCACGCTTTTTGATTGCTTCGCCTTTACCTTCCAAAATATCCATAAATTCAGCAACCAATTTCTCTGAGAAGGTATGATATTCTTTATTTGGTCTTCCTGTTGCTGCCTCAATAAGCCATCTCATAGCAACTGTCATTTTTCTCTCTCCCTTTACCTCAACCGGAACCTGATAATTCGCTCCACCAATTCTTCGTGCTTTAATTTCTACTTTTGGAGCAACTGTCTCTAGTACTTTCTGGAATGTCTCAAGTGGGTCTTGGCCCTTTTCTTTAAGCAAATCAAATGCTCCGTAGACTAATTTTTGTGCGACTGTTTTTTTGCCGTCTTTCATGACGTTATTAATAAATTTAGCAACCAAAGGACTGTTATAAATTTGATCCGGAACTACTGTTCTTTTTGTTATCTTTGCGTGTCTCATATTTCTTTGATATAACGTTTGTAATGTTTATAAAGTGATTCCTTTCTCTACTTTATAACTTTATGAATTTTCTAAATTACAAACTTATTTTGCTGCTCCCTTCTGTGGTTTTTTGGCTCCATATTTACTTCTTGAAGTCATTCTTCCTTGTACACCTTGTAAATCAAATTTTCCGCGAACAATATGATATTTAACTCCTGGTAAGTCTTTTACACGTCCGCCGCGAACCAAAACAATACCATGTTCGGCCAGTGAATGACCAACTCCCTGGATATAGGCTGTAACTTCTGTACGATTAGAAAGCTTAACTCTGGCAACTTTTCTAAGTGCTGAATTAGGTTTTTTAGGAGTCATTGTCTTAACCAATGTAACAACTCCTCTTTTTTGAGGAGATGCAGTCTCTTTATAAATTCTGTCCTTTGCATTATAAGAACGACGAAGACCGGTTGCTTTAACCTTCTTTATTTTCCTTGATCTTCCTTTTTTAACTAATTGTGATAATGTTGGCATATTTTTTAATTTTACAATTTTTAATTTTCAATTTTCAAAATGAAATTTCCTTGTTGTTTGGAAATTGTAAATTGAAAACTGAAAATTGTTGTTGTATTATACCTCAACTACGGTTCTCTCTTCAACCTCTTTAGCCTCAAGGCCCATTTCAGGAGCTTCAGTAGTCTCTTCATCAAAATTAAGCCCTTCAACTGGAATAAGACGCCCGATAATAACGTTTTCCTTAAGACCTGTAAGCTTGTCCTCACGACCTTCAAGTGCTGCATCTGTTAAGACTTTAGTTGTTTCCTGGAATGATGCTGCTGAGAGCCAACTGTCTGAAAAGAGTGCTGCTTTGGTAACACCCAAGATGATTTGTCTTGCTGTTGCAGGTTCTCCACCTTGAGAAAGAGTCTCTGCATTTACTTCCTCAAATCTATTTTGGGTAATAAAGTCACCAGGAATAAGTGGTGTATCTCCAACAGTTTCAACAACTACTTTGTCAGACATCTTTCTAATGACTATTTCAAAGTGCTTGTCGTTAATTGCGATACCCTGTGATTCATAAACTTTCTGTGCTTCAGACAAGATATATTGTTGTCCTGCTCTGATTCCCTTTACTTTAATAATCTCTTTAGGATCTAAGTATCCTGCTGCAAGTGGTGTTCCTGCTGCGATTGATTGACCATCTTTAACAGCAAGATCTGATGCTAATGGAACAAAGTATTCCTGTACTTCAACAGGCTTCATTGAAGTATTTTTAATAATTATCTTGTATCCATCATCTGTTGTCTCAATATCTACTTTTCCGGAAATTTCAGCAACCGGTGAAAGATTCTTTGGAGTTCTCATTTCAAAAAGTTCTTCAACTCTTGGCAAGCCCTGGGTAACGTCGCTCATAACAACTCCTCCGAAATGTCTGACACGCATGGTAAGCTGTGTACCAGGCTCTCCAATTGACTGTGCTGCAACAACCCCAACTGGGACACCTGTATTTACAACAAGCTTTGTTGAGAAGTCCCATCCATAACATTTTTTGCAAAGTCCTGAAGACAATTTACATGTTAAGGGAGATCTAACAAGTACTTCTTCAACGCCAGCATCCATTATTTCTTTAGCTATCTCTGGAGTAATAAGCTCATTTTCATCAATTAAAGTCTTTCTGTCTGCAACAACTTTAGCTCTAGCATATCTTCCGATAATTCTATCTGCAAGAGAAGCTGTACGTTCACCGTCTTTTGCCAAAATTGTTATTCCCTCTACTGCTCCACAATCTTCATCATGGATTATTACATCATGTGACACATCAACAAGTCTTCTTGTTAAGTATCCTGCGTTTGCTGTCTTAAGAGCAGAGTCTGTAAGTCCTTTTCTTGATCCTCTTGCTGATGCAACATACTCAAAGATTGAAAGACCTTCTCTAAAGTTAGATTTAATTGGCAATTCAACGATTTTTCCGAGTGGATCAAGAATAAGTCCGCGCATAGCAGAAAGCTGTTTGAGCTGTTCTTTTCCTGCACGAGCTCCTTCTGAATTAATAATTGTACGAATAACATTGGTTTCCTTCATGTTATTCCATGTCTTTTCAGCCATCTCTTCAGTTACTTTAAGCCATACATCATTTTGAAGCCTCTTCTTTTCCTCAAGAGTAATAAGACCCTGCTGATATTCTTCATTAATTTGAGTTACCTTTTTCTCTCCACTCTCAATCATTTGATTCTTGCCATCAACCATTTCGTTATCAAATACAGAAACCGAAATACCTGATTGGGTAGATCCGTAAAATCCTAGAGCTTTGATACTATCAATAAGATCTGCAACCTCATCTGCTGTATAGACTAAAAGTGCTGCGGTTACGATCTTTTTAATTCCTGATGCTTTAATTGCATCATTCATATAATTCATACCTGGAAGAAGGATTTCATTAAATTTAAGTCTTCCAACAGAAGTTTCAAGGGTTTCCATTTTGTTCCCATTTTGTACGCGGACCAAAATTGGCTGTCTTAAAGTTACTTTTTTGAGCGTAAAAGCAAGAAGTGCTTCATTTGTATTTGCAAATGCAGGCAAATCTTCACGTTTTAGTGTGTTATCAAGTGAAGTTAAGTAATAAATTCCCAAAGCCATTTCCTTATTTGGAAGAGTGATTGGTGAGCCGTCTGCAGGCTTGAGTAAATTGTGTCTAGGCATCATAAGCTCAATAGCTTCTTTTTGTGCTTTTTTAGAAAGCGGAATATGTACAGCCATCTGATCGCCGTCAAAGTCTGCATTGTATCCAGAACATACGCATGGATGAAGTGCAATCGCTGATCCTTCAATAAGTCTTGGGTAGAAAGCCTGAATACCAAGCTTGTGAAGTGTTGGTGCACGGTTAAGCAAAACCGGATGGTTTTTGGTAATTTCCTCAAGAATATCAAAAACTTCTGGTGGGCGTTTTTCAATGAATCTCTTTGCACTCTTAATATTTGGTGCAAATCCTCTAACAATTACTTCACGGAGAACAAAAGGCTTAAACATCTCAAGTGCCATTTCTTTTGGAAGTCCGCACTCAGATAGCTTAAGATCTGGACCAACAACAATAACAGATCTTCCTGAATAGTCTACTCTTTTACCCAAAAGGTTTTGTCTAAAACGACCTTGTTTACCACGAAGCATATCTGAGAGAGATCTCAATGGTGAAGCAACGACTTGACTTGTTCTTTGAGATGCATCAATTAAGGCATCTACTGACTCCTGAAGCATTCTTTTTTCATTTCTAAGAATAATTTCAGGTGCACCAAGACTCATTAAGTGTTTAAGACGATTATTTCTATTGATTACTCTTCTGTACAAATCATTCAAATCTGAGGTTGCAAACCTTCCTCCGGCAAGCTGAACCATAGGTCGAAGATCTGGTGGGATAACAGGAAGCACTGTCATAACCATTGCGCGTGCATCAACGCCAGCTTTTTTCATATTCTCAATAAGCCTTAGTCTTTTAATAAGTTTTAGGTATCTTTGTGCTGATGCTTTCTCAAGTTCTTTCCTTAATTCAGAAATCATATTATCCAAATTAACATCTTTCATGAGGTCTAGAATTGCTTCAGCACCTGTTTTCATAGTAAAGAAGACAGGGATGTCATATTCCAAAAGCTTGAAGTATTCGTCTTCAGATAGGACAGAGGATACTTTAAGACTCTTTAGTAAATTACCAAGAGCTGTAGCAATTTCTTCTACTTTTTTACTTTCCTCACTAAATCTTTCATTTAATCTTGCAAGCTTTTGGCGCTTCATGAGTTCTAACTCTTGACCAATAAGCTTTTTCTGCTCTGCCTTCATCTTGTCTGCATCTTGATTCTTGCCATCTGCATCTTCTGAGATTTTCTTTTCTTCTTCTTCTTTTTCCTTAAGCAAGGTTTCTTTTCTTGCTTCTATATTTTTACCGAGAACCTCAAGTGCTTCTTTCTTTTTCTCTTCATCAATTCCAACTACTAAATGTGATGCATAGTAGATAACTGACTCAAGACTCTTCTGAGAAACATCTAGGAATGAAGAGAGTGGACTTGATGCTCCTTTGAAAAACCAAACATGGCTAACAGGTGCACAAAGTGTAATGTGTCCCATTCTTTCACGTCTAACCCTTGAAAGAGTGACTTCAACTCCGCATTTATCGCAGATAATACCTTTGTATCTAATTCTTTTGTACTTTCCGCAGTAACATTCCCAATCTTTGGTTGGTCCAAAAATTCTCTCATCAAATAATCCGTCTTTTTCAGGTCTTAAGGTACGATAATTAATGGTCTCAGGCTTGGTCACTTCTCCAAAAGAGCTATCCATTATATCTGCTTTACTTGCAAGTAAAATCTTGAGAGCTTTAAAGTCTGTAATTGTTACGTCTTTTAATTTTTTAGCTTTTTGACTATTATCCATATAATTTAATCAGTAATTATTCTGTCTCTCCTTTCTCAGAACTTGTATTTTCTCCTATTTCTTCGTTTTCTGCAACCTCTAATCCTGCATCTTCTGCATTTGTCTCATCGGCTACTTCTTCTCCACCTAATTCTTCTTCCATTTCTTTTGCCTCTTCGCGTACTTCTTCATTAACAATATCTGTTGCTGTAGGCTCACTGGTTGGTGCAACGGCCTCATCTACAACTACTTCTGCCTCAACTGGCTCTATCTTAAGTCCAAGTGCTTGTAATTCCTTTACCAAAACCTTGAATGACTCAGGTACTCTTGGTGTTGGAATATCTGTACCCTTAACGATTGCCTCAAATGCCTTTGTACGACCAACAACATCGTCTGACTTGTAAGTAAGCATTTCCTGTAAAATATGCTGTGCACGGTGAGATTCTAGAGCCCAAACTTCCATTTCTCCAAGTCTCTGTCCTCCCATTTGTGCTTTTCCTCCAAGTGGTTGCTGGGTAACAAGGGAATAAGGTCCTGTACTTCTTGCATGGGCTTTATCCTCAACCATGTGGATAAGCTTCATAACGTATTCAATTCCTACAACAACAGGATTTTCATATGGCTCACCTGTGCGACCATCATAAAGTTTTGCTTTTCCGTCTTCAGGAAGTCCGGCTTCTTTCAAAAGTCCGGTAATTCTTGATTCATCAATCTTCTCAAAAACAGGTGCTGCAACTTTAACATTCATTTTCTGTGCAGCCCATCCAAGATGTGCTTCCAAAATCTGACCCAAATTCATACGAGCAAGCACTGAAATTGGCGAAATAACAATATCAACAGGTGTACCATCTTCAAGATATGGCATGTCTGCAGCTGGAAGAATCTTTGAGATAACACCTTTATTTCCGTGTCGTCCTGCTAACTTATCTCCAACAACTACATGTCTGAATTGTGCAACCTCAACGAGAATCTTTCTGATTGTCCCTGGCTCTAATTCGTCGCCTTTTTTCCTATCAAGTATCTGAACATCAACAACTGTTCCACGCTCGCCGTGTGGAATTCTAAGTGATGTATCGCGGACTTCTCTGGCTTGTTCTCCAAAGATTGCTCTAAGAAGTCTTTCCTCAGCAGTTAATTCTGTTTCACCTTTTGGAGCAATTTTTCCGACTAAAATATCTCCAGGGCCTACTTCAGATCCTATTACAACAATTCCGTCCTCATCCAAATTAGCCAAATCTTCTTCACTAACATTTGGAATATCTCTTGTTGTTTCTTCAGGTCCTAATTTTGTCTCAACAACAGATGCTTCATATTTTTCGATATGTACACTTGAGAGGACATCTTCCTTAACAAGTCTTTCTGAAATAACAATAGCGTCTTCATATCCGAGTCCTTCAAATGATGCATATGCAATAAGAAGATTTTGTCCAAGAGCGAGTTCTCCATTTTGGGATGCAGGTCCATCAATTAAAATATCTCCTTTTTTAACTAATTGTCCTGCCTTAACTACTGTGCGTTGAGTGTAAGATGTTGTGGCTGCAGTCCTATGATATGCTTGAAGAGTAAAGGTTTGCTTTTCATTTTTGCCTTCAAGGACAATACTTCTTGAGTCAGCATGTGTTACTTTTCCTTCAAATGGAGCTTTAACTACACGACCCATAACTTCTGAAATTTTTCCTTCCATTCCTGTACCAACAATTGGACTATCTGGCTTAATAAGTGGTACTGCCTGACATTGCATGTGGGTTCCCATGAGTGCACGGTTTGCTTCATCATGGGCAACAAATGGAATAAGACTTGCTGATGCGCCGACAACTTGCTGTGGAGTGACATCTATATATTCAATTTTCTCTTTTTCAATTTCAATAAATTCTCCTCTAAATCTTGCTGGGACTCTATCTGCTACAATCTCTTCATTTGAAAGTACTCCTGCATGTGTAATGTAATGCTTTTGTTCGTCTTCTGCATCAAGATATACAACTTCATCTGTTGCGGTAACTATTGTCTTCTTTCCTTCTTTTTTAACAACAACTTTTCTATATGGAGCTTCTAAAAATCCGTAATGATTTACTCTTGTATACAAAGAGAGATAAGTAACAAGTCCGATATTTGGTCCTTCAGGACTTCTAATTGGACATACCCTACTATATTGAGATGCATTAATATCACGGATAGAGAAAGCTGCTCTTTCTCTTGAAATTCCACCTGTACCCATAACTGTGAGACGATTTAGGTTGTCTACTTCAGCGAGTGGGTTAGTCTGATCTAGGATTGTGGAAAGTTGTGAGGTGCGGAAGAATTCATTGAGGGCTGCCATTATTGGTCTTGCATTAATAAGGTTAGAAATTGTTGAAGGAACATCTGTTTGCATAAGAGACATTCTTTCCTTAATACTTCTCTCAAGTCTAAGTACTCCAACACGAAAAGCTGTTGTTGCAACCAATTCTCCAACAGATCTTATACGTCTATTTGCAAGACTATCAATATCATCAACTACACCATTTCCTTGACTAAGATTTATAAGATAAATAATTGATCCAACAACATCATCAACAGACAAAACTCTTTCTTCAGATGAGTGGAACCCTTTTGTATCAGCCAATTTTTTATTTATCTTATATCTGCCGACTGTACCCAAATCATATCTTCTATTATTAAAGAAAAGCCCGTGGAGTGATTCACGGACCTTTTCCAAGACTACTGGCTCGCCAGGATGCATCTTCTTAAAGATCTCAATCATAGCCTCAGCCTCTGAAGTTGTATCATCTTTTTGAAGAGTGTTATCAATATATCCTTCTTTATCGACTAATTCTGCAAATTTCTCTCTTATTTCATCATTTGTCCCGATTCCAATTGCTCTCAGGAAAGTTGTGATTGGGAATTTTCGTCTTCTGTCAATTTTAACAGTCATTGTCCCGTGTCTTGTTGTTGAAATCTCTAGCCAACTTCCGTGTACTGGTCTCACTTCTGCTGTATATAATGGTTTTCCTGTTACTGGATCTACAGTTGCTGTAAAGAAGACCCCAGGACTTCTAACAAGCTGATTAACGACACTTCTTTCAATTCCATTAACAACAAATGTTCCTCTGTCTGTCATCTGTGGAATGTCTCCTAAAAAGATTTCTTGGGATTGGGTCTCACCGGTTTTTTTATTTAAGAGGGTTGCTTCTACATAAAGCGGGGCATCGTAGGTTACTCCTTTATTCATTGCTTCCTCAGGAGTATAGGTAGGCTTACCAATTCGATAATGCCCAAAAGTAAGTTGCCAATTTTTTTCTGTGAAGTCTTCAACAGGAGAAATCTCTTGGAGAATTTCACCAATAGCTTCTTCTCTAAATAATTGGTATGATTTCTTTTGAATTGAGAGAAGATCTAATTCAGGTACGACAGAATAACTTCTTCCCCAATTTTGTCTAATATTGTCTTGTGTGGTCGTCTTTGGCATTTGCAAGGCTTTCTAATTAAGGATTGGATGGACAGGTTTCTTCGCCACTAAAAAAAGGAAAAAGGTACACAGACCCTTCCTTTAAGTTGCTAAGGTAAGTATGTTTATACCATACCCGCCAATGCATGTCAAGCACTTATTTTAAGTTTTTTAACAGAGTATTGTAAGAAAATGGTAAAAGTAAACTATATTTTCTTTTTTTATTCTTTTTAAAGCTTCTTTGCCTTATTAAAAGACTATCCTTCTTTCCCATAAACAAAATTTTTGGGGACCAAACGGTCTTTGTCTTTGATGATTTTTTGAGGAAGTGGGATTTCTAATTTGCGTGGCATTTTCTTATACTACCATATAATATAAGAAAATTAATTATCTTCTAAGTCTAGACAAAAGAGGAGCACGGCCAATTGTACCGTCTTTTCTAACAACTTTTTTATTTGCCTTTTCCCATTCTCTAATACCTAGCCATAAGTAGCTCTTATGCGATGACAACATATCTACTCCAACATCAATCCATTTCCAATCAGCACTTTCTGCATCGTCTTTACCCACAGGTTTTTCTAATTTTGCAGCAGTCTCTTTATTTGGCATAAAGACAAAAACAGTAGTCTCAGGCCAGGCCTCAACTGTTCCTCTAGTATCTCCCCCAACAACTACCTTCTGAAGCCCAGGAATTGGCAAACTTTTAATATGCTCCAAATCAATTCCTGCTTCTTCTCCTGTTTCTCTTTTTGCAACTCTTAATGCCACTTTGAGTGCAGCTGTTGACATATCTTTTAAGTCTTTCCCCTCAATCATTCCGCCTGGTACTGCAACACCTTGACCATCGGTTCTTACTATAAGTAAAGCCTGGAGTTTTCCTTGCTCCTCACGCAATATAACTGAATCTGCCGTGTAGTTAGGACCGAGTCTGTAATAAAATCCCGGACCTGTAAAGGCACCCTTCTCTAGCATTTCTTTTGCAAAAGGATGAAGTGGATATTTTGCAAAGTTATCTGGACCAAAATTGCGTATATCCGTAGTATCAGCCTTAGGTTCGCCACCAAGATGTCCGCCAACATATCTGTGAGGCATTTCAACAAACCAACTTGGTCTTTTTTCTCCTACTTTTCCTGTAAGTGTTTCAAAAAGTGTTCCGTTTGATACTCTCTCGTCAAACCCTTGTGGTGAAAGCATTAGCCTGTCATGTCCAAGATATTCTTTGAAAGTTTTACTGGGGTTAAGAGAATCCAAAACCTCTTTCTTTATTTCATCCTGACCATATCTAAAATCTTTAGATACGAGCCTTTCCGAGTCTGCTACTACAGGTAATTTTTCTCTAAATCTTTTAAGCAGTTCCATAAGAGATCCAATTATAGGCCTTTCTAGTCTCTTTTGCAATGTTTTTTCTTTAGGAGTAAGTACAGGGACAATTTTGGGCCTTAAATCTGAATTCTCAGGTGAGTCTGTCATTAGAATAATTAAACTCTTCTAAAGAAGAAAATACAAGTTACTTTAGATTAACTTAATGCAGCTGGCTCTTCTATAGAATAACTTATGCACTGACTTTTACTTTTGTCTAAAATAAAATGTCAAACTATTTTTTAGTGGGTTCTTCCGGTTGGGATCTTCTGAGGGTAGTTTTAATATAGTCTGTTACTCCACTTCTCTTTTCCCCAATTGCTGCGCCAATCCATGGTAATGCCATACTTGTGAATGTTGTTATAAGCGGAACAGGATCTGGTATTTTAACACCCTGAGACATTAATAATCCTTCAAAACCTAGCAAACCTAATGCTAAACTAATACCTAAAGCAATTGCTCTATTTGCATACTCTGTTGTACCTTTTGCATCCACTGATGCCTCAGATACATCTCCGAAGTCCATTGCTTTGTCAAAAATATGATGAGTCTGTGGAAATAACTTCCCATCATACTGCCATTGTGGTGTTTCTTTCTGTACGCCCAAACTCATGATCTTATAGTATCATGTTCCCTTTACTTTTACAATAGTACTCTTTTTTTTTGTTATAATACTTCCATGACTGCACGACAAATTATAGATATTTTTATTGCATTTTATGAAAAGCGAGGACATAAAAGAATTCCGGGTGCCAATCTGGTGCCTGAGAATGACCCAACAACTCTTTTTACATCCTCAGGGATGCAGCCTTTGGTACCATATTTATTGGGAGAGCCTCACCCTGCAGGAAAAAGACTCGTTGATGTACAAAATTCATTCAGGGCTGTTGATATAGAAGAAGTTGGAGACAACAGGCACACTACTTTTTTTAGAATGCTTGGAAATTGGTCTTTGGGAGATTATTTTAAAACCGAACAATTACCATGGGTTTGGGAATTATATACAAAAGAATTGGGGCTTGATCCTAAAAAACTTTACGTTACTATCTTTGCCGGGAGCGACCAAATAGACAAAGACCTAACCTCAAAAGCTATTTGGAAAGAGCTTTTTTCTCAATCAGGAATAGATCCGCAGGGACGTATTCTAGAATACGGTGTAGAGAAAAATTGGTGGAGTCGCTCGGGCACTCCAGATAAGATGCCAACCGGCGAACCAGGCGGACCTGATAGTGAAATATTTTATGATTTTGGAGCAGATCTCAAACTTCATGAAAAAAGCCCCTGGAAAGATGAAAAATGTCATCCGAATTGTGACTGTGGAAGGTATTGGGAAATCGGAAATTCTGTTTTTATGCAGTATATAAAAAATGCAGATGGGACATTTAACGAGCTACCACAGCAAAATGTAGACTTTGGAGGAGGACTAGAAAGGCTTATCGGTGCAACTGAAAACAAACATGACATGTTTGAGACTTCTCTTTTTTATCCGACTATCCGAACAATCGAGAAATTAACGGACAAATCTTATAAAGATAACAGAAAGAACATGCAAATTATTGCAGACCATTTGGGAGGCAGCATATTAATGGTTGCTAACGGAGTTATGCCTGCCAACAAAGATCGCGGCTATATTCTAAGAAGACTTATTAGGCGAAGCCTTGACCAATTATGGGAATTAAAAACTAAGACAGAAATTCGCCCAATCCTTGAAACTATTGTTGACCAATACAAAGATACTGATCCTGAATTGGTTGAGAGATTTGAAGCAATAGAGCTTACCATTGAGACTGAAAAACAAAATTATGAAAGGACACTTTCTAATGCTAAGAGGCTGATTGAAAAAGATATATTAAAAAATCACCATGTCATTCCAGCGAAAGCTGGAAGCCAGGAAATTTCTGGATCCCCGATCAAGTCGGGGATGACAATTGAAAACCTTCCAGGAGTCAAAGAGGGTGACGAACTTATGGGAAATGTTGAAATTTCACCTGAAACAGCATTCAAAGCAATTTCATCTTTTGGCCTTTCCCCTACTCAGCTTAAAAGCCTTGGGTATACCTTTAATCAGCAGGAATTAGCCGAGAAGATAAAAGAACACCAAAATTTGTCAAAGACCGCATCCAGTGGCAAATTTAAGGGAGGACTAGCGGATACTCAGGAATTAACAATAAAAGGTCATACAGCAACTCACCTTTTGCATCAGGCAATTAGGGATTTGCTTGGAAATCACGTTCATCAGGAAGGGTCCAACATAACTACTCAAAGGCTTAGATTTGACTTCAATTTTGATAGAAAATTAACCGATAAAGAAATTAATAAGTTAGAACATACAGTAAATGAAAAAATAAAAGAAGATTTGGTTGTACATTTTGAAATGATGCCACTTAGCAAAGCCAAAGAAATAAATGCGATTGGCCTTTTTGATGAAAAATACCAGGAACAAGTCAAAGTATATATCATTGGTGGCTCAGGCGAGGATGGAGACTACAATGCATATTCAAAGGAATTTTGCGGAGGTCCTCATGTTGAGCACACAAATGAAATCAAATCATTCAAAATAACCAAACAAGAAAAATTAGGAAATAATTTAATGAGACTCTATGCAGTGGTCAGTTAACTTTTATTATTTGAGCATCAAACTAATCAACTTAAAACAAATTCAAAATTTACTAACTATTCTTGGGGTTTGGGTGTACGCTTAGATAAATCACCTGTTACAAACTGCTCATTTGCATTATTTGGAGTTCTTGGATTTCCCTCACTATCTGAGCGGTACTGTCTTGTATATCTAAGGCCAAAGGTCCTAAACATATTATTCATATCTCCTGCTTGATCTTCTGGAACTGAAACTTGCTTCCTAACTCTTTCTGCCATAACTGCGTAATTGTATAAAATTTATTTTGTAATGGCAATACCTCATCTGCATCTCTGAACTTCCAAACTGGTTTAACTTGCTACAGAGAGTATAACATGCTATGCTCAAACTAGTAACTAGAAGCTAATAACTAGTAGCTATTGTGATGAAGCTGCCAATACTGTCTTCAATATTTAAGAAAACTCCACCTAGGGAATATTTTTTGGCTTTTCTACTACGTGAAGAGCATGTTCATGCCGTTGTTTTTGAAGAGTTAGGCGGACGCATTCAGGTTATTGGACAAGGAAAAGCAGAATTACCATCATCACTAGAAACAATTTCCCAAGAAGGTCTCCTCAGCGCAGCAGACAAAGCAATCAGTATTGCCGAGCAGTCTCTTCCTGAAGGGATTCAGACGCATAAGACTGTTTTTGGGGTTAAGGAAAGCTGGGTTGAAGACTCTCATATTACAAAAGAATATCTGGGAAAACTTAAGCAAATGAGTGAAGAATTAGACCTTCAACCGATAGGCTTTTTGGTATTTCCTGAAGCAATCGCTCACTTACTCCAAAAAGAAGAAGGTGCACCGGTATCCGGTATTTTAATTGATATTGGTAAAAAGACAGTAAGTCTTACTTTAATAAGAGCAGGTAGAATTGTTGACACTAAAGAAGTACCTCTTACCCAACCTCTGACAGAAACTGTTGAAAATGCACTTTTACAATTTGAAAATATTGAGATATTCCCTTCACGTCTGATTATTTTTGACAGCAACGACAAAAAAATTGAAAGATCTTTTATAAGCCATCATTGGAGTAAATCTATTCCCTTTTTACATGTACCTCAGGTCTCAACTCTTTCACCTGATTTTGATACAAGAGCAATTCTTTTTGGCACAGCAACACAAATGGGATTTGATGCAATAGATTTGGTAAAGTCTCAACTGGCAACCAACAAGGCTATCCCTGCAGAAGAATTAGAAGAGGAAAAGGAAGCTGTCCAAGCTCCCGAAGAGGACATTGAGGAAGAAAAAGAAGAAAAATCACTGGACACGCCAAAAGAAAAAGAAGATTCAAATGAAGAGGAAAATCAGGAGTTTTTTGGTTTTGTTAAAGACGAAGATATTGCAAAAACAGAACCCCCTCATCCTACAAATGTGAGGTCTGATTCCTTCGAAGAAATTCCTGAGGAAGTAAAAGAGACGGAAGAATCCGAGCCTTTAGGTTTTACTATTAGCGGACCTGCTTTTTTTGAAGGAGCAAAAAATACTTTTCTAAAAATAAAAAGTGGGCTTCCCAGAAATTCATCTTTTACAAAAAGTATTTTTTCCGCTTTTTCGTCTATTTCCATGCCCCAAGGTAATAAGCTTATCTTTTTAATTCCCGTTATTTTAATATTAGTTGTTATTTTCTTTATTTGGTATATTTTCGGTATTCATGCAAGTGCTACTCTTTCACTCACTCCTAAAATTATAGAGCAAACCCAAGCTGTGACTTTTTCAACAACCGATTCGACAGATACAAATTCAGGCACAATACAAAGCTCTGTTGTTAGCGCTAGTGAGGATGGTAAAGTGTCCGGAAGCGCAACAGGGAGTAAAGACGTCGGAGACAAAGCAAAAGGGACCATAACTATTTTTAATAGTGATAGCTCTTCGCATTCCTTTTCTTCCGGGACAACAATTACTTGTACATCAGGATGCTCAAGCAGTCTTAAATTTACTTTGGATAGTGATGTAAATGTTGCATCAGGATCTTCTGATCCAACCAATTTATCCGCAGGAACAGCAAATGTTAACGTGACAGCAAGTGATATTGGGACTGATTACAATGTCCCCTCAGGCGCAAAATTTTCTATTGGCAGCCTGAGCTCTATTGCCGCAAAAAATGACAATCCATTTTCAGGCGGAAGTAAAAAAACAGTCACTGTCGTCTCACAAAAAGATTTGGATAGTTTGGCTACTCAGCTAACGTCTAATTTATCGGACAAGGCAAAAGAAGACCTGCAGCAACAAGCTAACTCAGATATGGTAATTCTTCCCAGCTTCACCAAAACAACGCTAGTTAAAAGTGACTATGATAAAAAAGTCGGAGATGAAGCAAGCACAATAAATCTTTCCGGGACAGTCTCCTTCCAGTCGATTTCATATAAAAAATCAGATATAGATGCCTACACAAAGTCTGCCATGCAAGGGCAATTACCATCAGACCTGACCCTTGCACCCGAGGGAATTACCTATGACGTCGAAGATTTGAGTGTTAAAAATGGCACAGCGAAAGCAAATCTTCATATGAAAGCTGCCATGCTTCCAAATTTAGATACAAAGACTATTTCTGGTCAAATTGCAGGAAAATCATTTGCCCAAGCAAAAGAGATATTATCAGCAACTCCTCAATTTTCGGATGTTAATTTCAAGCTTTCTCCTAATTTATTTTTCCTACCCCAAATACTTCCTAGATTAGCCGGTAATATCTCCGTATCCGTTGAGGCTGCCCATGAATAAATATGTTTACAAAAAGCCTTCCTTTTGGAATGCAAAAAAGATTATTAGATTCTTTGGCTTAGTAACCTTTTTGGTAGGCTTAAGTATTGTTTTTTATGTTTTTAGCCCACTGATTATTTGGCAAATTACTCTAGCTCCGGCTTTTGCTGACCAGGATATAACAGCCCCTATTCCAAATCATAGTCAAGTTACAGCAAGTACCATAACAAGTCTTTTCTCAACAGGATTTCAGAGCTTGTCGGGTGTGGATTTTACGGATGCGTCCAATTGGTATCCTCATTATGACTTTAAACACGCACCACCTCGTGAGGCTTCTTATTTTTTATCAATACCCAAACTTAACATAACAAATGCCAGTGTTTCAACAACAGATACAGATCTCTCCAAACACTTAGTAAATTTAGCAGGCACATCAGTCCCGCCGGATAAAGGTAATACCGTTATTTTTGGACATTCAACGCTTCCACAGCTTTTTAATCCAAAAGATTATAAAACAATTCTTGCCAATGCCCATACTCTCTTGCCAGGAGATATAATTTTAGCCAATGTAAATGGAATTACATATACTTATAAAATATTTTCAATTACGGTTGTTGAGCCGGATGATACATCTGTTTTGTCTCAAACATTTGATGACAGTTACCTAACATTAATCACCTGTACTCCGCCTGGCACAATATGGAAAAGGCTTATTGTCAAATCACGTCTTCAGAAGCTACAATAGAGTAGGTTTGAATATTTATAACTAAATACTAAATTATGGATGAAAAAACACAAGCAATAGAAGCAATTAAGAAAAAATTAGTTGGAAAAAAGCTTAATTACCGCGAAATTTACGCAATTATGGATGAGATTGCCCACAACAAATTGGGTAAAGTCCTGACAACTTATTTTGCAGCGAGTGGTTATGCAAAAGGGTTTAGTGACGAAGAATTGTTTTATTTGACAAAGGCAATGGTTGAGACAGGAGAAAAGTTGCACTGGCATAAAAATATTGTTGCCGACAAACATTCAATAGGTGGAGTACCAGGGACTAGGACAACCATGATAATTATCCCAATTATTGCAGCAGCAGGATTTGCAATTCCAAAATCTTCGTCTCGTGCGATTACAACTCCTGATGGTACTGCAGATGACATGGAAGTATTAGCAAATGTTGAGCTTTCAGAAAAAGAAATTTATGAAGTGGTTAGGAAGACAAATGGCTGCATCGTCTGGGGTGGATCTTTTCATATTGCGCCTGCCGATGATGTACTCATTCATGTTGAAGCGCCATTACTATTTGAAAGTTTTGACAAAATTATAGTTTCTATTATGGCCAAGAAAGTCGCCTTTGGCTCAAGTCATGTTGTTATAGACCTTCCTTACGGCAAATCAGTCAAAGTCCATCACCATGCAGATGCGGAAGTTTTGAGAGACAAATTTTTGTATATTGCAGGAAAATTTGATATCAAGATGAATGTCCTAATTAAGCAGACAGATCAGCCTGCAGGACGAGGCGTAGGACCGATTCTTGAGTGTAGGGACGCTTTAAGGGTACTAGAACAAACAGAAAATAGACCTGTAGATTTAGAAGACAGAGCGCTTGATTTAGCGGGAGAATTACTGGAGCTTTGCCTTGACGACAGCCCTGATTCTCTTAAAAAAGAAATAAAAGAGACATACAAATCAGGTAGAAATTGGGCAAAATATATGCTTACTTCAGGCAAGGCACACGCTAAAATGCTTGAAATAATTGAGGCACAAAAAGGTAATCCGAAAGTAACCACAAAAGATCTTACCTCAAAGTTAGGCAAACATATTTTTGAGATAAAAGCCACACATTCTGACAAAGTGCATGAAATTGACAGCCATAATTTGACAGTAATTGCAAAGATTTTGGGCGCTCCAACCCAAAAAGGATCCGGAGTATATTTGGACAAAAAAATTGGAGAACATTTTGAAAAGGGTGATATACTCTTCACTCTTTTCAGTGAGGAAAAAGCAACAATGGAAGAAGCAAAAGATTCTTTAAAGAATTTTCCTATAATGAAAGTCTAAAATAACTTGTCTTATCTTTTAAAAATTTTTATGAATAAACGTTTGATTATATTAATTGTTAGTTTGTTTGTTATTTTAACTGCTTCTTTTTTGTGGATTCGCGGGACAGGTGCAGTCAACCCAAAATCAACTGATGAGAAAATATTTGTTGTTGAAAAAGGACAGGGCCTTCGCGCAATTGCCAGCAATCTGCAAAATCAAGGATTAATTAATGACCAATTTATATTTTTTATTCGAGTTAGGTTAATGGGTCTTGACGGAAAAATTCAAGCAGGTGACTACAAGCTTTCTCCTTCTATGAACCCTGATGAGATTGCAAAGACTATGACTAAGGGGAGTCTTGACGTATGGGTAACAATTCCTGAAGGCAAAAGAGCAACAGAAATAGGAGAAATACTGCAAAATAAAATATCTACATTTGACGTCTCTTGGACTCCAAAACTTTCTGAAAATGAAGGTTATTTATTTCCGGATACTTATCTTATCCCTCATGACGGGACAATTGAGCAAATAATAAGTATTATGAGGAATAATTTTGATATAAAGTACGAAGAAGCATCCCAAAATCCTACTTCTCACCTTAGTAAAGAAGACGCGGTAATTCTTGCATCAATTGTTGAGAGGGAAGGAAAATCACCTGAGGAGATGAAAATGATAGCATCAGTCCTCGAAAATAGGCTAAATATTGGAATGGCACTTCAGGCTGATGCTACTATTCAATATGCATTAGGAAGCACAATAAAGTGGTGGCCAACTCCCTCTGCATCAAATCTAAAACTTAATTCTCCATACAATAGTTATCTAAATCCCGGTCTTCCACCAACTCCAATTTCCAATCCTGGACTTGATGCCTTAACTGCTGTTTTCCACCCAGCAGATACTAACTATTTATATTATTTTACAGATGGAAAAGGAATTACCCATTACGCACGGACGCTAGACGAACAAAATGCAAATATAAGAAAATTTGGAGAATAAAAAACACAACATCTTGGGTTTTCGTTCCAAAACTAATCCTTATAGAAATTCACAGAGATCAAAATCTCAACTGGTTAATTTGCTCAAAGAAGAACCAAAAGTATACTTAATACTAAATACAAAATACCAGATACTACTCTAACTTACCATTTTTTTTGAAGGACCGCGGAAAAATCTTTTTACTTTAGCAACAGGCTTTTTTGAGACAACTTCATGATGTTCACGATGCTCATGACTATGACCATTTTGGAATTCGTGACGGATGTCTTTTTTCTCAGGCTCCTCTTCTTCCAACTTCATTTCTTCTTCATCTTCATAATCTTCATCTAGAGCAGGATCATCTTCTTCAATTGCATCCATGAATTCTTCCTCCTCAGGTACTTCCAAAAGATCTGAGAGTTGTGTATTTTCTTCTACCTGTTCAAGAAGCATTTGGAGGACTCGTCTGCCTTTATTTGTACCAAATAAAAATACCAAGCCTGCGCCAACAAGAAGTCCTAGTATAAAGCCATTAAAAAATCCTGCACCTGAATGTTTATTCTCTCTGTCCATGCCTCTCCTCCTTATTTTTATCATGTGTTTTTTCAACCACTTTCGCGAGAAAAGAAGCAATAACAGATCCCAATTTTACACTGGACAAAACAGTAGAAAATGATTCAACAGGACGTGAGATACTACTGCTTATAACATTTGCATCATCAAGTACTTTATTTGCCTTAGAAAGAGTATTCTTGACTTCACGAAGAATAAAAAATACCTGCACACCAAGTAGCACTAAAAGAAGAGTTAGTACGCTAACAACAGTAATTAAAAGAATTTGGGCAGTATCCATATCTAATTCTAGCTTACATCAGCAAGGACTATTAGTCAAGTAAAATTTTTTAAAAAACCCTTATTTTTAGGCCAACACAAGTAAGTTAAATTAATTCTATTGTCCTACAGCAACAATTACATGCCGCTCAACTGTAGAAATTTTTCCAAAACTATTTTCCGATTTTATAGTTATTGTTGTTGTTCCGGGAAAAACAGGAATTTCTTTAATAAAATGTCCTGTACTATCAACAAGTGTTGGCAAATCATTTACCGTAACCGTTGTATTTGTATCTGTTATGCCGGATACCGCAACCGTCTGACTGCTAATTTTTGCTCTTTCTGGAGGTGAATCAACTGAAAGAGAAGGCGCAAAAAATGCTGAGCGGTACTGGTAAAAAAGATAGAAGAGTATACCAATTACAATTACCAAAACAAGTCCTATTGCACGATTTAGTCTGAATGTTTTTAAGGGGATATCTTCCCGTCCGACAAAACTGTCAGGCATTACTTTTGTATATTCAATTTCATTGTATTCCCGCCGAAACATCGCCATAGACTCTTTCATTGGAAGACCCAAAAATTCAATATAATTTTTTACAAATCCCTGAGTATAACTACTTCCCGGAAGGCGTCTATAATCACCAGTTTCTATTGCAGAAATAAATTGCGGCCGGATCTTTGTTGAGCGGGCAACTTCATCAATTGCCAAACCTTGTTTTTTTCTTTCTTCTTTTAGTCTGTCTCCAATTTTTATCATAATATATAAAGTTCCAAAAGAGCCAAATGAGACAAAAGTACCAAATGGGGAAAAAGAGGAACTACCTTTGACTCCTCCGGCTCCTTTGGAACCTTTGGCTCCCATTTTACTCTCCATGCACTTGAGCTAAGACTTCATCTGCATTTTTACTAAGGACATCTCTTGGCTTGCTTCCTTCTGCTGGTCCTATTATTCCGTTTTCCTCTAATTGATCAAGGATTTTAGCTGCTCTTGAATAACCAACAGATAATTTTCTCTGAAGAAGAGATGCAGATGCTTTGTCATATTGGCAAACAACTCTAACCGCATCGTCAAAAAGGTTATCAAGGCCTTCTCCTGCACCTGATGATGCCAAACCTTTACCTTTAACGCTAATCTGCTGTGTTGTTACTTCCTCTGTGTAATTTACCTCGGGCACTTTCTCCTTAAGATAATTTACTAAGCGCTGCACTTCTTTTTCCGAGACATATGCTCCCTGAATACGTGTAGGCTTTGCTGCATCCGGCGGAACATAAAGCATATCTCCCCGACCCAATAATTTCTCAGCACCAGGACCGTCTAAAATAACTCTTGAATCAATTTGGGAGGACACATTCAATGCAATTCTTGTTGGAATATTTGCCTTAATAAGACCAGTTATAACATTTACTGACGGTCTCTGGGTTGCAATTACCAAATGTATACCTGTTGCACGTGCCATTTGGGCAAGTCTTGCTATTGCATCCTCTACCTCAACAGGAGCAAGCATCATAAGGTCTGCCAACTCGTCAACAATAATCACCACATAAGGCAGTGCCTGAAATCCTGAAAGCTCGTTATATGAGTCAATATTTCTCACTCCACGCTCGGCGAATAATTTGTAACGTCTATCCATTTCTCCCATTGCCCACTTTAGAGCAGAAAGGATTTTTTCAGGCTCAACAATAACAGGAGTCAAAAGATGAGGAATGCCGTTATATTGGGTAAATTCAACTCGCTTTGGATCAACCAATATCATTTTTACTTCCTGAGGAGAGGCTCTAAATAGAAGAGTACATATAAATGCATTCATAAGATACGATTTTCCGGATCCTGTGGTACCTGCAATAAGTACGTGAGGCATTTTGGCAATGTCTGCGACCACAGGATTACCAGAGACATCAAGACCCATTGCAACAGAAAGCTTTGATTTGGCCTTCTGAATAACTTGAGAGGTAAGCATAGTACGAAGTGGCACAACTTCCAAAGACCTATTTGGTATTTCTATTCCAACAAGACTTCTGCCCGGAATTGGCGCCTCTATACGAATTTGGCCGCTTGGAGCCTCTGTTGCCAAAGCCAAATCATTGGCAAGTGAGGTAATTTTACTTACCTTTGTACCGAGTGCAATTTCAAGTGCATACTGCGTAACAGCAGGGCCCAAATTAACCTCCGCAACACGTGCTGCAATACCAAAAGATTCAAGAGTCTTTTCAATAATTTGTGCTGTTCTTTTTACATCTCCTCTTTCTGCTTTTGTCCCTTGGCTATCAGACAAAATAGATATTGGAGGATTTTCCCACATACCTGCTTCCAAGACGTTTGTAACTAATTTCTCGGAAATAAGCTCTGACTTATCTTTTTTCTTAACCAATACATCTTTTTCTTCCATCTTAGAAGATGGGAAAATTGTTTTATTTTTATCGTTTATTTTAGGCTCTGGAGCATCTGAAATACTAAGCTGCTTTATCGTCATTTCCTTACCTTTAATTGGTCTTTTACTCTTAAAGACAGATAAAAAAGCTGAAGGAATAAATTTAGGAACAGCATTCAAGACCGCAAAAAATCCTTGCATCAATTCGTCCAGTGATGTATCAAAAAATACCACAAGTCCTACAAAAACTCCTGCAATATACACGGCATCTGCCCCAACATTACCCAAAATATCTGACAATATCTGAAACATATGTCTGCCTACTGCACCAGTTCTGAGTACTCCTACCATAGAGAAAAAAGCCAAAATATATCCAATTGCAACGTGAGGTTTGGAAAGGAAAAATTTAAATTTGAAGAATAAGAAGCCAATAAGTATAAAGACAAAAGGGAAAAGATACTGCATTGTCGAGAAATTCTGTTGGAGTAATTCCTGAACTGCAATAAGTACATCTCCTTGCCTTGAAAAAGACAAAAGCATAAGTATTCCAACTACAACAAATCCCAAAGCAAAAAGAGTATAAATCGTCTCTTTTCTAAGCTTTACTTTTTTACGGCGACCCCCGCCATGTTTTTTGGCCATATACTCTATTATAGAGTATCTCAAAGCTAATGCAACTCCAAGCTTTACTTTTCTCTGATATAATAATTTCATGAACAAGACTTATCCCGAACCGGTCGTTGGTGCTTTTATAATTAATTCTCAAAATAAGCTTTTTCTAATGAAATCCCACAAATGGAAAGATAAATATGTTGTACCTGGAGGACACATAGAAATTGGTGAGAAAATTGAAGAAGCACTTATAAGAGAAGTAAAAGAGGAAACAAATTTGAAGATTACTTCTCCTGAATTCATTTGCTTGTGGGAATTTGTAGAGGAAGAAGAATTCCATGATAAAAAGCATTTTATTTTTCTTGATTATAGGGTTGAAGCAATTTCTGATGAAATTATTCTAAACGAGGAAGGACAAGAATATATTTGGGCAGGAAAAGATGAGATTTTCCAACTCCCACTTGAAAAATACACCAAAATGACAATAGAAAAATTTGGATCAAAAATTTTCTCCTAAAACAACCTCTCGTGCCAAACAAGATAAAATACTATTATAAATTTTTTAAGTGCGTTTTTAATTTCTCAGCATATGGGAGTCTTTCTTTCGGAGTTGTTGGTGTTTTTTTTAGCATATAGACGTACAGTTCGTCGTTTTGGTATCTTGGAAAAATGTGTAAATGATAATGGAATGCGTGTTGGTTTCCTGCTGGCTCGTTATTTTGCAGAAGAGTTATCCCTTCACAGGAGTAGGCCCCTCTCACAGCAATTGCTAATTTTTTAGCTATTTTTTGAATTTGTGAGATAACTTCTTCTGGAAGATCATAAATATTTTCAAAATGTTGATTTGGGACAATTACCACATGTCCTTTATTATTCCCAATAAAAAATGAAGAAATAAAAGCTGTCACATCTTCATCTTGGTAGACAATGTCGCTTTGCCTAATAAGTGTCTGGGCGTTTTCAATTTTTCTAACTCCCAAACAAATAGGACATACCTCATCTTTCAAAGCGTGGTTATACATATTAGACTTCTATTACAATCGGTAGAATTAGGGGTTTTTTGCGGTATTTTCTAAAAAGCTGTTGTTCTATTTCCTGGCCAATCATCTTGCGAATATAGACAAAATTATTTACTTTACCCTTTTTACCGGCAAAAAGTCTTTGGATATCTGTCTGAATTTCTTTTACTACCACATCCGAATCTGCATCAGAAAGCCCTCTTAGAATAATATTCGGTTTTTGGACAAGCCTACCATTTTCTGAGTCAATTTCTGTAATAATTGCCACAACTCCATCTTGAGAAAGTCTTTGCCTGTCACGAAGGACATAACTCTCAACCTCTTCTCCACTTAATTCATCTACATATACATGTCTTACAGGGAATCTTTTGCCCAGTTGAGCACCATTCCTGCTAAAAACAATCTCTTGTCCATCATCAGGCAAGAAAACGTCTTCTTTTTTATACCCATGTTCCATTGCCAATTTCTGATATGCAACCATATGTCTAAAATTACCTCCAATTGGCAACATTTTCTTGGGTTTGGTCATCTCAACTAACTCCATCAATTCGTCCGATGACCCGTGTCCCGAGACATGAACATGAGCAATATCTGAATACACAACATTGCATCCAATTCTTGAGATAGTATCAATGAGCTGATTTACCATAATTTCATTTCCCGGAATAGGATCTGAAGAAAATACAACAGTATCTTGAGGATTGAGTTTTATTTCTTTATGTATTCCCTCGGCAATTCGGGTAAGTGCAGAATTTTCCTGTCCTTGACTTCCCGCTACAAAAAGCACCAACTGATTATCTTTTTGCTGCTTAACTTGGTCCACGCGGATTTCCATTCCTTTTGGCATATGTACTAGCCCCATCTGCTTTGCGACCTCAATTGTCTTGATAAGAGACCTACCCACAAAACAGACACGCTTTCCCAATGCTTCTGCTGCTTTTAATACCTGATTTAGTCTATTAATATTTGAAGAATATGTAGTTACAACAAATTTACCTCTTGTACGTTTCATTTCCTCAACAAAAAAATCTGTAAGTGTTGCCTCTGATGGAGTTGCTCCTTTTCTCTCAGCACCCAAGCAGTCAGATAGCAAACACAGAATACCCTGACTCCCTACTTGCTTAATTTTATCTTTATTTGTCGGCTTGTTATCAAAAGGAGTCGGATCAATCTTAAAGTCACTTCCATGATAAAAATTCCCGATTGGTGTACGAATAAAAATATGCGACGTATCTACAACCGAATGGGTAACCCGAATAAATTGTGCCGAAAAAACACCTAAATGCAGCTCATGGTCCGACTCAAGCGGTACTGCTTCTATTTTTTTGGCAACACCAAAATCCTGCAATTTTTTATTGGCAAGTCCCGCGCAAAAAGGAGTAGCATAAATTGGAAAATCAACACCATCTACTAAAAGCTGAGGCAATATAAAAGGAAGTGCACCCATATGGTCTTCGTGTCCGTGAGTAATAAGCATCCCGACAATTTTTTTACCTGATTTTAGAGCATTTTGAAGATAAGTAATATCCGGAATAAGTAAATCTACCCCAAGCATTGTTTCATCTGCAAACCCCAAGCCACAATCGACAATAAGCATTTGATTTTGGTATTGGTAAACATACATATTACGCGTGACATCCCCAACCCCTGAAAGTGGAATAATAGAAACTGTTTCTTTATCGTTCATATTATTAGTATACATGATTTTTCAATTTGCATTTTACAATTTTCAACAAAATTTCAATAAATATCAAAAAGTTTGAAAATTGAAGAATTATAAATTTAATAAAAATTGAGAACTAAAAATTGAAAATTGAAGTTATCTATTGTAGTCTCTTTTTGTTTTGCTACGAAATCCGCCTTGTTTTTCTCGTTTTTCGCGCTCAAATTGCATTGCTAATGGATGTTTTGGCCTGTCTGCTCCGCGGTCATTTCTGTCGTGTGGACGAAATTCACGGTGTTCTCTTGGTCCTCTATCTTCCCTTGGTTGTCTCTGTTGCAATTGAGATGGATCTACCATAGAGAGATTTATTCTTCCCTGGTCATCTATTTCATTAACCCAGACTTTTACATGATCTCCTATATTTACAACTTCTTGAGGGTTTTGGACAAAGTGGTCTGCCATCTTAGAAACATGCACCATTCCCTCTTTACCCGGTAAAAATTCAACAAATGCTCCAAAAGGCAAAATTCTTTTTACTTCTGCATCTTCAAATACTTCACCTGCTTGTACTTCTCGTGTCAAACCCTGTATCCAGGATACTGCACTCTGTACTTGCTCCTCAGATGCTCCCGAAACATTTACTGTCCCGTCATCTTCTACTTCTACATCAGCCCCAGTTGTTGCGATAATATTTTTAATAACGCGTCCGCCGGGTCCTATAACTTCACCAATTTTTTCAACAGGAATCTTAACTAATGCAACTTTTGGTGCAAATTCAGAAACACTAGGTCTTGGAGTAGAAATTGCCGCAAGCATAACATCCAAGATTTTAAGTCTTGCTGTCTTCGCCCGCTCAAAAACTTCACCAATTTGCTCAACAGTCAGTCCGGCGTCTTTTACATCCAGTTGAATTGCAGTTATTCCAGTTGTAGATCCTGCTACCTTAAAGTCCATATCTCCTGAGAAATCTTCAAGTCCCAAGATATCTGTAAGCAAAACATATTTTTCACCGTCTTGCACACGTCCCATTGCAATTCCGGCAACAGGTGCCAAAAGTGGAACTCCTGCTGTCATAAGAGCGAGTGTAGATCCACAGGTTGAGGCCATTGAGGTCGAGCCATTGGATGCCAATACCTCTGAATTAACTTGGATTGTATATGGGAAAACATCTTTACTTGGAATAACACCCAAAAGTGCGCGCTCACCCAATGCTCCATGTCCTATTTCACGACGAGATAAAAAGCCGACTCTGCCTGTTTCTCCGACAGAATATGGAGGGAATGAGTAATGATGAATATATCTTTTTGTTTCTTCACCTTCTGGAGACTCCAAGAGTTGTTCCATTCTCCCTGCTCCAAGAGTTACAATACTTAGAGCCTGAGTATCACCTCTTTGGAAAAGTCCAGATCCGTGAACTCTTGGCAAAAGATCAATTTCTGCACTAAGAGGCCTTATTTCATCAACTTTACGCCCATCCGGTCTTTTACCTTTTTCTAAGATGTTGGAGCGGATAATCTTAAAGAAGACTTTCTCTACTGCTTTTGCGATTGTCTTTTTGTCTACTTTCGTAGCATTTTCATCTGCTGTAACCTCAGCAAATATTTTATCAACCAACACTTCCTGATCTGCACTACTCCCTTCATTTTCTGCTCTTAATGCAACCAAATTTTCAATATCTTTTTTGTATGACTTTTCAACAACACCTACATATTCCAAAAGTACTTCATCTGGATTTACAACTACTTTTTCTCGTCCAGCTTCTTTCGCAAATTCTTCAATGAATGAAATAAGTTTTGAGGTCTCTTTGTGAGCTTTAGAGATTGCCTCAAGAGTAACATCTTCAGCAACCTGAAGTGCTCCTGCCTCAAGCATGAGTGTTTTTTCTTTACTCTGTGTAACAACCAAATCAAGCTGTGATTCAGACAAAACTTCCCCACCCGGATTGAGGAGATACTCACCATCTTTATATCCCATGCGGATTGCGCCAATTGGGCCTTTCCATGGAATTGGTGACATGGCAAGCGCTGCAGATACAGCAATAATTGAGAGTACATCTGATTCATTTTCTCCATCAACAGATAGTACTGTCACAACAACCTGTACATCATTTTTGTATTCTTTAGGGAAAAGTGGTCTAATAGATCTATCTATAAGTCTTCCTGTAAGTACTGCTTCGTCAGTTGGTCTGCCTTGTCTTTTAACCCAACGGCTTCCTTTGATACGTCCTCCAGCATAAAGTCTTTCAATATACTCAACTGAAAGTGGGAAATAATCAAGTGTAGTCTCTTTTTTGGAGGCAACAACCGTAGCCAAAACCATTGTGTCGCCCAAGCGTGCCACAACTGCTGCTGTTGCTAATTTTGCTAATTTGCCTGTTTCAAGAGTGAGCTTTTTTCCGGCAAATTCAATAGATTTTGAGGTAAATTTCATTATTTCTTTTCGTTCTTTCTTATTTTTACAACTTTCTTATTATATAACAAATATCTTATTTATTCTATCATCAACACAAGAAGAAATTCCGATGTTAACTTCGAAGGCCTAATTTCTCAATTATGGCTTCTGCTCTCTTTTTGTCAATTTTTTCTAAGAAATTGAGTAACCTTCTTCTTTTTGCAATCATGGACAAAAGTCCGCGTCTGCTGTGATTGTCATTTGCATGTCCCTGAAGATGTGAAATAAGGGATTTTATTCTGTGCGTTAAGAGTGCAATCTGTACCTCAGGACTTCCAGTATCTCCGTTTTGAGTCTGAAACTCTTTAATAATATCTTGTTTTTGTACTACATTCAAAACCATAAAGTATGTGTATTATAGCATGTTCTCTTTCGGTCCGCAATCGTACAAATTAAGAATTAGAACTTTATAGGACAGTTGAGCCTTTGTAGACTTTTGGAGTCAACCAATCAGATGGAGGCTGACCATTTTGTTGTTGTACTGGCTGAACATTCTGAACAGGTTGAACGGGCTGTTGAACTGGTTGAACCTGTTGTACAGGCTCTTGCTGCATTACAGGTTGCTGAAAATTCTGAATAGGTTGATTTGGTAATGGTACACCTAATTGATCAGGTGCTGGAAATTGCTGCATTGAAGGAATAGGCTGCCCAGCAGGCTCAAAACTCTGAACAGATTGTGACTGTTGTTGGACTGGTTGCTGTGATATAGGCTCAGATGCCTGCACTGCTTGTTGTTGTGGCGGGAAATAATTATTTGTAGGCATTGCTGTAGCTGTTGGATTTGCGCCTGCATTTCCATTTACATTTCTTACAGCACCTTTTTTCATAAGAATCCCAGTCATTTCAAAAGCTAAATAACTTCCCTGACCATTTTGAAAATCATTATTTGCAGACAAAATTCCTGATAACAAATCCTGAGAGGTATCTACATCCAGCTCAATTTGTGGTTCAAGAAGAGTCAAAAAGTCAGCAACCATTTCAGAGATTGAGCTAAATCTTGGTGAAACATGGACAACATCTCCAAATCCTGTGTTATTTTGTTTGTTATCCAAATTAACAACGGTAACATTTGTCATTTCTGCTGGATTTACTACATTGGATACTTGGGACATATCAATTACACCCATTGTAAAAAGAAGTGTAGGCATTGCTCCACCTTGTCTAAATTGTACATCTGACTGATTGAAGGAAAGACCATTTTGACCTGCTTTAACAACAATATTTAATTGACCGTTGTCAACAGTATATGAAACTTTTTCAATTTCTCCTTCTCTATAAGGGAAAGTTACAACCAAGTCTCCACCTGAGCCTGAAAGAGCTCTTTGGACTTTGTCTATTCCAACGAGTGAGGAAATTGCAACAGTTGGATCTGTTGGACAAGCAATGCTTACCGCCTTACCCATTTGTTTTAAGGCCAAATACATCCCTAACCCGGCCGCCATCTCATCATGAGTTGGATTTGGGGGAACAACGATTCCTATTGCTTGGTGTTGAGTTACCAGGTCTTTGAGACGCTGGAACAAATTATTATCCATAATTAACTATGAGATAGTATCACATCTCCTATAGAAAAGTCAAGGAAAGGAGAAATGAGTATCCCCGCCTCTTGATTTTTCTCGGCTTTTGAGGCTATTTCTTTACCTTGTCTAAGACTTACAACGCTACTTTCACCAATTACTATATCGTCTCTCATGATACGAATCTTGTCACCTTTAGCAATCCTTCCTTCCATAACTTTGATCCCAAGTACCTGGGTCTTCTCAAATGGAAAAACAGCCTGGATTCTTGCTGCACCGTAAAGCTGCTCCATACCTGCCAAGGCCTTTCCCTCTATTACATCCCCTAACTCATCCAGTAATTCATATATAATTGCATAATTTTTGAGCAAAACTTTTTCCAAAAGTGCAAATTTTTGAAGATCAGGCTTTAATTTAAGATTGAAGGTGAGGATAATAGCACCTGTTGATTTGGCCATAATAACATCTGCCTCAGAAACATCACCTGTTTTGGATAAAATAACATTAACCCTTTCAGGTAAAGAATATAGAATAGCCTCAAGTGAGCCTTGGGTATCTGCAACCAAAATAAGGGATATTAACTTTTCTTCACCACTTGCTTGCTTCTTGACTGCCTTTGGCGCTTCAACAAGACCTGTCTCTTTTTCTCCTTCTTTTCTAACAATGCTTCCAACCGATGGAACGCCTTCAAAACCCAAGACTTCAACTGCATCTCCAATAGTTGCTGAGTTGACCATTTTCCCACTCTCTGTTACTAAAGACCTGACTTTGCCTTTAACACTACCTGCCCCAACCATGTCTTTGACCGAAATTGTGCCATTTTTTATGACAATTGTTGCTCTTGAGCCTGATTTTGGATCGAGCTTGGATTCAATAACAACAGCCTCAAGCGGAGAATTTTCAGAGACCTTTCCGACTTCCTTTTCCTGTGCATAATTCATTTCAAAAACAAGTAAAATAAGGTCCAAAAGCTCTTTTACATTGTGGCCTGACTTTGCCGAGACCTCAATTGAGGGGACCTCTCCTCCAAGGCTATCAACAATTACATCCTCTTTAAGAAGCTGCTGTTTTACTTTCTCAATTTGTGCTTCAGGCAAGTCAGACTTTGTGAAGGCAACAATATATGGGATATTCGCATTTTTTAGAAGCTGTATAGACTCTTTTGTTTGGGGCATTACACCATCATTTGCTGCAATAACCAAGACTCCAATATCCGCAACTCTTGCACCTCTACCCCGCATAGAAGAAAATGCTTCATGGCCAGGGGTATCAATAAAGGTAATTCTACTTATCCCTCCTTCGTGGGATACCTCAACACTTGATGCTCCGATTTTTTGGGTAATACCTCCATGCTCACGATTGGCAATATTGCTTTTTCTTATAGCGTCCAAAAGTGTAGTCTTACCATGATCAACATGGCCTAACACTGATACAACTGGTGGAAATGTATTCATATATAATTTAAACTTACTTTACTACTAAAGAAGAATTGATTAGAAGATTTTTGCAGAAAAACTCTTAAGCGTATTCATAATTATTCTTTTGCCTCTTCAACCTTTTCTTCTTTTGAATCCTGCTCCAAAGGAGCTTCCTCTTTACTTTCTTCTGCTGTCTCTAAAACTTCTTCTGTTTTTTCTTCTACTTCAGGGGTTGCTTCAGCTACAGATTCTTCTTCTTTTGTCTCATCAGCATTTTTTTCTTCTAAAACTTCCTCTTTAGGTGCTTCTTTCGTCTCAACTTCTACTTCCTTTTTCTTTTCTTCAACTTTTGGAGCTTCCTCAGGCTCAGATGAGGCAAGAGATTCATCTTCCTTAATTTCAATTCTCCAGCCTGTTAATTTGGAAGCAAGTCTTGCATTCTGTCCTTCTTTTCCAATTGCAATTGATAATTGATCTTTTGGCGCTCCAACAAATGCAGTCCTAGTGTCCTCATCAAGCTTTATGGTTACATCTTTTGCAGGAGAAAGTGCTGCTGCAATAAATGCTTTTGTATCCTCTTGCCATTGAATAATGTCAATTTTTTCCATTCCTGAAAATTCTTGAATAATAGCCTGGACTCTAACACCTTTTTGTCCTACACAACTTCCAACAGGATCGATTCCTCCTTGTGTTGCAGCAACTGCAATTTTGGACCTGCTGCCTGCTTCTCGTGCAATTTCTTTAATAACAACTGTACCTTGAGCAATTTCCGGGACTTCACGCTTGAAAAGCCCTTCCAAAAGCCCTGAATTAGATCTTGAAACAATTAATTCCTGACCGCGCGTACCTTCTCTTATTTCAACAATATAGAAAGAAAGTCTTTGATTTTGATGATATCTCTCATTACCTATCTGCTCTTGTGGTGGCATTACTGCCTCTGCTTTGCCCAAATCAACAATTACATTTGGTCCGGCAAATCTGAGTACTGTACCATTCATAACTGTGCCTACTTTTGTTGAGAAGTCAGACAAAATCGCTTCTTTTTCTTTTTCCCTAACTTTTTGAAGTATAACCTGTTTTGCTGTCTGGGCTGCAATTCTCCCAAATCCTGGAGGGGTTACATCCTGACCTTGGTGATAAACATGTGCCTCACCAGTATTTGGATTGAGTTTTACTGAGAATTCTTCTGCTTCAATTCCAGGGTGGTCTTTTCTGTAGGCTGCTAAAATTGCTCCTTCAACCGTCTCAAGGATTATATCAATGCTGACTCCTCGCTCTGTGGCGACTTGGTTGAGTGCTAAATAAAATTCGCTTCTTTGTACTGCTGGCATAGAGATTTAAGAATCAGGAGTTAAGATTTATGAAGACTAACTATTTGTAAAACACAAATCATATTTCCTGAATCGTTGAGAAGAGTATATCAGAATTGAAAAATATCTTCAAGGCAGTAATAAAATTATATAAAACTGTTAATAAGCTTCACGAGCTTTTATCCTCATGGCAAAACGTTTGTTGAGTTTGTTCTAATTAATCAAAACTTGATAACTATCAGATCTTTTGTGTTGTTATTTTTCCTGACTCATCAATTCCAATATTAACTTTTGCACCTCTTTGCAGTGTACCGTCCAGTATTTGCTTAGCTAGCATATCTTCTATATTATCTTGTATAAAACGCCTCAAAGGCCTTGCACCAAATGACGGATCATATCCTTTCTGAGCGATTTCAGACACCAATCTTTCGTCAAAATTAAGCGTTATATCTTGCTTTTTTAGTTTTTCTTCAGTTTCGAACAACATAATCCCAACAACTTTTTTGACTTCTTCTTCATTTAAGCTTTTAAAGGCAACTATTGCGTCAAATCTATTTAAAAGCTCGGGCTTAAAGACTGCTTTTTGCTGAAGGTATTCTAGGAGTTTGCTCTGAAAACTGGAATCTACTTTAAGACCATTAGATACTGCCTCCCGAATGAGCTCTGAGGCTGCATTTGATGTTGCAATAATAATAGTATTTGCAAAAGAAACAGTTTTACCAAGATTGTCTGTAAGACGTCCATCTTCCAAAACTTGCAAAAATAGATTTAAGACCTCAGGACTTGCCTTTTCAAATTCATCAAGAAGGATAAGTGAAAAGGGATGGTCGTGCACGGCCTCTGTTAACTCCCCTCTCTTTTCTGTTGATGGGGTACCTAAAAGCTTCATAACTCCTGTTGCATCACTATATTCACTCATATCAAAGCGAAGCATATTCCCCTCACTTCCAAAGTAAATATCTGACAAGGCTTTGGCTGTTTCTGTTTTGCCAACTCCAGTCGGGCCTAAAAATAAGAATGAAATGGGCTTATTGGTATTTGCTATACCGCTTCTAAGACGTCTTAAGGCCTGTGCTACAGCTTGTATAGCACCATCTTGACCAACAATTCTTTTATGAAGATTTTCCTCAAGATGAAGAAGTAGATCTTTTTCTTCTTTTTTTGGAGACCCTACGTGAATATGAGTACGTCCTTCTACTTTATCTATTACATCTTCTGAAAGTACAATATCTTTATTTCTACTGACAGCTGAATTTGCTACATCCTCAAGTAGTATTACCGCATTCCCAGGTAAGACTGTATCCGGTACATATTTACCAGCCAAATCAACGGCCGATATTATAGCTTGATATGAAAGCGCTACTTTGTATTTCTGCTCTATGCTAAAAACCTTTTCAAAAAGCATCTGCATAGTAAGAGTCCGATCTGGTTCAGGAAGCGAAATTACGGTAAAAAGCTCTTTTAAAGTGTTATTTTCCATAAATAATTTGTAATTTCCGGCAGTCATTGTGCCAATAATCGGCATTTTCCCATTTCTAAGATATGGAATTAAGATATCTGAAATATCCAGACCAAAAGATGAAGATCCCAAAACGCTTTGGAAGTCTGGAATATATAAAATTATATTTCCTGAGTGAGATACTTCCTGCAAAATTGCCTCAAGCCTTTCTTCTAATTCTCCTCTTGTTGTAACTCCTGCTAAAAGTGCCCCAATCAAAAGCTCAAGTACTTTTTTATAGTTAAGTTCTTCTTGCAATTTTCCCGCAAAACTATCTATAGCTAAAGCCTCAACAAAAGTTTCTTTTCCGGCACCAACTTCTCCAGTCAAGATTACGTTATTTCCCTCTTTTTTTGACAAAACCTCCAAGAATTCCCTATATTCATTTTCCCTCCCCGGCACAAACGGTCTATTATTTATGACGAGACTCGTAAAATCCTCAGTATATTTTCCAGTCTCCAATGTCCAACCGGAGACAAAAGCCTCCCCAAATCCTTCACCCCAAAAATTAGCTCTTGTTTTTATCTCATTTTCTTCATTTGGGAAGTGTAGCCTAGTCCAGTAAGCAATTTGCAACAAGTCCTCAATTTTCAATTTTTTCCCAAATAATAATTTAGTCTTTTCTTCAGATAACAATAAATAAGCAACAAAAATATCTATTGTCGTTATATATTTACCTTTTAGATCACCTGAAACCTTAAGGGCATTTTCCAAAATTTCTTTTTTGTCTAGATTAATTGCCTTTATTTCATTGGTAGAAATCGTTGCTTTTTGTGTCAAAAATTGTATCTGGGGAAGACTCAAAAGACTTTGGACAATACCATTTGTTGAGCCTTGCTGCATTACCTCTGTTGAAGAAAGTGTCAGACAGTCAGAGGACTTAACATTTGGATCGCTAACTTTTTTGTTGGGCATCTTTCTTGATATAAAAAAATCAACAAAAATTTCATTCATGAAAAAGAGCGAAAGACCAAAAAGTACTAATTTAGCCTGAGTAAGATTTTGAAGATTTACAATGACAACAATGCTAAGTATTAAAAAGATAAAAAGTCTTAGAAGTCTAATAAAAGAATTTTTATAAAAACTATTTAAGGTTGCAAAATATTCCATATTAAATAAATAACAAATAGACTGTAAATACAGGCCAAATTAAAAATCCTAAAAATATTCCTAATTCAATAATTAAAAGACAACAAAGCAAAAAAAGACTTGCCAAAATAACCCAGAATTTAACAAACATACCCATGCCTATAGAGAAACCTACAAGGCCGTCTCTATATTCATTCTTCCAGGGTTTGAAAAAGGTCCGAAGAAGTAGTCCAACAGAAAATAATTGCAAAAAAGATTTGTTAAGCGAGGAAAAAAAGGCAAAGATCCCAAGAGGTGCTCTTAGGTACCAAAACTGCAAAAAGAGTAATGGATACTGCATATATTAAGTAAAACAGATTAGAAGGGTGAGATCAACAGCTGTATTGTTTTTAAAAAAAAATTACTGTAGTATCAA
Source organism: Patescibacteria group bacterium (assembly GCA_036381535.1). GTDB lineage: Bacteria > Patescibacteriota > Microgenomatia > Levybacterales > UBA12049 > DASQJJ01. The sequence goes on along the minus strand of DASVCQ010000047.1, from coordinate 3,211 downwards.
AAAGAAAATGGAAGAGAGATTGGCTAGAGAAAATTTAATTAAAAGTCAGCAGGAAAGATCTTCAACAAATAGGTACACAAAACAGGTTCTAGAAAATTGGAAGAGAATAGAATCAAGAGGACTCAATAAATATGTTACCCTCGATTATGAAAAGTTAAGCGAAATAGCAACAGACCATTTTGCAGACAACTTTCAAATCCCAAGATGGAATGAAGAAGGTATTTACCCAAGAGATAATACGGCTTTTAAGGCTCAAGCTATTGTCTCAAGTGTCTTTAATTTTGCGTATAACAAGCCAGGCAAAACTGGTGATAAGTACAACGCGTCTGCAATATCAAAAGATGATATCCCGTCCCCTAAATTCCCTCTTTCCGGATCTATGTCTATGCAGAGAAAAATTTATGAAGCATTTGGAGAAAATCCGGATATAACATCTGATATGCTTAGACCTTTTGATTCAAAAAATGGCATAAAAAAGCTTTTTGGAGAGATTCCACTTCTTGATGAAAGACAAAAAGTTTTGGATGATTATACAAGGGGACTGGACAAATATTATGAGGGTAGTACTGCAAAAATTCTTGATGATCTAAAAACTCATTCCAGACGTGGTAATACCAGACTAAATGCTTTTGGTAAAAAAGGACTAGTTGAAGAGTTAATTAGCAAATTTCCAATTGCCTTTGGAGAAGACAAGCAATCACTTTACGGATACAGCATGCCATTTTATAAAAGGGCACAACTTGTTGCTGCCTTAATTCATGGCAGGGAGGTAAATGATGGACAAAATGGTATAAGTGATATAGCAAAACTGGGAGCAATTGCTGACTACCAACTTCCAAGAGCTTTGAAATCTTTAGGTATTCTAAAATATAACCCAGAGCTCTCAAATCTTGTTGATAATTGGCAAATAATTCCTAAGGGAAGTTCTATGGAAGGAGAAATAAGAGCTTCAACTGTTGTAGCTATACAAAAAATGATGGATGAAATCAATACAAAGAGATTACAAAACAAACTCCCCTCAATTAATATGTGCCACATGGACTTTTGGCTTTGGAGCATGGGAAGAGCAGATAAGACTTCTCTGCCTCATCTAACGCCTACAAGTAACTACTAGCTTAGAGGAAATTTTTCTAAGATTTTTTTACAGGTACCAAATCTTCCACGCTCAACATAGGCAATTTCAGTAATATTGGCTTGGTAATTAGTCTTTTGAGGCAGTAGTGCCATGGCTTCTTCCAAGCGGCTACTATCTTTTGGCCTAGAAAGGGTCACATGAGGAATATAAAGCTCTTTTGCTGCCCACATACCATACTTAACCAAGCTTTCTTGTCTTTTTTTATTGTCTCCAATTGCTTTAAGCTCACCTTCGTCATATAGCCCTTCTCGAAATGGATTCAGTCCATCTACTATGATTTCATGAACTTGCTGCAGCTCAGGTATTATATCCGCATTTATCCAGACTCCAAGCATATCTACAACCGGTTTTGAAAAAGTCATAGAAAAAGGATTAAGATGAGCCGTAATTTCCTGCAATTTATCTATAACTTTTTTCTCATTTTCCTCAGGAAAATTGGTAGTATAGAGAGTTGCATGAGGATGCATATCTGCTTTATTTAAAACAATATCTGAAGGGACTTTTTTATTTATTTTTTCGCTCAAGTTAATAAACTCCTGCGTAAGTGCATCATCAAAGAGGATAACAATATTTCTCTGAAGCAACATATTTTTATTATAACAAAGAAGCTATTTATTAATGATTCGTCTTGCTTTAGCTATGAATTGATTGAATTGCCTTCTGTCTCTTCTTAATTTTTGTGAATCAAGAATAACGATTACACCCAATAACGCATCTTTTGCACTAACTCCTTCTTTAAAATGCCAACTTAAATCATACTCACCTGCTTCCATTTTTGTTTTATCATAGACAGACAGGCCGCTTACTTGATTATCAGTAAGCCCTGTATAATTAAGTGGACTGGTTACCAAATCGTTCTCCACAAATTCATATTCGTTTCCTTGTTTTCTCATTTCCATAAGAAAAGTTCTATTCGTAGGATGCTGAGAGTCGTCTCCTTTGGTTATTGCCCGTTTTACAGAGTCAATACCCGTATAACCTCTCAGAAGACATTGTTCGGGGTCAAACCTTTTTTTCTTTAATATACCCGTGATAACTCCTATCTCTGACTCACTATACATATAAGAATTTGTTCGGTTAGAAACAAGTGTGGCAACAAATCTTTCAGACATGTGAGGCATTATACAAAACACGTAAGCAATTTACAAGAAACTATATCTTAAAACCAGCCTTTTTTACTTGGAATCAAAAGAAATTCCTAAAGAATCAAGTGTCAGTGGTGGCAATTGTTGTTTGGTCTTTTTATATTGCGATGCTCTATGATACCGTGCTTCCATCACTCTTTGTGTATACCAAGGAAATCTTGTTGAATCCTGGGCATGTAATTTTCTTGCCATATGTACCTGCCAACGTAATGCCTTAAGCTCTATAGGTACTGCATCATAGGCTACTGATGGTAATTCTTGATCTGCTGATTCAGAAATTGAGCCACCCCCTCTAAACAATGCATGATGCCCCTCTTCCCATCCTCCAGCTCTCCATATATCTTCAATAAATCCATGGAAATTTATATCATCTCCTGATCTTGCAGAGATAAGCTTCTCTCTTGGTCGTAGAGAATCCGTTTCTAGAGAAGATAAATTTACTCCAAATACATCTCCATTAACTAGATGTTGAAGAGCAAAGTCAGGATCATTACCAGTTGCAGATGGAAGAAATGCAACTTGTGGTATAGACAAATCTTTATATCTCCCTCTTGCGTGTAGAGCAAATGTCTCTTTTACGCCTTGGCAAAATTCCGCCATAAGAATACCCGCACGTTCTGAATTACCTTTAAACTCTTTATAATTATGTTTTATGATCCCTTCCCAGTCTTTGGCAGAAAATGTCATTCCTCCACCCTCTACATTTACTCGAGCAATTTCAATTCCTCTTGTAGGCAGTGATGTTTCCATAATCTTAAAACCACCCTTTTTTGCCTTTTTCTTCCTCAAATTCTTTAAGGAGATCTTTTTGATGGGAAGTTAAATTCTTAGGTACAACAATTTTTATTCTCATATAATGGTCTCCCCGTCCATTTCCTCTAAGATGAGGTATCCCTTTTCCTTTAAGACGTATAAGACTATTTGGCTGGGT
>DASVCQ010000046.1:0-5767 GCA_036381535.1 Patescibacteria group bacterium | reverse complement strand
TGACTGGATATTTTAACACAGTCTTTCAGGCAAGGGTTAGACTAGACTTATTAACAATTTTGGATTTAGTTGGAAGAGTGGGATCTGTAATAGGGATAATAGCCTCTGTTTACTTAAAATTAAATTTTTACTACATAATTGGTTCGGTTTTATTTGGTAACACAATTAGTTTTCTGCTTGGTATGTATCTTCTACCTGAGACAGTAAAAACATCTTTTGATTATAAATTTGCAAAAAGGTTATTTCTTCTCTCCCTACCTGTTGGAATAACATCACTTTTATCTACGCTATATTTTAAAATTGATACCATAATCCTATCACTATACAAACCTGCTTCGGATGTTGGAGTTTATAGTCTTGGGTATAAAATATTAGACAACATAACTCTTTTTTGGCTTTTTTACGTAGGAACAATTTATCCAATCTTAACTAGGTTCAAACTTGAAAACGAAAATAAATACAGAAGGCTTTTTAAAAATTCCATTATTCTTGCTTGCATTGTGTCTGTTCCGATAGTTGTTATTTCTTATTTCATTGCGCCACTAGCAATTAATATATTTGGAGGGGCATCATTTAATGATGCAATTTTTGCATTAAGAATTTTAGTATTTTCATTGCCATTTATATTTGTAAATGTCTTATTCTACAATTTCTATATTATAGAAGAGTTTAACATTGTTGTTATTCTAGGAATGCTTATCACTCTTGTTATTAATATAGTTCTTAATGTGGTTTATATTCCAAGATTTTCCTACATAGCAGCTAGCTATATAACAATTTTAAGTGAAGTTGTGTTGTCAGTTGTGTATATTATTGGAGTACTTTACTTAAAATCAAGAAGAAATTATGAAAAATAGGTTGTCTATAGTTATCCCTACATATAAAAGAAAAATGGCTTTAGTGGGGCTTCTAAGGTCTTTAAAGGGGAAAGTAGAAAAGGATGTAGAAATAATTATTGTTGAGCAGAAGGAAAATAATAGGTCAGTATTTGAAAATGAAGCAAAAAAATTGGATCTAAAAATAAAATATTTTTTTCTCTCCTTACCAAGCATGACTGGTGCCAGGAATTTTGGAATTAAAAAAGCAAAAGGAGATATTATTTTATTCTTGGATGATGATTGTATTGTTGAGACTTCACTTGTTGGTCCTCTTAAGGAATTTGACGATTCAAAAGTTGTTGCTGTTGGAGGAAGAGCATATGTGAAAGGGGAAAAGGTTGTGGAAAATAATTCCGGAAGGATAAGCTTTTGGGGAAATTTCACAAATAACTTTAACTCTCCTAATAGACAGGAAATAGACAGTGTTATTGGATGTTTTATGTACTGGAGAAAAAGTGTTTTTAGTAAAATTGGACTATTTGACACCAAATTTACAGGCAACGCACTTCGTGAAGAATCAGATTTATCACTTCGAGCAAAAGACGCCGGATATAAAATTATTTATAGTCCCTTGGCAAATGTTTTGCATGTTAGAGCAGACTCAGGAGGAGCAAGAAAGACAGAAGGGCGAATTAAGTGGTACTTTGATTTTTTTAGCAACGAAACATATTTTTTTCTCAAACATCGCCCAATTTGGGCTGTTGCAATAATACTTTTGGGTAAATGGGAATGGGCACTTAGGTGTATGTTTGGATTTGGAAGGGAAGTAAGTTTGCGCTCGTTTGCTACTCCTTTTATTGGGATTTTGGATGGGTACAAAAAATATGGGAGGTGGAAAAATGAAAATAGGAGTTGATTGCGGATGCCTTGGGGTAAAGGACGAGAGTCTGAAAGTCGGTGTATATCAAATAGTTAAGAATACACTAATTGAATTATCCCAAATTGATAAAGAGAATGAATATTTACTCTATAGTTTTAACCCAATTGAGAAAGAAATCATAAAAGCTCTGGGTAATAATTTTAAAAATGTAATTGTACGTCCAATTCGGGGATGGATGAAATTATTTCTTCCGTTAAGAATTTTTCGAGATAGAATAGATATTTTTATTGGGGCTAATCAAGCTCTTCCTTTAAAAATGCCATTTAGTAATTACAAATCAATAAGTATTATCTATGACATAGCTTTTGAAAAATTTCCTGAAATTTATTCTTACGCTGCGTCTGTTAACAAACATAAATTTTATAGTGAGAGGGCAGCAGAGGCAGATATTGTAATTTCTATCTCTCAAAAAACGAAAGATGATTTGGCAAAAATATATCATGCGTCAAAAAACAAAATTAAACTGGCATATCCCGGAATTGTTCCATTGCCGGAGATTAGTAAATACACTCTTGAAGATAGTTATTTTTTATATGTAGGGGCACTTAAAAAAGGTAAAAATATACCAACGCTTATTAAAGCATTTGCTGAATTTAGAAAAATTTCAAAAAATAAAACAAAACTGTTGTTGGCGGGAGGAAATAAATGGATAGACCCAGAGATTAAATTAACACTTAAAGAAATTCCTTATACTATAAAATCGGATATTCACTTTTTGGGTGCTATTACCAAGCCGGAAAAATTATCCTCTCTTTATAGGGGTGCTATAGCATTTGTTAGCCCGAGTCTATATGAAGGATTCGGACTCCCTTTTGTTGAGGCGATGTCTGTTGGGTGTCCAGTTATTGGCTCTGACAGAGGGTCTATCCCTGAAATTGTCGGGAATTCAGGTCTTCTTTTTGATGCATTTGATACTCGTGGAATTGCTGGTGCGATGGAAAAAATTGCAACAAATAAAGAATTTAGAGAGGCTCTATCAAAAAAAGGACTCGAGAAGAGTAAAAAATACTCTTTCAAAAACTTTGCTAATGCAATATACTCCGAAGTGGAAAAGTTGAAATGAAAAAAATAGAAGATTTAAAAATTTTCCTAAAATTGGTAGATGGTTGGCTCTCATTTCATGAGGGATTTTTTTTGTACAAAGCTTCCGTTGAAGTTTCAAAATTAAATCGAGGAGAAATTGTTGAAATAGGAAGTTGGCTTGGAAAGTCTACAATTTGCCTTGCAATTGGGAGTGGTAAATCGGTTGTCTATGCAGTAGATCCACATAAAGGTGAATTTTCGAAAGGAAATGGTCTTGGGAAAAGTGCTCCTACTTTTAAGGAATTTGTCTCTAATTTAAAAAAGGCAAATGTCAACGAAAAAGTTGTGCCAATTGTTAAGACTTCAGAAGATGCTGCTAAAAAATGGAACAAAAAAATAAAACTTCTCTTTATAGACGGATTGCATGACATAAAACATGCAAGGGAAGACTATGACCTTTGGTCAAAGTTTTTAATTAAAGACGGGATAATTGCCCTTCATGATGCATTTTGCGGACATGTAGGACCTGAGAAAGTTGTTTTGGAATCATTTTTGGCATCTGCCTTCTACAAAGAAATAGGAGTAGTTGGGTCTATTATTTACGCCAAGAAAGGAAAGCCAAATCTTTGGGAAAAGCTTAATTTATTTCGTACAAAAAAGTTGATAAAGCTAGCACTAATTTTAAATAAAAAAGAATTCCGTTTTAAATTTTTTCTGATTCATAGAATATTCAAACTATTACTTATTAATAAATATACATCAAGTAATATGTTAAAAAGGATATGAGAAAAGTTTTTGTGGCGCTTCTACTATTTGATATTTTGTTTTGTCTCCCTTTTTTTTTGAATATCTCAACAACATTCCCAAGGTTATATTCTGATTATGATGCCATATTGCCAATTTACCAATACATAGGTACTTATTTTAGGTTGCATCACGCATTTCCGTCAATAATTCCCTTTGTAGCAGGCGGAATACCAATTTTAGGAGATCCAGTAACCGGCATCTTTAATCCCTTAACTACTCTTCCGCTTATCTTTTTTGATGTAAACATAAGTATTAGAATAACGTTTTTTCTCGTAATTTTATTTTCGGGAATTACTATGTACTTCTTTCTTCAAAAAATAAAAGTTTCAAAAGTCCTTCAATATTGGGGATCATTTTTGTATATGTCTTCTGGGATAATTGTTGCTTGTATCTCTGCAGGTCATATCACAGAGAAATTTCTAAGTATCCCTCTAATACCATTATTATTTCTACTGGAATTAGACAAGGAAGTAACAATTAAAAAGACCTTTTTTGTCGGATTGGTTATTGCAGCAACAATCTATTGTGGAGATATATACGGTACATGGTTTTTTTTCATATTTTTATTTTTAATTGAAGGATTCTATTTTTTCAAATATTCGAATTTTAGATTTAAAAGAATTATTTCTTTTTTGGGTGTTGGAATAATTTTTTTAATTTTTTCCTCTCCTCTAATTTATCCATTTGTTACAAACGTTTTGCCAATAATGAGAAGGCCAACATATGTGAATCCCTTTCTGGGGTCGATACACTTTTTTTTGTTACCACTTCAATTTATTATGCCACTTCAAATAAATTTCTATGATAGACCTTTTTTCCAAAGACATCTTGGATTTTATTACAATTGGTATGAATATTATGGATTCTTAGGATTTTTTCCAATATTTTTTTTCAAAAATATTAAAAAAGTTTTGAGAGATGTACGTATTCAACTTCTTTTGATATTAATTCTTGCAGGGAGTCTTTATCTTTCTTCGGGGTTTATTTATTCACCATTTCATTGGATTTTTACTTTTTGGAAGGGATCCAATGTTTTTCGTGTACCTCAGCGAATTGTAATTCCTCTCACACCTGTTGTTATTGCCTTATTTTGCCTTCTAGCAATGAAATGGAAGAAAAAAGTTAGTTTATATACTATCTTAAGCTTAAGTATTCTGTGGACTGTAGGTGTTGGATGGTTTACTTTTTCTCAAACATTTGTCCCCCAAAATCAAGAATTGCTAAATTTTGTAAATAAATTTGCAAAGATAGATACTGACCATGCAGAAGTTGCAAACTTTTTACCGTTTACGCAATATTATATTACAGAAAATGGAATTCCGATTCATAATTACTACTACGCTTGGGTTCCCAAAACCACTTTACAAATAGACACACACGAGGGGGCAATATACAAAGATGCAATAGTTAAGGCAAAAATTAAATATATACTTTCAACAGACAAAAAAAACTTTTCTGATATGGGATATAAAAAAGTCATGAAATATAAAGAATACATTGTCTGGGCAAAATAAATTTAATTAAGTATCTTTTAAATTATTTTTTTGTCCAGAAATTTATTGTTGAATATATTGAGTTTTTGTGCGAAGTAACCAAACCTAGCTTCTGCAATTTTTTAAGAATAGATTTATATTGATTTTCTTCCGTTTTATTAAAAATATGTGCTTCAAAGATAATGGTAGTTACTTTGGAAATTGAATTTGTAGAAAAAAGATCTTGAAAAACTTTGTATTCTGCCCCCTCAATGTCCATTTTTATTAAATCAATTTTTTTTATCTTTTTTAACAGTGTAGACAATTTTTGAGTTTTAATAACATAAACTTTATGTGGTAGTGACTGATTTAAGGTTAATCCGCTATCAAGCTGCTGAATATTATCCAATATTCTAAAAAATTTAACTTTACCTGTACGATTAGATACTGCCTTTTTAAAGATAGATACATTAGCTATGTGATTTATTTTAAGTGTTTTTTTTAAGTACTTATAACAAATAGGATCCGGCTCGTATGCGTAAATTTTTGCAGATGGATTAAATAAGTTATACCAAATAATTGACATCCCGATATTTGCTCCTAAGTCAATATAGTTATTAAGCATTTTTATAGAAGGGTATTCAGCTTTGCAAAAAATTTCGTTAAAAAGAAAAAAGAAAGAATAAATATTCGGGTAAAAAATTGTG
>DASVCQ010000045.1:0-3607 GCA_036381535.1 Patescibacteria group bacterium | reverse complement strand
TAAGTCAAATCCATAAATGAAAAAATAAGGAGTATTTATTTATAAATTTTACCTTAACTTTTGAATTATAGCTTTTGATTTTTGAATTAATAAGGTACGTTATGACCACACCAACAGGATTTTTGAGAGAAACATACGATGAACTCAAAAAGGTTGTATGGCCGACTAGACAAGAAGTAGTTCGTCTAACAGGCGTTGTTATAATTGTCAGTCTAGTTGTGGGAGTATTTATCGGTGGACTAGATTATGTCTTCACCTCACTCCTCCAAGCTGTGGTTAAATAAGTATCAAATAGTAAATATAAAAAAGTACCTTATTTTTACTATTTAAAATTTTATTTTTAATATAAATATGACAGATGATACACAAAAATTAATGGAAGAAGCTTTGGAAGAAGAAACCTCTGCGGAGGAAGTTTCTTCTGATGAAAAATCTGATGTAGCTGAGGAAACTCAAGAAGTTCCTACTGCAGAAGAAGTTCAAGAAGAAGTTGCAGAACCAGAAGCTTCAGAAGAAGCAACTAAAGAACCAGAAGAAGAGACATCCCCTGTCATCCTGAGCGATAGCGAAGGATCTCATCCGACAAATAATGAAGAACAATCCGCACAGGATGAAACAACTGAAGCAGCTTCGGCAAGCTCAGCACAAGATGCTTCGGCAGACTCAGCACAAGACAAGACAAAATCCACAGAATCCTCTTTTGCAGGCAAAACAGTTCCAGATAATGCCAAGTGGTATATTGTACATACTTATGCAGGACACGAAAATAAAGTTGCAAAGACACTCAGACAGCGTGCTGAAACCATGGGCTTTGAGAATCATATCTTTGATATCATTGTTCCAACCCGTGAGGTTACCAAAGTAAATAGTGGTAAAAAGACTCAAATCCAGGAAAAGATTTTCCCAGGATATGTAATTGTCAGAATGGTACTGACAGATGAATCATGGATTTTGGTCAGGACTACACCAGGTGTCACAGCCTTTATCGGTGCAGGCAACAAGCCAACCCCAATTTCTCAAAAAGAAGTTGAAGCGATCCAGAAATTCATGAAACTTGATGAGCCTTTGTACAAAGCATCTTTTGTTGTTGGCGAGGCTGTAAAGATAGTAGATGGTCCATTCTCTGACTTTTTGGGCACAATCGACTCAATTGATGAAACAAAAGGCAAACTCAGAGTTTTGGTCTCTATTTTCGGCAGGGAAACTCCAGTCGAGCTGGACTTCCTTCAAGTAAATAAAATCTAAGCAAGGAAAGAGAGCAGTCGCGTTTTGCGCCCAGCGCAAATGGAGCTTTGCTTCAAGCGACGTTGAGAGGAAACCTTGGTGTCCTCTCAAGATTATCTTATGGCTAAAAAAATAAAAACATTAATTAAATTAAATATTCCGGCAGGGGCTGCAACACCAGCACCACCTGTTGGACCGGCATTAGGTCAACACGGACTCCCTATTATGGAATTCGTGAAGGCTTTCAATGACAAAACAGCAGACAAAAAAGGAAACGTTTTGCCAACAGTTATTACTGTCTATGAAGATAGGACTTTTAGCTTTATCACAAAGCAGCCTCCTATATCTGAAATGATTAAAAAAGTACTCGGACACGGTGGGTCAGGCAAGCCGGGTAAAGAATCAGGCGGAAGTATTACCTTGGATCAGGCAAAAAAAATTGCACAAGATAAATTAGAAGATTTAAATACAGACAATGTTGATGCTGCTGTAAAAATAGTTGGTGGCGTAGCAAGAAGTATGGGAGTCGAAGTAAAATAGCAAATATTAAAAAGTAAAAATTAGTTACTTTATTTCTATTTACTTTTTTATTTTTAAGATTGACTGAAAGGAAACTATGGGAAAAGTAAGAGCAAAAACACTCGGTGATGAAAATGCCGAATTAAAAGAAAAAGAAGAAGCTGAAAAGAGAAGGCTGGCTAAGATTGAGGCTGCAAAAGCTGAAGGTCGTGCCAAAAAAGAAGCTGAGGTTCGTCATGCTGAACTTGATTCAGCATCTCAAGAACAAAAAGAGATTGCCAATCAAACCATTAATGAGAGCACTGAAGATAGTGAAAAAAAATCTTCTTCTGGAACATCAAAATATGCCGAAAAAGTAGCCTTAAAGAGTAAAGGTGCTAAAAAAGCAGCCAGATCTGCAAAATATATGGCAGGAGCAAAATTAATTGAAAGAAATAAACTTTATTCTGTAAAAGAAGCACTGGATTTAGTCGAAAAAGCCCACATGGCAAAATTTGATGAGACAGTTGAGCTCCATATAAATACCCTAACAACAGGCATAAATGGCCATGTCACTCTCCCCCACGGGACAGGCAAGGCTACAAGAGTTGCAATTATTGCCCCTTCAAAAGATGCAAATGCAGCAGAGGACTTACTCAAAGAAATAGAAGCAGGAAAAATTAATTTTGATATTTTGGTCGCAACTCCAGATGCAATGCCTAAATTAGCAAGGGTTGCAAGAGTTTTGGGGCCTAGGGGTCTTATGCCAAATCCAAAAAACGGCACAATTACCCCAAATCCTGAGGCAGTTGCCAAGCAGTATGCTGGAGGACAAATGAATTTTAAGACTGAGGCTAAGACTCCAATTATCCACTTGTCTGTTGGCAAGCTTTCCTTTGGAGCCCAAAAATTATCGGAAAATATTGATGCAGCACTCAAGGCCGTAAAATCAGCCAATATAAAATCAGCTGTAGTCAAATCCACAATGAGTCCTGCAGTTAAGCTCCATTTTGGAAAATAAACCATGACACGTCAAGAAGCACCAGAAGTTCTTCCCCCCTGTGGTTATAAAGAAGCTCGAGATGGCAATTATCTTACCCCTCAGTGCAGAAGGCCCGGAGGATGTTTTTTGAAAGGTGAATTAATTTTGGATAGTCCTTATTTCAAAACATACCGTGTAACAGGAGACGTTCAGCTTAAGCAACAAGCAGGGACAGAGGCTGGACAATGGTTTTGCCGCTTTGCACAAATGCAACAGGAAGAAAATCAAAGTTAGACTCCTTGGCCACCTTAGAATTCATCCCACATCTTGACAAACTCTAGGTCTTTATATTAGAATATTCTTATATGCCACAAGATAAATTTGGAGACAGAAGCCCGTATGATTATTTTAAAGGTCTTGATATCAAACCAAATCCTGTAAAATTGGACATCCAGGCTTTATTAAAGGATGTTGTTTACAAACCCATCAGGACACAACACCTTGACGCGTCTCAAATTCTCGCAGGATCATTTCCCTATGAGATGACTGATAAATCACCTGTACTCAAAGACGACCCACACAAAAAGTTGGTTTTTGATTTGCCGGGATCGCCAATTCATACAGGAGTCCAAATGTACAGTATTCACACTGACTTATCAAACCTTAACTTAGGCAAAAAATCCCCGCTTGAATTAGGAATTAATTCAGACAAAACAGGCATCGTTATTAAATCCGGAGATAAATCCTCTTTAGTAGAACTTTCTGAAGGAAAACCTGTTATTGTAAGTACAATTGCGCAGGATGGTACTTTGGCCATAGCAGAAGATGGGATAACTGTTGAAAATTCTTCCTACAAAAATTCCAAGCAGCCTGATGCAAAACCAAGAGACGTAACCAATGTAT
>DASVCQ010000044.1:0-6517 GCA_036381535.1 Patescibacteria group bacterium | reverse complement strand
TTACATTTTTTTATTGCAGCATATGGAGTAAGACCAGAGCACAGTAAAGGTGTTGCATCAGGAGATTGTAAATTTTCTGGTATTTTAAAAGCAAATCTATAATCAACTATTATGGTATCAGCTAGTCCTCCATATCCGTGGACTGGAATAAGTTTTTGATTGAGACAAAATTGTTCTTTTCCAGCTAAACAATATTCACATGTGAAACATGATTCTACCTGGTAGCCAATCCCAACAATATCTCCTATTTTAATATCTTTTACGTCTTTACCAATCTCAGTAACTTTTCCAATTATTTCAAGGCCTGGTACCATGGGGTAGTTAGTATCATTCCAGTAATTATCAATAAACCTAATATCCCCTCTAGTTATGCTACATGAGTTTATAGATACGACTATCTCATTTTCCTTGGGAGCTCTCTCATAAGTAAAACTTTTTAGTTCTTCTTTTGGGACATACGAAGCATAAGCGTTAATTTTCATACAGCTTGATTATATCAAAGAGTAACGTTATCTGAATATGATGATTTGTGGCTAAAGTGGTTCTAATGTGCTCTAGTATCCCCAGCTTCGGAAAAAAAGATGGCTTTTGTCATCTTTTTTTGTGATTTTGGTAGGCCTGGATTTTAACTCAATTCCATAACAATGATATAATCTTTTTATGCAGCATTATGCAATCGTTGCTTTCCCCAAAGTAGATATTGAGCTTATCCAAACCTTTAGGAAAAAATATGATCCACTTTGGAATGTAATTCATCCTCATATTACACTCGTATTTCCATTTTCAGATATTCCCGAACAATTAATCCTTGAGCACCTTGAAACTGTTTCTAAAACATTAAAACCTTTTCAAATACAATTAAAAGATTTTACAAAATCTTTTGACCACTATCTTTTTCTTCTGGTACAAGAGGGTAAGGAAGAAATATATAAAGTACATGACTTATTGTATACAGGCGTACTTGCTTCTCAGTTGCGAAATGATATTCCATTTCTTCCTCATATGACGTTAGGAAAATTTGCAAAAGATAATATCTTTGAGGAGCAACTCTACAATAAGGCTCTTAAAGAAATTCAAGCTTTGCATTTAAATATAGATACGGTTTTTAGCAATTTTTCTCTTATTCAAGGCGACGGAATATTACCTGCAAAAATAATTAAAACATTTGAGCTAAAGTCTTAGTATCAAAAGTTTTTCTATAAAAAATTTGGGCTCCAACTATTCGCTTTATATTTGTGACTTCTGTCATAGTATCCTTTTAGCTTAATGATAAAATTTATATATATACTTCATGTTAAAAAGTAAAATTATTGCATTATTTGTTTGGGGAATTATTTTATGGCTTATTGGCTATATACTAGGTATTATTTTTTTTATGTTTATTCCTCAATCTCTCATAGGTTGGATTATTTTACCATTTGGGATTGCAATTACTTTGTATGTTTTGATTAAAAAAATAAAGACAACAAATTTTAACTATTATTTGCTTTTAGCTTTTGTCTGGACAATTATAGCCATACTTTTGGATTATATATTTATTGTCAAATTTCTAAAGCCAACAGACGGATATTACAAATTTGATGTTTATATTTACTACTTACTAACCTTTATGTTGCCAATTATTGTTGGTTTTTGTAAAAGAAAAGTAAACACCAGCAAGCAATAAAGAATTTCTTCTATAAAAAATCTCCACATTATCCAAAGAGAATAAAAAGGTGTTGCTTAATTTAAGTGGTATAATAAATTTATGAATGCTTCTGAAGAAATAGATGCAATAATTAAAAAAATTGGCGATTGGCGAGGTAAAAAACTATTACAACTTCGCAAGATAATTAACCAAGCAGATCCTGAGTTGATAGAGGAAGTGAAATGGAAAAAACCTTCCAAACCTGAAGGAGTTCCTGTTTGGTCACACGATGGAATTTTGTGTGTTGCAGATACTTTAAAGAATGCTGTGCGTTTGACATTTCCCAAAGGTGCTCAGATAATAGATCCAAAGGGGATTTTTAATACACGACTGGATAGCAAAACAGTTCGTGCAATTGATTTTTTTGAAGATAAAGAAATAGAAGAGGTACCCCTTAAAGCACTTATTCAAGAAGCAGTGAAAATAAATACAAAATGAAAAGACCAAAATTTTTGACAGCCTGGCTAGTCTTAATGCTTATATTTTCTGTTGGCATTACAGTTGATTCCCTAACTTACCTTCCATTCATCTTTCTTACTAAAAGCTATGTAAGTCTTGTTGGGATTATTGCTGGATTTATGCAAGTATGGGCAATGATTCAGTTACTAAGATGGAAAAAGATAGGAATCAGGCTTTTAATTTCCTCAATGGTTATAGTATTTCTTGTGACTGCAATTAATGAATTTTATCTATTATCCAATGTGGGTCAAATAATTGTAAGTTTGTTAATTGTTTTGGCAGTGAATATTTTTATGCTCGGAATTTTATATTTGTCTATCAGGCCTGTTTGGGAAAACTTTAAATAGAAAATTTTTATTGTTTGGGAAAATTGAAAAATAATTAAATACCAGATTTAAGGTGCTCTAGGAGTTCTTGATAATCACACATTGCAAGGCAGATCCCCTGGTCGCCTGAGCCGTAATATACATAAAGATTTTCTCCGTATACAACTGCTCCTTCAGGGAAGGCAACATGATTTACTACGCCATGCATTTCACGCTCTGTCTCAGGCTTTAGGATATGATCTGCATTTGCCAAAATTTTTCTGGGATCATGCAAGTCAAGGAGTGCTGCACTAATAGACCATTCTGTATGATCATTTACTGTACTTAACGCGCTATAAATAAAAAGCCATCCATGAGGTGTCTTTATAGGCACTGCTCCAACTTCATTTCCGCGTCCATCACTGGGTCTAAATACAACGTGCTCATCATATTCTTCATTTACAACTCTATTCATTCTCTCTTGGGAGGGGAAAAAGACGTCATAGATATCGTCAAATTGCTCCATCATGATGGTTGCCTTCGGACTCTCTAGCTCAAAAGTAAAAAGCATTGTGTATTTACCGTTAATTTTTTCCGGGAAGAGACAGGCAGCTTTTGAAAAAAGATCCGGTCCAACAATGCCATGCTTATTCCAATGAATAAAATCCTTGCTGGTTGCCAGGGCAATTCTCACTTTTTGTTCGTGACCTTGGCCACCAACTGCTGTGTAGTAAAGATAATAGACCCCATCAATTTTAGTTATCCGTGGGTCTTCACACCCCATGCCGCTCTCATAGCTTTCTGTAGGGTAAAGAAGAGGTTCTTCAAACCTTTCAAAATGCATCCCGTCAACACTTTCTGCATATCCTAGAGAAGATATGTATGCGCCTTCTTGGTCAGGATGGATATCATTAGTTGCGCGGTAGACCATCTTAAAAAATCCATTTTCATAAAATACTCCGGGATTGAGGACAGATCCTCTCTCCCAGTCATGTTCTGGGTCTCTTTCCAGAATAGGATCTCCTCTAAATCTTTTTAGATTCATATATTTATTGTAACACTAGTCTAGTAAGAGAAATCAAGTGTCAATTATTTATTACCAAATTGCTGCTCTAGAATTTCAGGATTACTATCATGAATTGTTAAAATTAATTCACCAAATAGTGAATTAACCCAGGCAAACCAATGACGCGTAAAGTGATGCTCATTATCAACATCAACACTTTCGTGCATAAAAAATGTTCCTGCATGTGTGCTTTTAAGGGTTGAAAGACACTCCTCTATCTCTTTCTTATCTTTAGTTGTTAAAGCTTGCATAATGGTTGCCATTGGCCAGAAATGGTCACAAACCCCAACATGTGGAGACGTCTCACCATTTGCCCGCTCCCCTTTGGCAAAAAACGAATTCCACTTACTTAAAATTAATTTTCGAGTATTCTGATAGACTTCATCATCTTCTTTACAATAACCAAGATATGGAAGACTTAAAAGGCTTGGGATATTCGGGTCATCCATTACACAACTTGAGCCAAATCCGTCTACTTCATAAGCATAGACTTTACCAAATTCTTTATGCTCAACTATTCCCCACTCCCTTATACCTGTATCAATTTGATGAGCAAGATAGCCCACACGTTTTGCTGTCTCTACTGCGCCAATTTTGTCTAAAATTTTTGTTATTTTATTAAGATTTACAACGGTCATTGCATTTGATGGAATAAGATATGGGAAAACACATTCATCATCTGAAGGTCTAAAAACACATCTTGTCAGCCCGCATCTTTTACTTGGATATCCATACCCTTCAAGTCTTACTGCCGGATGAAGATGTCCGCCTTGTGTCCTGAATTGAAAAAGGAGCTCTCTATTTTCTTTGTCAAGTGTATTTTGCTCAAGAAGAATAACGTCAAGTAATTTTTCAAGTGCTAGAAGCCATCGGTCATCAAAAGGAGTGGTATCATCTGTTTGTTCAAAATACCCAACGGAAAGACGCAAAAATGCAGCAAGACTATCTAACTCCCATTTTCTTTCCCAGACTTCGACTCGACCATCATTTATTTCACGCTTAAATGCATTTGCATATGGATCGGAAATGATGCAGGTTGATTGCCTATTAAGTAGCCCTATGAAAAGATTTTTTACTTCTTGATCTTTTGGTATAAATCTAAGATAAGGCCATACCTGATTTACCGAATCGCGAAGCCACATAGCGGGGATATCTCCAGTAACTACAAAAGTATCAGGTTTGCCTTCATGCTCGCTGTGATAGACTGTTGTATCCAGAGTATTTGGGAAGCATTGAACAAACATTCTTTGAATGTCCTCATCTGCAATCTTTTCTGAAATTTTTGTAAGTGCTCTTTCTACTTCATCGCTCCTAAATAGTCTTTCATGGGGCTCTGGTCTAGTATGAAGATTTGAAAAATTTTGAAGGTCGTCCGGATTTTTGTAGGGCATATATTCATTGTATAAAAAAATTAGGCTGTCAGCAAACAAAAGTCCTTAATTGAGACAGTAAGTCTAAATAGGATTTAAATCCTTACACATTTATAATAAATATTTGCTAAAATTGATTTAGTAAAAGTGCTATGAGAAAGATTATTGTTTTGGAATTTATTAGTCTTGACGGAGTTATGCAGGCACCAGGCGGGCCTGACGAAGACAAATCCGGTAATTTTAAATTTGGTGGGTGGACTTTCCCCTACTTTGACGATATGGCAGGAAAAGAAATGGGAAAGCAAATGGAAGGTAAATATGATCTTCTCTTGGGACACAAAACATATGATATCTTTGCCGGGTATTGGCCGGAGCATACAGAGGGATGGCCCCAAGTTAATAAGATTACAAAATATGTTGTTTCCAAAAGCATAAAATCACCAAAATGGGAGAATACTGTTGTCATAAAAGATATCAAGGAGTTAAAAAAGCTAAAAGATTCAAAGGGTGTGGATTTACAGGTTTATGGTAGTGGAAATTTGGTTCAGACTCTTCTTGAGAATGATTTGGTTGATGAGCTTTGGCTTAAGATATTCCCAGTCACTCTTGGGACGGGAAAGAAATTGTTTGAGAAAGGTACTATCCCCGCAGCATTTATTCTAAAAGAATCTAAAGTATCACCAAGTGGTGTGATTTTTGCGTACTACAAACGTGCAGGGAAAGTCAAAACGGGCTCCTTCTAATTTTTTTAATTCTACTTTTATAAAAATCTGTGGCTCATTATAAGAAAGTTGTTTTTCTATAAAAATAGTGATTAGATTCTTGCTTTAAGTATTATCTGAATAGGGTTTTATTTTGCAGATTTGAAAGTTAGGGAGTTATTGGCTTTTCAGAGATATTCCAAATTTGTATCTCTGTTATATCTTTTGGAGACTTACATGCTTGTATAATTAATGGAATATTTTGAGGTTGATTTTCAAAAGTAACTATATCTGTTGGTGATATTTTATAAGTAAATGTGACTTTCACTGCATTAATCCCTACACTTTGGCATTGAGGACCATTTGGATAGTGCACCTGTGAGTAAAGAATTTGGCCTGAAGAGAGCACAAATGGTTGTTTTTGGGTCGTGCCAATATGACTGACTGAAATATTCTTGACGTTATTTGTATCATAATTAACTTCAATAAATTCATTTCCTAACAGCTGGCATTTATGATTTGAAATATTTTTCAGAGTAAATGTCCCGTATACATTCCCTGCTCCCGGGCTAAGACTGACTGATGCTAATATATCTTTTGAAGTACAATAAATTTGAGACGGGGTAGGTGAAGACAATGTGCTTGTTGGACTAATCTGACTCGTCTTTGAAGGTGTGGGTTGTTGTAAATAAAAATATATTCCAATTAAAAGAATAAGGGCAGTTATAATAAATATCAAAATTGTTAACAGTTTTTTCATTATGTCTATTATATACCTTTAGACAAATTGATGTAATAAAATTCAGAAGAGTATGTTTGGCTCAATTTTTTTGATAGGTATATAGCACTATTTAGATAAATAAGTTAATGTATTAGTATGGTTTTGTTTACAGTCTATATCCTTCGCACGTCTTCAAATACTCTTTATA
>DASVCQ010000043.1:0-11407 GCA_036381535.1 Patescibacteria group bacterium | reverse complement strand
CTGCTCCTCCACACACGACATATGCGTCTGCCTGATCTGCAAAAAAATTAGAAGGTACTCCATTTAGCGCGCCGAAAAAAGGCAATCCCACAAGTACACCACCCGCTCCAAGACACCCCACTCCCTTAATACTATGCCATGCCAAATCAATGAATGGATGTTTTTTATTTTCTCTGTACTCACTTAAATATTCCTGTTTTACACGAGGCATAAATAAAGATTAGTAAAAGTTATTTTTTTTGTCAATTAAAGTAATCTGTCAGAAAAATGTTGCTTTTATAAATAATCTAGCCTACAATACACACTTATGACAGAATTTTTTCCCGGGGATACCAAAACCAAAACTCTAAATTTTATATTCGGCAGGCCAAAAATCCCTGAAATATCAGCGGAAGATGCTAGAAATACTAGAGACCGCTCAAAATTTAGAGAATTCGAAGAAAGAATAGGGATATATAATCAAATTCATAAAATTCATTTTCTTAAGGATGCACTTATTTCAATAGGACTTTTTTCTTTAGTTAATTCCCAAACCGAAAATCCTCTGATCTCCGGAGCGGCCGTGGTCATTCCCCTATTAGGAATCATTGCTCATACTTTGCGTTGGGGCAATGGCGAATCAAAGGTAAGAGAAGCTCAAGGAGAGTATGAAAGGGCACTTGAGGAAGAAAAAGTTATAGAAAAAAAAATAGGTAGTAATCGTATTTATCAGCCTTCCAATCCAAAAGACAGAGACAGACAGAATTAATTTTTATTGCCAAAGTCTAAATGGGGCTTTCCTTCTTATTGTTTGCATATAATCTCCGTGGTATTTAAAAACATAAGGGACATTATAAGAAATCTCACCATACCTCTGATTCCATGATTCATTTCTATCCCGAGCAATAACATCTTTCCAGGAAAAATAAAGTTTTTTAAGTTGTTCTCTTGTACCAACAAAAACATGATTATACCCTAACAAGAATTGCCCAATTGTAGGATCAATAATAATTTCCTCTCCTCCAAACCGTGTAGATAAATAAACATGATAATACATATTTGGTCCTATGATAAGTCCGCTATATACTATTCCAGAACTTAACCCCTTTTTCTCCAACTCAGGCTGTAATAGCCCGGTTATATCTACACAATTGCCACCAATTGTGAAATTATTTAAAGTTCTTTTGTCTGTAAAAATTCGTCTGGGTTTGGTTGATAATTTTCTAAACTGTGAATTTCTTATGACCTCTTTTTTTCTAAGCTCCAAAAGAGCAGCTTCAGTTATACTCCTGGCAAGTTTTACTTTTTCTTTTGTACGCAGAGGTTCTGGTACTTTTCTTCTTGTCTCCCCCAACATATCCGGGGATTATATCAAAAATTGCTATAGGATTCAAATAAGAATATCTTCATCAAGCAGATCTTAAAGCTTATGTGACTATATCAATATCTCGGAGACTAGTTGGAATATGAAATCGCGCAAATCTTTCTTGTATTTTTTCTGCCTTTTGCCTGAGCCGTTCATCTTGACCTTCTTTTTCCGGAAAAGGCCAAATGAAAGATTTTTGTTCACGGGTCATGTGAATTCCAAAAGGAATACTTCCAAAACGTAGTCTTACTCCCGCACGAGGTTTGTCTTCGTGGGTGACAGGAAAATTCTCAGGACCGCTCTGTCGTACTCGAATTTTATAATATTTTTCTATTTTCAAAAATGCCATATTATTTTGTATTATATTTATTCATTGCAGACTCCAGTCCCTCCTCAAGAGCCATTTCCAGGGCTTTGGCGCTATGATGAATCAACTCTTTTAGATGACTACGCTCTTCATGATTAAAAGTCCCCAAAACAAAATCATCTATACCTTTGTGGTTTACCATATGCTCTTTTCCCGTGTCATCAGGTCTTCCAATACCACACCTAAATCTCCAAAAATCCCCTTCCGGCAAAACAGTTAGTAGAGACTCTATACCTCTATGCCCTGCAGACCCACCGCCTTTTCTAATTCTAAGTGTACCAAGACGAAGATCTACATCATCATGAACCACCCAAATATCTTTTGGTTGTATTTTATAAAATTTTGCTACCAAATCAACCGACATCCCTGAATTATTCATGTAAGTCTTGGGCTTAACGAGTATTACTTTTTCCATCTTTCCGTGTTTGGGCTGCCATTCAATTTCTGCAATATCTGCCTTGAATTTTTTACTATTTTGCCACACTGTATCTTTTGCTGATTCAAAATCTTTTAAGAATTGCTCAAGCACCATAAAACCTACATTATGGCGTGTTTTTTCGTATTGTTCTCCTGGATTACCAAGTCCAATGATTAATTTCATAAATGGCTTAGATATTATAACATGCCCTGCAAGAGGAAAATGTGATATAAAACAACTTACTCTCAGTTATTTTTCAAGAGTTTTATTATTTCTTCGTCTTCAATCTGAGAAAAATTTTTATAAACTTGTCCAACCGAATTAAAAAAAGTTGGAATACTCAAAGCATAAATGCTGTCAAAATCCTTTCGAAGACTTTTGTATGTATCATTTGCAATAACAGGAGAAGCTAGACTAACACTTTTTGCACCTTTGCCTTGCATTACCAATAAAGCACAAAGTACAGTTGCTCCTGTTGCTATCCCATCATCAACTAAAATGACATCCTTACCTTCTATTTTTACCTCAGGATAAATTGATCTGATAAGCTTTTTTCTTTTGTGAAGTAGAAGTAGTGACTCTTTTAGAGCTTCTTTTTTATCCCAATCACTCATATCTTTTACTGATTCTTCATCCCAATACACTTCTCCTCCTTCTCCTGCTGCACCTAACGCAAATTCTGGATTAAGGGATGAAACAATTTTTTTTACAAAAACCATATCAAATGGTACATTAAGCATTCTGGCAATCCTGAGACCAACTGTAATTCCTCCTCTTGGAATTCCGACAACAATAGTATTTTGAGTTTCTTTTCCCATTAGGTATTCACCCAATAAAACTCCTGCTTTGTCACGATTTTCAAACATAAATTAGCAGTCACTTCAAGTTAACTACAAGATAGTAAATATTATTAACAACCTTTAACTTGATATGACGAGGTTATTTTACCACAAAAAAGAGTATCGCTAAAAAGCAACACTCTCTTTGTAGAATTTTTTTTCTTTATTTATAATAACTCTTAATCTGATACAAAAGATAAAAGCTAAATAATGCAACCAATACTCCAACTGGCGACAGGTACAAAACGGATGAAACAACACTTGCCACCTCACTCCAAAAAAGCATATCCCATCCTTGTTTTTTATGATCTTTTGTTCCAAAGAAGGCAGCCAAAAGAAGTGCTGATGCTATAGTTGCAATTAGTACACTAATTAAAGAGCCTGATGCATGTCCAAATCCACCTCCTAAAACCATAAGAGGCGAGAATAAAGATAATGCGCCTAGCCCCAACAAGCCTATTACTACACCTAAAATACCGAAAATAAGAGCAAACCAAGGTGTAACAGATACCAAAACTTCCCTAGCATTTTTAGGTAGGGCCGGAAATTTCATAAAAAATTCTTCTAATTTAGCTTGCCAATCTGCTGATTTTGCCATATTTTTCACCTCCCCTCAACGTCCATATTTTTAGCAAAGGACAGTCTCGCTCCTTAGTCTTGTAACACAACTCTGCTAAGGACAGAATGGATAAACTTACTATTTGCTACTAATTAAGTATGCTCAGAAGACGTTTTAAAAGTCAACAATAAGGAGAAACTTCTGACTATTCTGCTTTTGAAAGGACTTCTGCAAGAAGAGGAATAAATTTATCAGCTAAAAATTCTTCTTTATTTACTCCAGATGTAAAATGCCCGGCAGGGTCATCGAGTGTAATAACATGAATATTATTATGCACTTTCCCCCAAACATCCTCATCAAAGCAGCCTAGGACACTGTCTTGCTTATTCACAATGACACCACCCGGCACATGTCCATTATGGCCATTGGCACTTTTCTCAACAGCCCCAACTGCAACTTCTGCATACCCTCTCCCCCTTGTCCTGGTAAGTGCACCGTTTTCTCTGCTCTCTATTCTCCCGACTTCCTGAAGCTGTTTGTCTGTTTCTGTTACTTCACCCATTATTACACTTTTGCTATGTGCTCCTTGTACTATTTTATCTATAACCCGTCTTGCAAGAGACATTGGAACAAATGGTGCAATATATGTAACACCCTTTAAAAAGCGATATAAATTTTTATTTAAAAGTTGTGGTGGAATTGTATGAGAAAGAGCATATCCCCCAACTCTTGTTTCAGGAGATCCTGAGAAAAGAATGCTTTGTGCAACAAGCCCACCCAAGGACTCTCCAACAAGAATTCTTTTTGCATGTAAATCAGCCTCAAGCCCTTCAAGCATTTTAGGCAATTCTTCAAATAAATTATTTATTCCTTTTGCTTTGCCGGCTAATGCCGCATAGTCAACCGCTACAGTCTGCACATCAAAAACATTGGCAATTGTTGCCAAATCCAAAGGCCTTTGTCTTACTTCCTCAAATACCCCACATAAAAAGACAACGGTTG
Organism: Patescibacteria group bacterium; assembly: GCA_036381535.1. Lineage (GTDB taxonomy): Bacteria > Patescibacteriota > Microgenomatia > Levybacterales > UBA12049 > DASQJJ01. The sequence continues at coordinate 6,877 of DASVCQ010000043.1, read as the reverse complement.
GCTTGCCCTTTGTCTTATTTCTTGGGTGAGAGGAGATATAGCTTACAGATTCATATTGAGGATCTTTTTTGGGGTTGGGATAATAGGGATAGGTATACTGTTTTATTGGATAATCTCTTTTTAATTTTGCTGCAATTTCCTCAGGAGTTTTGCCCAAACTTCTTATAAATTTATGTGCTCTTTCTGATGCCTGATGGGGATCATATTTTTCAGGAGTTTTATTGGGAGTTGGATTGGTAATTGTTTCTAGCACAAAAAAATTATAGTAAAAGTAATCATTAAATGTCTAGAGTTATCTGATTTATTTTTTGTTTGAATTTTGTCTGATTTGAATTATTTTCCCAAATTTTAACCGTCCCATAAAGCCCGTCAAAGCCTGGCTCTATTGAAAGTTTTTCACTCCTTACTTTTTCTATTCCATCAGCAATTTTTCTTGCTTTTTCAGAATTAGTAATCAATTTAAGAGCATCCTCAATTTTTTCTTTGTTAAGTCGTAACAAAACATCAAATTCAGACAATCCTTTTTTAAGAAAATTATCAAAAATGAATTTTACTCTTGGACTTTCAACAGGACTACCAATTGCCTGAGCAATAATCTCATTAAGTGGGACAATTCTCACAAAAGGCGGATGGATATTATTTTTATCCTCAATCCAGACAATTCCATCTTCATTTTTTTTCTTAGCTGTATTTTTATACTCAGATAACTCCTCTACTCTCCTCATTACCCCGTCCGTTACTTTTCTTCCACAAATAGGACAAATACTTTTTGAAAGAATTTGCTCACTTGGAGTCTGACTAATACCACACTTCCTATGTCCTGAGTAATGATATTTACCTTCTTCCGGATAGAATTCGATTGTAGATAGCACTTTGTCTTGAGTCTTTAGTTTTTGGTCTTTGACTAACGACTGTTTGCTAGCAACTAAAGACGGTTGTATTATTGCCTGTCTTATATTTTCATAGCTCAGACTTTCTAAACCAAAAATAGTTACCTCTCTTCCCATTTTTGCCAAAGAATGAGCATCGGAAAAAGATAAAATTGAGCGGGTATTTAGCTCCTTCATTTGCCAATTCATTTCAGGATCTGAAGAAAGTCCAGTCTCAATGCCATATACATATTGCGCCATATCTTCGTAAGCCTCCTCCAAAGAGTCAAATCCAGACATTTGCCCATATACCCCAAACCACGGTGTCCAAATATGTGCCGGAATAAGAAGGCACCTTTCATCTATTTCCAAAATTAACTCAAGCAAATTTTTACTTGAGATTCCAAGAATTGGTCTTCCGTCAGATACCAAATTAAACCCTCTTTTTTTAAATTCTTTGTTAATTTTTTCTACAGTCACTATATCTGGAGCAAAAATTAGCTGATGAATTCTTTTCCCTTTTCCTTTTTGAGAAAAAATTGTTGCAACCTCTGTAGAAAGCAAGAATCTGGTCTCATTTTCCTCTTTCAGGCTGTACAAACCTTCTTCTGACTCAACTAACTTACTTTTGATCTCTGCAGTCCATAAAGGATGTGTCCAGTCCCCTGTTGCCAAAATATCAATTCCTTTTTGCCGGGCAACTTCACTCATTGAGAAAAGATTCATTTGAGGACTAACAGCACGCGAATACTTAGAATGAAGATGTAAGTCCGCGATAATATCTAGCATACTTTGACAATTCTAACATATGATTTATCTATTTCTGCAATTGAGGAACTCACCGTTTTTATATCTTCTCCTCAAATCCTTTATTTTTTCATCCGTTATATTCTGGTAGTTGATGGCTTCTTTAAAATGCGGACAAGTGGCCCAACATTGCCTGATAGCACCAGGAGTTGGGATAGACCCATCCTCTGCAGTTTGTTCGACAATATCTGAAAGACAAGAAGGAAGTCCCTCACCTACCATACCCCAACAATAGTCCTATACTTTATTTTTGTCAATTTATGGATACTTTATTGTAGGTGTAGGCGGAACTTGATTTGGTCCTAAAGGCTTTGCTCCTCCTCTTTTACATTTTGGTTGTGCCCATTTTGTTAGCCTTCTTTGGACAATTCGCAAATCTTTTATTGTATGTTGGGCAATGTCCGGAGATATTTGCTGATTATCTAATTGATCCTGAACTATATCGATAACTCTCTGTGCACCTTCTGATTTATCAGATGCTTGTTGTGCCTCACAATTTGGTGGACATTTTCCAAAATATCCAAGGATACATTCCGGATAGCCTGATGATACCATGTCGATAAGTATAATAGACTTACTTTCCTTTGACAAGACCTTCCAAATCAATTTCTGCCCCATTAATTTCCTGATAAATCTTTATTGGTTTTGGCAAAACTCCCTCATGAATTTGGGCTGTATGCGCCTGCGCAGTAAGCGGAGTTATGGCAGAAAGAGCAACTGCGGCAATATCATCTCCTGGGCAAATTATAAATCCAACAATTCTTCCTATAATTAAGCCTGCTCCCAAAACCTCTCTAGCCTCATTCCTTTTGCCCTTTAAATCTTTTTTATGGTGATGTTCGTGTTCCAATTTTTTATCTCAACCTCAAACAATTTATAGAAAATGGAGTTTACTTTGTCAAATGGTAATTGCAGAGAAGAATTATTTCCTTCTTCTGTAAAGTGGATGCTCTTGAGCATAGGTTAGGGCTTGAGTATAGAAAATAACATCCATCAATTTTGTATATTCATCTTGTGAATCATATGCTTTTCTAGCTTTTTCTATATACTCTGCGCGAATTGTAGCCCTTTGATCTTTTGATTTTGCTTTAAGAATTCTGCTCTCAGCATCAAAACCTTCTTTTCTCTCATTAGCAATATAACCCGCAAAAACCTGATCGGGGTTTGAGGCATAAAGTAGAACTGTTGGCACTTGCATAATACCATTCATTCTCAATGCAGTATCTTGAGAACTTCTAGCCTGATCTTCAAGCCAATTAAGATGTCCTTCAAAAGCCCTGTCTGCTAACCAACTTTCGTCGTGTTTGAGAGCCTCCAAATCAAGTCCAACTTTTTCTGCATTCCTTGCCGCAACAAGTGCTATTCTAGCAGTAGCAATATTAACTCTCTGGATTCCTTCCGGATATTCATTAAAAGGTACTCGAAGCAAATCAACTTCATAAACTTCAGATGTATCAAGCCCTCCCATAGAAGGTCTTAGAAAGCTGAAAAACCCAACACTACCTGCATTACCCACATGGATCATTCCACGATGACGAAGAGTATCCTCGCCAAGTAAAGATCTAGCAGTCCGCCTGTCCCGTCTACTCCCTTCAATATCTAATTCTTTCCAATTTGCCGTTCTTGGCGCATCATGTTTTTTTGCGGCAAGTAGAGGTTCACGCCTCAACCATAACTCTTTCCACTGAGGTTGTACCGCTTCGGCAATTTTGTTACTTGCTTGTTTTAAATTTTCTCTAAACATATAACATATTATACAACTATAAGATTTATTTTGCAGGCTCTGGAAATTCTGGTAGAAGCGCAGTACTTGTATTCCCCAAGCCTTCTTGTGTTATATAGATATTGGTTATACCCATTCCTTTTGCTTGATACAGTATATCGTATGTACCACCTGGCTTTGGCAAGCCGGTCTTAGGATCTTTTGCTTGTGCTTCATTCCCATCCCAAAGTGCAACCAATGCATCACCTTTAAAGCCTGTTGATTCGTTAGGTTTTCTCAGAAGCCCTAACATATGGGTATTTACATCAATATAATGTTGGTATTTATCTCCTCCGTTAAGTCTTGCACTTTCTGCCCTAACATCATCATATGATGGAGCAGAATTTTTAAACCTGAAGATTCTTGGGTCTACATTAAATCTTCTGCCTTTAAAAGGGAGAGTTACACTAGGCTTATTCCAAGCCATTTCAAATTCTGGCTTTCCTTTTAAGTGAGGCCTAAAGACAACACCCATCTTTGTAGCACGCCTAAAGTCATGAAGCCATCTTCTATTTAGAGCTCTACTTTTGCTTACCCAGACTGAGTGATCTATAAATGAGCCATTATTAAAAGGAAGATACATCATTATGGTTATTTCACGACTTGGGTCTTGCTTTAATTTCTCAAAAACCCACTCAAAAGCAAGAGCATCAGCACCTGCTGCCCCCGAACAAGTGATAAGCTCATTAATCTGCTCCTGTGTATCAAGTTTGTCTAATTTTGCCCAAAGACCGGCTTTGGCAACATCAACATTTTCTTCAGGAAATCTAGGTGAGCCAGGCAAATGTCCAAAAACAAAAGCTCTTCTCCCTGGAGGCTGTTTTCTTTGGGATTGTTTTTCATAAGAATAAGCCTTTAAAAAATCAGGCAACGTAGTATGAAAGTCTAAAATTGAGTGTCTCTCAGCCATAGTTATTTATCTTCCTGATTCTGGGGTGTGCTCAAACGATTTACAAGATATCGTCCAAGACGTCTTCTTAGTGTATATTCTGCCTTTGCACGCAATCTAGTGTGTGGCTGTAATATCTCTTTATAGCCACTTCTGACCCTATCTATATATGCTACGCTATTGCGATAAACTGGTTGTCCATAACCTTTAGAATATGGTTCGTCAATGTACCAAGGAAGTTTTCGGTCTTCCTTGACTGTAAGACCATCTTGAATAACCCTAATTGTTGGCAATTGCTTTCGTGCTCTCCTTTTAAGATACGGGCCGTATTCATTCATATCAAAAATTCTTGCAACCATTTCATTTGTTCCACCAGGGCCATATGCATCTCCGCCATCAGCCACGATCATAAATCTGGCTTTTATAGGATGCCTTGTTGAGAGGACAGCCTTCATTAGCTGTCTTTGAGTATCGCTAAAATTAATATACGCGTTGTCTTTTCCATTAATATCTTCACTATGAGAATACGCAAAGTCTCCTGTAACAGGGACCTTGACATGAGGCGGGACAATACCACCATAGACAATCTTGGAAACACCTCTCTCTTCAGCTCTTTCTTCCATTTCTCTCTTCTGTTTTGGAGAATACCAAACAAGTTGAGGCTGATGAACAATTGCATCAGGATCTGTTAGTAAGTCTTGAAAAAGTTTGACATATTCTTTTTCCCTTATACTTCCCTCAACAGACTCTTTCCTAAAAGAATCAACCTCAAGTGGCAAGAAGGAAATTACCTGAATTTTGATACCTTGGTCTCTAACTTCTGCCCTTTTCCTCTGAATCGTTTCGTAAGTATCCAAGTCAACCCCTCTTGCACCTGAGCAAAGCGCAACAGTAAGAGTTTTCTGGCCACTTCCAATCATTTCCCGTGACCATTCTTCAAATTCAAGGTCAATCGCAGCTTTTTGAGCATGCCATCTCTCAGGTGTATCTTGATATCTGTCTTTTCCGCTTGCTACTTTATCAGGCATATTTCCTGCAATAACAAGAGTTCCACTACTTTTTGAGAGAAATTGCTGTGCCTCAGGAGAAACTTCCCATCTAACAACAGGAAAGTACGTGTGGGCTTCTGAGAATTTTTTGAGCCTATCCACCCAGATATCTTTTCGTGCCATCTGGGAATTATATCACAAATTTTTGGGAAATCAAACTATAAGACCTGTGGTTATTTTGCCCCTTGTTCGTTGTACATTTCAATAAGTTCTTTTACCGAAGTTGCATCCTCTGCTTTCTTATCTTTATCCCTAAAAGATACCAACCTTGGGAATCTAAGAGCATAGCCCGCTTGGTCGCTGGTCACTAGTCGTTGGTCATTATCTTTGGATATATGTTTTTCTTCTGACTGCTCACGACTTTCGACTTGCGACTGACGACTTGCTCCTGCCGTATGAATTGGGCTTCTGGTTATCTCGTCCGCCAAGACTTCAATAACAATTTCCGGCTTTAGCCAGACAGACGGAGTAATTACAGATTCTATACGGGCTGGCTTATGGTCTGACTCAAGACCTTTTGACCTCTCTTTTATGCTTTTCCACTCTTCATCGCTTAGCCCTGTCCCAATTTTGCTAACCGTTACAAATGTATCGTTTTTGGAGTCATAGACGCCCACTAGAAGCGCTCCTGCACCAAAAGCAGTCCTTTTCCCCCGCCCGTAAATATAGCCCAAAATAACGCAATCTATGGTGTCTTTTAATTCTCCTGTTTGATGACGCTTCAGCTTAACCCAATTAAAATTTCGTCCTCCTGCTTCATATGGACTGGACAATTTTTTGACCACTATCCCCTCAAGTCCTTTTGTAATTGCATCATCCAGTAGAAGTGAAAGCTTTTTGGCATCAGAAACAGTTGTTGTTTGGGCCGGGAAAAGAACATCATCCGTCTCTAAAGTCTCTTTGAGAATCTCGAGTCGTTTTGAAAGAGGCTCAGACAAAAGTGGCTTGCCATTTTTGTACAAAATATCAAAAACAAATGCCTTTAAAGGTAGACTTTTTGCCATTTCCTCAATATTGTATTTTCTGCGTCTTTTTGTTGTTTCTTGGAAAGGATAAAATTCCTCAGACTCAGGATTGTAGGCCAGTGCCTCAGAGTCCAAAATTGCACTTTTTGCCTTAATTTGACGCTTTGCTGCCTGAATAAGCTCAGGAAACATATGCGTCATATTTTCTAGATTTCTTGAAAAAAGAGAAATAGTATCTCCATCCTTATGAATTTGGACTCTAAATCCATCATATTTGGGCTGGCTATCTACTGTCCCCATTTTCTCAATTGTTTTTTGAGGATTAGGAAGTCTTTCACAAAGCTCAGAGCGTATAGGATGCCCTACAATTACTTCCAATTTCTCTACTTTTTCCACTGCCTCAACAGGGTTTTTTGAGGCCCAGAGATTCCTAGCAATAAGTCCCAAATCAGAAGTTCTATTGTATGCATCTTCTAGGTAATGCCTTTGATTTTTGTCTCCTAATTTAGCTTGTGCCAGTGCATCAAGTACTGTTG